>NZ_JBQENM010000010.1:0-328561 GCF_052044795.1 Ensifer sp. 22521
GCGGTTGAACGAACCGACGATCGACTTGGTGGCAGCCGTGTTGTTGGCGTCGTTGTAGACCCAGTTTTCGCCGGAGAACGAAGCCGACTTCGCGATGCTCACGAGCTGGTTCTGCAGCTCCTTGACTTCCTTCTGGATCTTGCTCTTGTCAACACCCGGCTCGCTGGCGGCAACCAGCTTCTTCTTGATCTCGTCGACGACGTTCTTGGAGTTTTCCATGGCCGTGTAGGCAACGTCGGTCTTGGCAGCGCCGAGGCCGAGTGCGTCCTGAACGGTCGAGAGCGCCTTGTTGTCCGAACGCATGGTGGTCGCGATCGACCAGTAAGCGGCGTTGTCGGCAGCGGAACCGACGCGCAGGCCCGACGAGATGCGGTCCTGGGTGGTTTCCATATCCGAATTGATCGAACGCAGGGTAGCGAGAGCGCCCATTGCGGCGGAATTGGTCATGATGCTCGTCATTAGAGTGTCCCTTTATTACTTAAGACGATTGGGGGACATACCGGACTGTTTACACTACCGGTGATGATGGATCGGCTTCATGCCTCTCGGTTCCAACGACTTTCTCGGAAGAAACCAAACCCGTCATGTGAGGCCGAATATCGAGCCCAATGCTTGCGAATTCCTTAAATGCCGAAGCGGCCTCAACGAGAGATAATTTATACTTAACAACGCCTTAAGTGGACGGTCCGGGTCGCCAAACGCGCCGTTCGAATGGCCCCTTGCGAGACAGGACCAGGCTTTGATCGGGGTTGACGCGTCATGCCTGAGGCAAGCTCCCATTACTACGATGGCCACGAGACCTGCTTTGCGACATCGAGGTGCCAAGCCTTTGATGCCGGCAGCCCAGACGACGGAGCTATCAGTGAACGCCCAAGCCATTTTCTCGACCGCTTCCCGGCAATATCAGAAAGGCCAGTACACGGACGCGCTCGACCAGCTAAACATCCTGATGAATATCAATCGGGATACGAAGACCTTTGTGCTGCTCGCCAAGGTTCTGCTGAAGCTCGGCTTCAAGCCCGAGGCAGCACGCGCCTACCAGCTCGCTGGAGAGGCCGGCGGTTCGCGGTCGCAGGACTATCTGACCGAGGCGATGAAACTCTATTTCGTCAATGGACACGAGGACGAAGCTCTGGCCATCGGCCTCCCGCTGCTGGAGAAAGCCAAGACGGATCCGGAGATCGCATTCATCATTGCTTCGATCTTCCTCAAGCGCGACCAGAAGGAAATCCTCGGCCTGTTCAAGGCACCGCTGTCGACCAGCGCCAATCGCCATCATCAATCGCTGGCATTCAAACTTTTGACAGCCGATGTCAACGATGCGCTAGACCGTGAGGCCGTCGCAAATCTCTTCAAGACGCACCCCAAGAACACGACATTGCGCTCCGCCTATCTCGTCTATGCCCGCGAGGCAAACGACTTTGCCGAAGTCGAGAAACACAGCCGCGACATCGACCGAGCGCTGAGGCTCGGCGAGGCGGATATCCTCGCCGCCGAGGCGCCCTATTACCATATCACCTGGTGCGGCGACGAACGGCTGAACCGGATTGCCGGCGCGCAGCACCGTCCCTTCCCTGCCGGACTGACGGAAGCCCGCCGCGCCATGCCACATGCCTGGAACGACCGCATCCGTATCGGCTATGTCTCTTCCGACTTCTGGCACGACCACGCGACCATGAAGCTGCTCGCAGCCGTGCTCACGGCGCACGATCGCTCGCGTTTCGATATCACTCTCTTCTGCCACACATCGCCCAACAACGTCGTGCGCGACGACGGGTCCCGCGAAAAGTGGGGCAAGATCGTTTCCATCAACGACCTTAGCGATGACCAAGCGGCGGAGGTCATCCGTTCCGAGAACATCGACATTCTTGTCGACCTCAAAGGACACACGCTCGAGAGCCGGGTGAACATCTTCAACCGGCAGACCGCTCCGGTTCAGGTGAGCTGGCTCGGCTTTCCCGGGACGACGGTCAATGTGGACCTCGACTACATCATCGGCGACCCCCATGTCCTGCCGGATGGCAGCGAACCGCACTACTACGAGAAATACTGCCGGCTTCCCGACACCTATCAGCCGAACGACCCTCTCAACCGCCCGCTGCCGCAGCCATTGTCGCGTCGCCAGCTCGGCCTTCCCGAGGAAGTATTCGTCTTCGCGTCGTTCAACGCCAACCGCAAGATCTCGTTGCAGACGATCAACCTGTGGATCGAGATCCTTCAGCAGACCCCGGACAGCGTGCTCTGGCTGATGTGCAGCCGCCCGGATGCGCGAGCGAACATCATCGCAAAGTTCAAGAGTGCCGGCCTCGACACCAAGCGCATCATCGTCTGCCCCAAGGTCCTCTATCAAGACCACATCAGCCGTATCCCGGTCGCCGACATCGGCCTCGACACCTATCCCTATAACGGCCACACGACGACCTCGGAACAGCTCTGGGCCGGCCTTCCGGTGCTGACCTTCAAAGGCACCAACTTCGCCTCACGCGTGAGTGAGAGCCTGCTCAACGCCATTGGCGTGCCGGAACTCGTAGCCGCCGGGCCGGAGGACTATGTTCGCGAGGCGGTCGCGCTCTACAACAACCGAGACAGGATCGCCGACTATCGAAAGACCCTCGAGGAGAACCGGTTCCGCATGCCGTTGTTCGATGCCGAACGCTTCTGCCGCCACCTGGAACAGGGCTACGAAATGATGGCTGACCGCGCGAAGAGAGGTCTGGTACCGGATCACATCGACGTTCCGGCGCTACCGGCGCGGACTGGTTCGTTCGAACGCTAAGCGATCCGACCCTCGACCCCGAACGACGAAAGGCAGCGCCGAGGCGCTGCCTTTTTTGTTTGCGCCTTTCGAAGCGCCCAAACCTTTAATGACAGGTATCTAGCTGAAGGAGCGCACCAGGCTGCCGACGAGCAGATTCCATCCGTCGATCAGCACGAAGAACAGGATCTTGAAGGGCAGCGAGATCGCCGTCGGCGGCAGCATCATCATGCCCATGGCCATGGTGATGGTGGCAACGATCAGGTCGATCACCAAGAATGGCAGCATGATCAAGAAGCCGATTTCGAAGCCGCGGCGAATTTCGGAGATCATGAAGGCCGGCACGACAGCGCGCAGATCCACCTTGTCGTCCACGACCACCGTCTGGCCCTTTTCCTTGGCGATATCGATGAAGAGCTGCAGGTCCTTGTCGCGGGTGTTGGCGAGCATGAATTCGCGGAACGGCTCGCTGATCCGCGGGATCGCCTCGGCCTCGGTGATCTGGTTCTTCATGAGCGGATCGATGCCGTCGCGCCATGCGCGATCGAAGGTCGGCCCCATGACATAGAAGGTCATGAATAGGGCCAGCGACACCATGATCATGTTCGACGGCGTGGTCGCCAGGCCCATGCCGGTGCGCAGGATCGCAAAGGCGATCACGAAGCGCGGAAAGCTGGTGACCATGATCAGGATGCCCGGGGCCACCGACAGAACGGTCAGAAGACCGAAAGTGCGGATGATCCACGAGGCGGCCGACCCGTCGATAGGTGTATTCAGGATATCAGAGGGAAAACTCTGGGCGCCGGCAATACCGGACATCGCCATCATGGCGACTATGAAGGCGACAAGCCGGACCATTTATCGAATCATTGGATGACGAAGGTTCTGAACATCACATTGGTTACGCGCCCATCGGAGCGCAGGTCAACCCGCTCTTGAATGTCATCCCGGAGATATTGAAAGCCGCGCGGCCCCTGGATCTGCTGCAGCGAGACCGTCTTCAGATAGGCGGCGATATCCTGGTGGATCTGTTCCGCCAGTTTGGGATCGGGCGCGCCGTCGAACTGCAGCGCCACCTCGAGCCGTATCCAGTTCTCCGAAGGATAGGCAAGGTTGGTGGTGATCGGCTCCAGCTGGACGACACCGTTCGCTTCGGTCGCGACCTTCGGCAGGCCCTCTTCGCCCGTGGCGTTGGCGGCCGGTTCCTTGGTCGCCTCGACCTGCTCCTTCGGCGGAGGCGGCGCGAGCAGGCCGCCGACCAGCCAGCCGCCGCCGCCGGCAACGAGCGTCAGCACGGCGACGATCGCGATGGTCATCACCTTTGACGGCGACTTCGGCGCGGTGGCGGTATCCAATTCTTCCATCTTGCCGTTCCCTGCCGATCAGATCGGCGAAAATAGGTCCATGAACTGCTGGCCGTAGGGCGGCTGCTGCACCTCGGTCAAGCGACCGCGGCCGCCATAGGAGATGCGTGCCTCGGCGATGCGGTCGTAGTTGATGACGTTCTCGGCATCGACATCCCGCGGCCGCACGATGCCGGCAACGTTGAGGATGCGCAGTTCGTGATTGACGCGCACTTCCTGCGAACCGCTGATCAAGAGGTTGCCGTTTTCGAGAACTCCGGTCACGACTGCGGCGACGAGCACCCTCAGCTTTTCCGAACGCTCGGTCGTGCCGTCACCCTCGGTCTTGGTATTCGACCCATATTTCAGGTCGCCCTCCCAGCCGAAATCGCTGGCCTCCGACTTGCCGTTGGCACCGACGTTGAAGCCACTGCTGTTCTTGCGGCTGCGATCCGTCTTGTTGTCGAAGGTGGCGCCTTCGTTGATCTTGATATCGACCGTCAGGATGTCGCCGACATTGATCGCGCGCGCGTCCTTGAACAGGGCGGCCTGCTGGTCGTTCCAGAGCGAGTAGCCACTTACCACCTGGCGCGGCTGCTTCGGATACATGGCAAGCTGCGGCGTCTGGGAATATTGCAGACCGCTGCCGATCGGGCTCATCGAAGGCGCCCGACCAATCTCGTTGAACGCCTGGTTCTGACACCCGGCAAGGAGACCCGCCGTCAGCACGGCCGTTAGACGCATTTTCATGATGGTTCCTTCGAGGTGTTCGGGTCGCTGGCGCTCGAGATGATATTGGTAAGGATCGCCGCCCTTTCGTCCGTCATTTCGCTGAGGATCAGAGACGACTGTCGCGGCGGCAGCTGCATGACGATCGCAGCGGCGATCTCCGGATTGACCATTTCCAGCTTGCCGGCAGCCGCATCCGGCTTCATCGTCTTGTAGATGTCGACAAGACCGAGCTGGGCCTGTTTCAAAAAGTCGTTGCGGCGTTTCAGCCAGTCCTCGTATTCGTCGCGTCGCTTCTCCAGCGTGGCGATGCGTTCATCGATGCTTGCCTGCAAGGTCTCGAGGTCCTTGCGCTGCAGCACGTAGCGCTGGTCGCGGGCGGCGTCGGCAATATTCGTGCAGAACTGTTGGATCTCATTCTGCGTCGCGTCGGTTGCCGGAGGCGCGGTAACGTCCTGCGCGAAGGCGCCGGGCATCGTCAGCATCGAAGCGGCGGCCGCGCCGACAAGCAACAGATTGCGGACCTTGCCGAAAGATGGGTTCATGTTCGCCGTCATTGCAGCACTAGCTCCGCTTGAAGGGCCCCGGCCGTTTTGATGCTTTGCAGGATGGCGATGATGCCGTCCGGCTTGACACCGATGTTGTTAAGGCCGGCGACGAGCGAGCGAAGGCTCGATCCGTTGAGGATCGCCACCGTGCCGCCATCGGACTGCGCGTTGATGGTGGTGTTCGGTTCCACCTCCGTTCGTCCACGCGAGAATGGCAGCGGCTGAACCACCGTCGGCGTCTCGCTGACCTCGACGGTCAGGGTGCCGTAGCTCACCGCCACCTCGTTGATGCGAACGTCCTGGCCAATCACGATCGTGCCGGTGCGTTCGTTGATGACGACGCGGGCCGGGACGTCCGTCTCGATCACGATGTTCTCGATATCGGCCATCAGCCGAGCGAGATCGGCCATCTTCGGCTTTTCGACGAGCACGGATTGAGAATCGCGTGCCTCGGCAATGCGACCGCCATATTGCTGGGCGGCATATTTGTTGATCGCCGCAGCCATGCCGACAGCCGTCGAGAAGTCCGGGTTGCGCAGTTGCAGAACGAGGTTGAAGCCATCCTTGAACTTGGACGGCAGCTCGCGCTCGATGATTGCGCCATTGGGCACGCGCCCGGCCGTCGTCACACCCTGGTTGAGGGTTGCCGCATCGCCCTGCGCGGCAAAGCCCGTCACGACGACGGACCCTTGCGCGACTGCATAGATCTGGCCGTCCGCGCCGGAGAGCGAGGTCATCACCAGGGTGCCGCCGCGAAGCGAGGTGGAGTCGCCGAGCGAACCGACGGTCACATCGACGCGGCTGCCGGGGCTTGCGAACGGCGGCAGCGTCGCCGTCACCAGAACGGCCGCAACGTTGCGCGTGCGGGAATCGCCGCCCTGGGTGGAGATGCCGAGGTTCTGCAGCATCGCCCGGACCGACTGGTCGGTGAAGGGCGAGGCACGCAGGCTGTCGCCGGTTCCCTGAAGGCCGACGACGAGGCCATAGCCGATGAGCTGGTTGTCGCGTCCCGCCTGGAGCGAGGCGACGTCCTTGATCCTGGACGCGCCGAAAGCCGGCGTCAGCGCCGTCGAGATCGCGACGGCCAGCGTCAGGAACCATTTGCAGGCAAGCATTTTCATTTCGCCACCACATGGACAGTGCCGTCGGCCATTACCGTTCCGGAAACGATGATGCCGGTATCGATGTTGCGCGCCCGGATCAGTTCGCCGACGGCGGCATCCTGGAGCGGTGATCCGGCGGCGCTGATGGTCAGGCCGCCATTGCTGAAGACGAGGCGCACGGTGGAGCCGCGCTCGACGGCATACTGCTCGCGCAGCGCGTTCGCGAGGATCACCCGACCGGGCAGAAGCGTGCGCTTGGTGACCTTGCCGTCGATTTCGTTGAGCGTCCTGATGTAGCCGTCCGCAAGATCGGGGTTGGTAACGTCGACAACCTCGACGCGGCTGCGGTCGATCGTTTCGCCCGGATAGATCGTCCGCGTCGGGATCACCGCGGTCGGCCGCTCCGCGAGGCTCGCCGAAGGCAACAGGAAAGTGGCGGCAAGCAAGGCGCCAGCCGCCAGACGAAGCGCCTTGGATGCGCTGTCGCCCTTCGATACCTTGATGTCTGCGGATCGGCGAAACATCATGTTTGCCCCCTCTTTCGTTACCTGAGGTTCTTGCTCACCGTGGCCGCCATTTCATCGGCCGCCTGGATGATCTTGGAGTTCATCTCGTAGGCGCGCTGGGCCGAGATCAGGTCGGTGATTTCCTTGACCGGATCGACGTTGGACGCCTCGAGATACTTCTGCTTGATCTGCGCGAAGCCCGGGTCGGCCGGTGTGCCGACGATCGCGTCGCCGGAAGCCGGGGTCTGCTTGAAGAGGTTGTCACCCTGCGGCTCGAGACCGGCCTCGTTGACGAAGTTGGCGATCGTCAGCTGACCGATTTCCTGCATCGCGGGATCGTTGCCGATGCGCACCATCACCTGGCCGGAGCTGGTGAAGGCGATTTCCGTCGCATCCTGCGGAACCGTGATGCCGGGGACGACCGTGTAACCGTCGATGGTCACGAGCTGGCCCTGGGCATTCTTGTTGAAGGCGCCCGAGCGCGTATAAACCGTCTCGCCATCCGGCGTTTCGACCTGGAACCAGCCGCGGCCCATCAGCGCCAGGTCATAGTCGTTGCCGGTGTTGACCATGCTGCCCTGGATATGCAGGTTGCGCACGGCAGCCGTCTGGACGCCGAGACCGATGATCGCGCCTTCCGGTACGATGGCCTGGTTGGAGCGGTTCGGCACGCCCTGGGCGCGCTCAGTCTGATAAAGCAGATCGGAGAATTCTGCGCGGGCGCGCTTGTAACCGGTCGTGTTGATGTTCGCGATGTTGTTCGCGATCACTTCGAGGTTCAGCTGCTGGGCGTTCATGCCGGTTGCGGCAATGGAAAGGGCCTTCATGTCTCGTTCCTTCAGATCTGCATGCGCGCGATTTCGAGGTAGGCGGTGACCACCTTGTCGCGGATGGCGAGTGCTGTCTGGAGCGACTGTTCGGCGTTCATGACAGCATCGACAACTTCACGGGTGTTTGCCTGACCGCGGATGCCGTCGAGCGATGCGCCCTCGGCCTTTTTCATCGCGTTGATTGTGTCGGTCGTCATATCCCCGAGGACCGAGGCGAAGCTTTGCCCCTGCGGCACGCCCGGTGTGGCGGCCGGCATGCCGAAGATCGACGACGAGGAAGATGTGGAACGGGTGCCGTCGGTCTCTTTGGTGACCGAGAACGCGCCGAGGGATTTGACTGCATCGATCATTATTGCGAGGCTCTCAACAGGTCGATTGTCTGGGAAATCAGATCGCGGGACTGCTTGATGGTCTGAAGGTTGGCCTCGTAAGCGCGGTTGGCTTCGCGCATGTCGGCCATCTCAACCAGGATGTTCACGTTCGGCATCTTGACCATGCCCTTCTCGTCGGCCGCCGGATTGCCCGGATCGAACTCGATGTTGTAGTCCGAATCATCCGTGCCCTGCCGTTCGATCTCGACAAGCGAGGCGCCGCTTGCCCGGTCGACTTCGGCGGCAAAGCTGATGGTCTTGCGGCGGTAGGGTTCCGAACCCGGCGTGTCGCCGGTCGAGCGGGCGTTGGCGATGTTTTCCGAGACGATACGCAGACGGGTCGATTCCGCCTGGAGGCCGGAGGCCGATACCTTGAGGGCTGAGGTCAATGGATCCATGATTCTTACTTCCGTACCGTCATCAGCATCATGCGGTGAAACGCCTTCACAAGCCCGGCGCTGAGCTCGTAGTCGCGCTTGATCTCGCCGGTCTTCATCATTTCCTGCTCGATCGCGACGCTGTTGCCGGACTGCTGGATCTGCACACCGTCGACCATGCCGACTTCGGCCACCTGCGAGGCCTCGAGGCCCTCGGTAAAATGCGCCTTGTGGGTCGCCGCCATCTGCATGCCGGTATCCTGCAGCACGCTTTCGAACGGCTTGACGTCCTTCGCCTTGTAATGCGGCGTGTTCGCATTGGCGATGTTGCCGGCCACCACGTTCTGGCGAACGGTCAGCCACTGGGCCTGCCGGGACGCGAGTTCGAAAAGCTGAATCGGTTGCATCAAAAGCTCCATGCTTGGTGATGCGAACCTAGGCCGGTAATCTTGCGTGGGACTTTCGTCGGAGGTCGCTGGGGTTCGGACGCTTGCATTCCGCTGCGGGCGAACAGCAGCGCGCCGCGCATCCGAAGAGATACGCGACCATCAACTCTGACGATGGGCTGCTAAATCAGTTTGCCTGGTAGACTTCGCCTGTCGAGGTGATCATCACCCAGTGGCCGTCGCGCTGCTCGAGCGTGGCAAGCCGGGTGTTGTCAGGCAGGACGGAGCCGATGCGCACGATATACATGCCGCTCGCATCCTCGATCAGCGCCCGGCCATTGGCGACATGCATCAGCTTGTAGCCGGACTTTCCCGGAAAGGGCTGCGACAGCCCCTCTTCCGCAGCCGACCCTTCGGGACCCGGACCGCCGGCGATGCCGGGCACGGTCGCCGTCGTCAGCTGGTCGATCGCCGCCATGGTCTCGCCGTCCGCGTCGGGCATCGCCAGCGGCGAAACCGAGACGACGTTGCGGGCGGCGCGCTCCGGCAGATCGCGGGTGGAACCCTGCCAGAGCGGCGGCATGGTGAACTTGTCCTGGTGGAAGAAGGCGTACCAGGGAAAGAAAGTCGCAAACGCGGCAAGCGCGACGCCAGTCGCGGCCAGGAACTTGTCGGTCATCGGCATGCGGCTGCTTCGCTTGCGCTGATGAACCATTTCGTCCGCATCGTAATCGGTCACCGCCATCACCTCGCTCTCGCGCCCGGTTGATTGCCCATCGCCGCCGCCTTCAATGCATTGGCGAGATCGGCAAAGGCGTCCTGCGCCGGGCGCTCACCGGCGGTCTGCGTCAGCACGTCGTAGATAACCGGCACCTGCTTGATCGCCATGTCGAGGTCGGGATCGCCACCGGGGCGGTAACCGCCGATCAGGCGAAGATCGCGGGTTTCCTCGAAACGGTGGATCAGCGCCTTCAACCGCGACACCAGCTTTTCCTGGTCGGGAGTCCAGGCCTTGCGCGCCAGGCGCGAGATGGAGGCGAGCGGATTGATCGGCGGATAGCGCCCCTCTTCCGCAAGACTGCGTTCGAGCACGATGTGACCGTCGAGGATGCCACGCGTCGAATCGGCGACCGGGTCGTTGTGGTTGTCACCGTCGACAAGGATGGAGATGATCGCCGTGATCGTGCCTGAGCCTTCGGTACCGGGACCGGCGCGCTCCAGCAGCCGCGGCAGCTCGGTGAAAACGGAGGCCGGGTAACCGCGGGCAATCGGCGGCTCGCCGGAAGCCGTCGCCACTTCGCGGATCGCGTGTGCGAAACGGGTGACGCTGTCGACGATCAGCAGCACGTTGTCGCCATTGTCGCGATAGTGCTCGGCGATAGTGACGGCGGTCAATGGCGCCATCTTGCGCAGCATCGGGCTTTCGTCGCTGGTTGCCACTACCGCGACCGACTTTGCGAGATTGTCGCCAAGCGTATCCTCGATGAATTCGCGCACTTCGCGGCCGCGCTCACCGACGAGCGCGATCACCACCTTGTCGAAGGCGTCTGCGCGCGCCAGCATGGAGAGCAGCGTCGACTTGCCGACGCCGGAGCCGGCGAAGATGCCGAGACGCTGGCCGAGGCAGAGGGGCGAAAAGATGTCGATCGCCCTGACCCCGGTGAGAAAGCCCTTCTCGACCCGCTTGCGGCTCATCGACGGCGGCGCGGTGTTGGAGATCGAGCGGCGCACATCGCCCTGCAGCAGCGGCCCGAGACCATCGATCGGCTCGCCGAGCGCATTGATGGCGCGGCCGCACCATTGATCGGTCGGCGCGACGCGGAAGGCACCTTTGCGGATCACGGTGTCATGGATGCCGATCGGATCGCCGGGTTCGATCGGGCAGACGACCACCCGCTCCGGTTCGACCCGCACGACTTCGCCGAGATGGGTTCCGGTGACGCTCTTGTGGGCGACGAAATCACCGAGCCGCACATGCCGCGAAAGGCCGGTCACCGTGTAGTGACCGGGCGAAATCGTCTGCACGTGTCCGCCCGGAGCGATCGAGAATTCGGGCTTTGCGTAGCGCTCGACCAGACCGGCAAGTGCTGCCAGAGAGGTCGATCCCGCGCTTGTCTTCAGGCCTTCGCGTTGCATGCCGGTACCCGTCAGAAATTAGCGACTGCCGCCGAGCGTCTTGACCGCTTCTTCGAGCGATCCCTCGCTGTCACGCAACAGGCCAGTGATGTTGTCGAAGGCGCGCGTGACCATGATCAGCTGCGACATTTCCTGGATGGCATTGACGTTGGATTCCTCGACGAAGCCCTGCATCACGCCGACATCGAAGCGATCGACCACCGGCTCGGCCTGTGCCGTCGGCTGAACAGCACTGTTGTCGAGGCGCATGAAACCCTTGCTGAAATCTGCCTCATAGAGACCGAGCGAGGCGACAGCCACGCCGTTCTGATGGATCGCACCATCGGCGCCGACGGTGATCTCGCCGCCGCTGCCGTTGAGCTGGATCGGCGCTCCGCCGGCGTCGAGCACCGGATAGCCACGGATAGTGACGAGTTCGCCGGTATCGGTGAGCGTGAAACGCCCGTCGCGCGTCAGCGCCGGGCCGGATGGCGTCTCGATCTGGAACCAGGCATCGCCCTTGATCGCAAAGTCGAGAGCCGAGCCCGTGCGCGACAGCGAGCCGTTGTTGGTGTTCAGGAATTCCTCGCCCTTGCTGACATAGGCAACCTTGGTCGGCTTGGTGTCGCCGAGCATCTGATTGAACTTCACCTCGGTGCCACGGAAACCGACGGTGCCGGAGTTCGCGATATTGTCGGCAAGTGTGTTGAGGCGCTTCTCGAGCGCCATCTGCGACGAAATCGCGACGTAAAGACCGGTTTGCACGTTCAATTTCCCCCGAGTTTCAGGCTGTTGATGGACAGGAGAAGATCGGAAGAAATGCCGTAGCCGCTCGAAGAGCCGAAGACTGCGAGCGGATCATAACCGTCCGTTGAATTTTTGGTTTCCCAGAGCGCCGTGAACCGGTCGAGAAACTCGGTCACCTTGCCCGGGTTCTGGAAATCCTTGAAATCGATCGCCGCTTCATAGACCTCGGCCTGACGATCGACATTGGTTGCCGCGAATTCGTCGGGCAATTGCAACGCGGTGCGCACCACCTGGGCGAGCGCCTCGTCGGCGATGATGGCGTAGCCACTGCTGATCGTCGGCGCCATGCGCGAAAAATAGAGGGCAAGCCGCACGCCGGCATTTTCCTCACCGGCGTTCTGCTCCAGTGTCTGGCGAGCATATTTGTCGGCGACGCCCTTCTGGGCACGGTCGAAGGATGTGGCGGCCGCACCGTGGGCGGCGAAGTTCAGCGATTCGACGAGCTGCTTGTAGCGGTTGTCGGTCAGCTTGTTGGCAAAGGCGTCGTCCTTGTCGATGCCTTCGGTCAGCACCTTGCGCATGAAAGCCTTGGCATAGGCCATGTCTTCGAGACCGTGAGCCTTCATCGCGTAGTTGTAGAGCCTGGTATCGGCAAAGAAATCGTCGATCGTTTTGACGTCGCCGATCTTCGACAGGTAGTACTCCGTCTCGCGCGCCACATCCGGCTGCTCGGCAACGCGGGCCAGCGACTTCGTCAAGTCGGCCGTTATCAGCTTGTAGCTCGTGTAGGTCGTGGTCACGATCGGTTCGCCCCTGCCGGAATGACACAGACAGAGCATGCGCCCTGCCTTGACAAATCCTGACCGGATAGCCTTGCGCGAACCTGTTCCGATGAATGACCCCCATCGCCCGCGCCGGCCAGCCTCACGCAAGGATGAAACCGTATCCCGTTAGCGGAAAATAGGATCGCGACAGGTATCGAAAATGAACATCATCATCGGGCTTCTTGTGACGTTCGGCTGTATTCTCGGCGGCTATCTGGCCATGGGCGGCCACATGGAGGTCCTCAACCAGCCTTTCGAACTGCTGATCATCGGCGGCGCCGGCATCGGCGGCTTCATCATGGCCAACTCGATGAAGGTGGTTAAGGATACCGGCAAGGCGCTCGGCGAAGCCTTTCGCCACAAGGTGCCGAAGGAGCGCGAATATCTCGACACGCTCGGCGTTCTCTATTCGCTGATGCGGGATCTGCGCACCAAGTCGCGCAACGAGATCGAAAGCCACATCGACAACCCGGAAGAATCCTCGATCTTCCAGGCAGCGCCGACGGTTCTGAAGAACAAGGAACTGACCGCCTTCATCTGCGATTACGTACGTCTGATCATCATCGGCAACGCCCGATCGCACGAGATCGAAGCGCTGATGGACGAAGAAATCCAGACCATCACCCACGACAAGATGAAGTGCTATCACGCGCTGAACACGATGGGCGACGCCTTCCCGGCGATCGGTATCGTCGCGGCGGTTCTCGGCGTCATCAAGGCGATGGGCGCGATCAGCGAGGCGCCGGAAGTTCTCGGTGCCAAGATCGCAGCCGCACTCGTCGGCACGCTGCTTGGCGTGTTCCTGTCCTATTCGATCGTCGCGCCGCTGGTCGCCAACATCAAATCGGTGCGCGAGAAGCAGAACCGCCTCTACATCATCGTCAAGCAAACGCTGCTTGCCTACATGAACGGCTCGGTACCGCAGGTCGCTCTCGAATACGGCCGCAAGACCATCTCGGCCTATGAGCGTCCGTCGATCGACGCGGTCGAGCAGGAAATGATGAACCCCGGCGGCGGCGGCGAAAGCAAGGCGGCTTGATCCCATGAATTCCGCAACATCCAACGTTCACGCATTCGACCGGAAACTCCTGGCGCGCATGACCGGCGCGCTCGGCGACGACAGGGTGATCGGCCGGCTGGCACTCGAACTCGGCCAGGTCTTCAGTGAGTTCCTGCCCGACATCTGCCGGGCGGAAACGGGTCTTGACGTCACGATCGGCTATGCCGGTTTCCGGACGGGGCTGCGGCGGGAGCTGATCGCCGGCCTAGGTACCGGCGTGGTGATCAGTGACGTGTCCTTGCGCAACTGGTGCGCGGATTTCCAGATCGGCTGCGACAGCCCGATCATCATCACTCTCGTCGAGGCGCTGCTCGGCGCCGAGCCGACCGGGATAGAAGAGCCGCAGCCGCGTGCGCTCTCCCAGATCGAGATCGACGTCGCCGTGCCGCTTTTCGAAAAGATCGCCGACGTGTTGCGCACCGCTGTCAACGCGCCGGGCGGGTTCGAAGCGATCGTCGAACGTCCGCTCAACAGCGCATCGCGCCCCAAGCCCGATCCCATGATCGAGGACATTCATGCGGGCGCCATCGACATGACGATCGGCTTCGGCCCGGTCATGTCCACCTTCTCCGTCATCGTACCCCAGAGCGTGCTCCTGAAGACCGCTATCGTCTTCCCCAAGGGCAGCGGCCAGCAGCGCAAGGCGAAGGCCGAATGGACCGAGCAGCTCGAAGAACAGGTACGCCGCTCTGCCGTCACGATCGAGGCGCGCATCCGGCTCGAAAGCCTGACGCTCGAAACGATCAGCCGGCTGCAGGCGGGCGACGTCATTCCCTTCCACGACGCCCAGGACGTTCGCGTCGACGTCAACGCCAATGGCCGCGACCTTTATGTCTGCGAATTCGGACGATCGGGATCAAAATACACGGTTCGGGTCAAGGATACCCACGGCTCCGAGCAGGATATCCTTCGCCACATCATGAGTTAAATCGGCCTGCCGCGCGCTCGCAGCATGCCTGAGGCAAGCTTCAACTGGAATAGTTCTCACATGGCACCCAAGAAAGCACCCATCAACGAACAGGCAGAAGCCGCTGTCGGAGACATGGAACTCGACCAGGCGATCAATGACCTGCGCGGTGTCCTCAAGCAGGATTCGGATGCGCCGGCAGCCTTCGGCTCGGATTTCGGCAGCGAACCCGCTGGCGCCGCAACCGACTTCGGTAGCGAATTCGGCGCACCGGCCGGCGGCCTCGACGCGTTCGGCGGCGATTTCGGCTCCAACGACTTCGGCTCCAACGACTTCGGCGCCGACCTCGGCGGCGGTTCCGTTTCGAGCGATTTCGGCGGCACCGATTTCGGCGCGACGTCCTTCGACAGCGCTGAAGCTGCGATCGACGCGCCGCCCGGCAGCGGCATGACGGCCAACCTCGACCTGATCATGGATATCCCGATCGACGTCCAGATCGTGCTCGGCACAAGCCGCATGCAGGTGTCCGGTCTCATGAACTTGAGCGAAGGTGCAACGATCGCGCTCGATCGCCGGATTGGCGAGCCAGTCGAGATCATGGTCAACGGCCGGGTGATCGGCCGCGGCGAAATTACCGTTCTCGAAGGCGACGACACCCGATTCGGCGTCAAACTCATCGAGATCAAGGGCAGCAAGAAGTCATAAAACCCGATGATCGGGCGAAGGATGAATCCATGATGGATTTCGAAAGTTTCGAGGCTCAGGCGCTATCAAGGCCGCTGAGTCAGACGGACAAGGCGGCGGCCGTCCTGCTTGCCATGGGCAAGGGCGTCGCAAGCAAGCTCTTGAAGTTCTTCACCCAGAGCGAGTTGCAGTCGATCATCGCCGCGGCGCAGTCGCTGCGCGCCATTCCGCCGCATGAGCTGGAAGCGCTCGTCAACGAGTTCGAAGACCTCTTCACCGAGGGCGCCGGGCTGATGGACAATGCCAAGGCGATTGAAAGCATCCTCGAAGAAGGCCTGACCCCAGACGAGGTCGACGGCCTGCTCGGCCGCCGCGCCACTTTCCAGTCCTACGAGGCCAGCATCTGGGATCGCCTGCAGGAATGCGACCCGGTCGCCGTATCGGTACAGCTTGCCAAGGAACATCCGCAGACGATCGCCTACGTTTTGTCGATGATGCCTTCGGGCTTCGGCGCCAAGGTGCTGCTGCAGCTTTCCGAAGAGCAGCGGCCGGACATCCTGAAGCGCGCCGTCAACATGAAGGACGTCAACGCGAAAGCCGCCGCGATCATCGAGAAGCGCGTCATGGAAATGATCGGCGAGATGGAAGCGGAACGCAATTCGGCCGGCCCGGCCAAGATCGCCGAGGTCATGAACGAACTCGACAAGCCGCAGGTGGACACCCTGCTCGCGTCGCTCGAATCGCTCAGCACCGCTTCCGCCAACAAGGTGCGCCCGAAGATCTTCCTCTTCGACGACGTGCTCTACATGCCGCAGCGCAGCCGCGTACAACTCTTCAACGACGTGTCGACGGACATCATCACGATGGCGCTGCGCGGATCGACGGGAGAACTGCGCGAATCGGTACTTGCCTCGATCGGCGCACGCCAGCGCCGCATGATCGAATCCGATCTCGCCATGGGCGATGCCGGCATCAACCCGCGCGACATCGCGATCGCACGGCGCTCGATCACCCAGGAAGCCATTCGCCTGGCGGCCAGCGGCCAGCTCGAGCTCAAGGACAAGGACGCGCAGGCGGCCTGATCGGGTAGGCGCGCCGCATGGGCCCGTCGAGCGGACGGCTGGCGCGCCCCTCCTCACCGTATTTCCTGTTGAGCCCTGGCGAATGCCGGGGCTCAACGCTTGCCTGCCCAGCCTTCCGGGTACACTACTGCATTTTCCTTGGATCGGCCTCGATTTGAGGAGCACGCAGCAGCTCGACGCGTTGCAACGACCTTTGCGCGTCTTAACAGACGCACGGCGCTGCAGAAAACGCGATCGACGCTGCCCAGATGTAACCGGAGCCTTCCTGCTTCATGTCTGATGATCAGGATAAAGACAGCAAAACAGAGGCCCCGTCAGAGAAGAAGATCTCCGACGCTGCCGAGAAGGGTAACGTGCCCTTCTCCCGCGAGGCGACGATGTTCGCCTCGACGCTCGCGATCTACATCTTCTTCGTCTTCTTCCTTGCCGACGGCGTCAGCACCATGGCCGAGGCCCTCAAGGACATCTTCGAGCAGCCGGAAGCCTGGCGGCTGGAAAATTCGACCGACGTGGTGGCGCTCATCACCCATCTCGCATGGAAATCGACCGCGCTGGTCGTTCCGGCCTTCGTGCTGCTCATCCTCTTCGGTGTCGGCTCCTCGATCTTCCAGAACCTGCCGCGGCCGGTTCTCGACCGCGTCCAGCCGAAGCTGAACCGCATTTCGCCGATGGGCGGGCTCAAGCGCATCTTCGGCGTGCAGGGACTGGTCGAGTTCGGCAAGTCGCTGTTCAAGATCATCATCGTCTCCGTCGTCGTCGTGCTGGTGCTGTGGAACAACTACTTCGCGACGCTCGACTTGATGTTTTCGGACCCGGTCACGATGTTTTCGACGATGGCGAACGATCTCAACGAGATCATGATCGTCATCCTGTTTGCGACCGCGGTTCTGGCGATCGCCGACCTCTTCTGGTCACGGCACCATTGGTACACCGAACTGATGATGACCAAGCAGGAAGTGAAGGAGGAAATGAAGCAGGCCCAGGGCGACCCGATCGTCAAGTCGCGCCTGCGTTCGATGCAGCGTGACCGGGCGCGCAAACGGATGATCTCGTCCGTACCGCGTGCCACGCTGGTGATCGCCAACCCGACTCACTACGCGGTCGCGTTGCGTTATGTCCGCGAGGAAAGCGACGCGCCCATCGTCGTGGCGATGGGCCAGGACCTGGTTGCCCTGAAAATCCGTGAAATTGCAGAGAAAAATGGCATCCCCGTCTTCGAGGATCCGCCACTTGCACGCTCCATGTTTGCACAAGTCTCGGTCGATAGTGTGATTCCACCCGTGTTTTACAAGGCTGTTGCCGAGCTCATTCACAGGGTGCATGCGTCGCAACCAAAACGGATGACATAACTCCGATGAAAAAGTGCGAATTCTCCGAGAAGCGGGAACAGATCGTAGCTGAAGCAATCCGCCCTGTGGCGACCGAACTGCGGCTCATCGACGCCGCCGATTTCATCGCCCTCTTGCGGTTCGAATCCTACGCCAGCCTCGCCGATCTCGTCGAATCCGCGGCAGAACTTTACTTTCTGCCCGGTACGGTCAACTTCGGTCTCGGCGGCAACTACAATCTCGATTGGGATTGCGAGCCGGAAATCGTTCTCGACCTGGAGCTTAAGCCCCGCGGTATCACCATCTATGTCCGCCTGTCCCTCGGCAACGAGACGGCCGGCATCGAGATCAGCCATATCAGCTTCCAGAACCCGTCGGCCGACCCGGACGAGAACACGGCCTTCCTGGCGCGGAGCCTGGCGGACGCAAAATTCATCAAATCCTACGAACTGCCGCTCGCAAGCTAAAAGAACCGCGCATGCGCGCACCTGTATTCTGCAGAAGGCGCCGGCGCTGAATGCGCTTAGCTGATGTAGCCAAGGCGGATCGCCTTGGCGATCGCCTGGATGCGGTTGACCGAATCGAGCTTGGTGGTCGCAGCGCCCAGATAGGCGTTGACCGTATGGACGGAGAGGCCCATGCGCTCGGCAATCTCTTCGCTGATATGGCCGTCGCCCGCCATCTGCAGGCAGGCGATCTCGCGGTCACTCAAGGTTTCGGCCGGCGCCATGCGCTTTTCATCGGCGGCCAGCAGGTCGGTCATGATCATGTAACTGCGACCATGCAGATCCACCACCTGTTCGGTCGAGGCATCGATGTAGCTGCCGGCGAAGATGACGTAGCCGTTGCCCTGGGCGCCGAGCCTGACAGGAAAGGCTATGCCCGAATAGGCAAGCTTGCGCACTTTCAACCGATACGCAAAGGGCGCGAGTTCCGAGACTTCCGCTGCCTGATGCTCCCCTGCCCCGTTCCAAAGCACCGGCAGCAGGGATTGATCGAGATGGGCAACCAGTTCCTCGCCATAGGCGGTGATGAGATCATGCGCGTTCGCTTCGGCCGTAAGGCTCCAGTTGTCGAGGACGCAGGTCAGCTTTCGGGCCGTGCCTTTACCGCTGAGGCGCAGCACGGCGAAATGCTTGGCATTGATCTGCCGCTGCATCGCTTGCAGACGCGTGACCAGGGTTGCGGCACGTGCGGCGCGGTTGCCCTGCCGGGCGAGCTTGTGGTCGTCGTCGAACCGCCCACCACCGAGAAAATGCGTCATCGCGCCCGTTCCTCACACAAGATTGTTGCGCACCGCGTAAGCTATCGCTTCCGATCGCGTCCTGGTCGCGGTCTTGCGCATGACGCTGGTGATGTAGTTGTTGATGGTGTTGCGCGAAATTCCGAGGATCACCGCGATCTCTTCGCTGGTTTTGCCCTCGGCGATCCAGAAGAGGCATTCGAGCTCGCGCTCCGTCAACTCGAAGTCTCGATCGTGCCGGACTTCGGCGCGCGTCGTGAAGCTTGCGAGGTAACCCGCAAGCAGCGTGACGTCCCGCAGGCTCTCCTGCGACAGGATCACGTCTTCCGGCATGAGCAGCATCAGCGAGAAGCGCAGCCGTCCGACGTTGAAGGTGACCGCACAATATTCGCGGCTGATGCCGCGCGGCAGGCCGATGTCATCGGGCAGCGCGTAGAAGCACGGCTGCAGCACCGCCAGGCATTTTTCAAGCTCGGTCGTCTTGGCGTGGAGCGACGTGACGACGCCGGAGAGGCGCCGCACCACGTCGAAGGGCCAATCGGAACAGACCACGAAGTCGAGCCCGTTGTCCTGCGAGATGTCATAGCGCGCCAGAAGATAGTGGCTCGCGCCGACATATTCGGTCAGCGCCGACAGACCGCTGCCAAGACCGCCCCGACCGGCGACTTCCCCCAGCCTTCGCAAAAGTTGTTCGCGCGAGAAACCGCCGCCGCGTGCACGTGCCGGTGCCGTCGGCAAAGGCCAGACAGCAATGTCTGCTTGCGAAATGTCCATGAGTTCAGCCCCCGTGCCGGATTCACATCCCGGAACTGCACTTGCACTGTCGCCGCCAACAGCCGGCCGAAGCCGAATATTACCACCAGTCGCAGATCAGGACGCGAATCAACTGTTAAAAATGTACATCGGCACGAGAAAAATACCACCGCCCTGTTCTGGCTATTTACTTCACACCCTGTGCATAGACCGATTCGGCCCAGACAGGCCTCGCCTGTTCTGCCCAATGACGTTCATCGCCTATGCCAAGGCACAACACATTGATAGACAATGCATTTCTACTTGAAAACCTGCCGTTCCCGCGCGTCAGCCGCGATCCTGGACAGCGCTATTGGCGTGGTTTTGCCCAACAAACGGGCGCTTATTGCCGAAATTCGAAAATTAGAACCTGAAGAAATTATACTTTGTTTTCACAGCTGTGGCTGAAATGCATCAGGAGTTTTTCGGGCTCTTCTCATTTTACCGATATATAAATTGTAAAATTTTCAGAATAAATCTGAGTGCATGCGAAGTTATATTTCAGTTTGACTATGTATAGCTGGAATCCGGTATAGTAGATGACCGCACCGAATGCACGCCATGCGCGCGCGACGAATCTATAAATTAAGATATCGTTAAAATATTACCATTCTCGGCTCCCACAGGACTCAGCGGCCTCACTTCGAAACTTGAAGCAAATTTGCGGCAGTGGCGGCGGACGCGCCCGGACTCTCACAATATTTGGCCCGAACATAGACGACGCCGCCTGACATGCGGGAGCGACGCCACAAACACAAATCCCGCCACAAGGGCGGGATCTGTTTGATTGCGGCAGGGCTGCGGCGATATCAGGCGGCCTTGTCGAGGGCCCATTTGCGCAGGATTTTCGCCGCGCGTTCTTCGCTGATCTCGACCATCCGGGCCAGGCGCCTTTCCGGGCCTTCCTTGACACGGCGGTTGAAGCCACCGTCTTCGCCCATATTGAGCAGGTCGTCGGTGCTGTCGAAGCCGAAGTCCGACCCGAAGCCCTCCATGAGCGCCCCGCCGGCACCGGCACTGGCCGGAGAGAAGTCGGGCAGTTCGAGACCGGCGGCTTCGCCTTCCAGCTGGCCGGCAGTGCTGCCGAACCCGAGCTGACGGGCGAGCGGCCGCATGCCCCAGACGACCAGAGCGGCCACCACGATAAAGGCAAGGGCATTGATGATGCCGCCGAGATTGCGGGTCAGGGTTTCCATCACGCCGGGGCCGGCGACGGCCTGGTCGAGCAATTGCGTTTCGACGAAGTCCATGGCGGTCAGGGTCACGACGTCGCCGCGGTTCGTATCGAGGCCGGCAGCGGAAGCGACGATCTTCTGCATGTCCTGAAGATAGGCGTCGATCTTCGCCTGGTCGGCCGGCTCGCCGACCATCGCGGCCAGTCGGCCACGGTTGACGACGACCGCAATGGAGAGGCGTTCGATCGTGTAGCTGTTCTTGACGGTAGCAATCGTCTTGCTGTTGATCTCGTAGTTGGTCTGCTCTTCCTTTTTCTCGGCCTCGTCGCTCGACTTCGGGCCGGCGCCGCCGCTCGGGGCAGCCTGAGGAATGTTCTGCTGGACGGTCGCGGCATTGTCCGGCTGCTGCTGGCTGGACTTCTGCTCTTCCTTAGTCACGCGCGTGGAGCGCTCAACCCGCGATTCCGGATCGAAAACCGTTTCCTGGATCTGCTGCGTATCGGTGTTCAGCCGCGCGGTGACACTCGAACGGAAATTGTCCATTCCGAGGAAGGGCGCCAGCGCATTGTCGATCTTCTTCTCGAGCTCGGTCTGCACATTCTGGACGACGCCGAGCGACTGGTTGAGAGCGCTGTTGGCCGGATCGTCGCCGGAGGCGAGCAACTGTCCGGTCGAATCAAGCACGGTCACGTCATCGACGTCGAGCCCCGGTACGGAAGAGGCGACGAGATGGCGGATCGAGGCAGCGGCGCTGCGGCCGACGGTGGCGCTGGCGCGGATCATGACCGAGGCTGTGGGGTTCTGGTCCGCCTTGCGGAAGCTGCCGCGTTCCGGCATCACGATGTGGACGCGGGCGGCGGCGATGCCGGAAATCTGCTGGATGGTACGGCCGATTTCGCCTTCGAGGGCACGCACCCGCGTCACTTCCTGCATGAAGGAGGTGAGGCCGAGCGAACCGACATTGTCGAAGAGTTCGTAACCGGCATTGGCACTGCTCGGCAGGCCACGCTCGGCGAGCAGGAGGCGCGCCTTGCTCGTCATGCCGACGGGAACCTGGAGGCTGGCGCCATCGGAGCCGACATTGAAATCGATATTGGCCTCAGCCAGCGCGATGCTGATCTGGGTGACATCGCTGCGTTCGAGCCCGACATAGAGCGTTTCGAACGAGGGTCTGTTGACGTAAATGCCCGCCCCGAGCACCAGGCCGACCGCGACCATGCCGGCTGCCGCCAGCGCGATCAGCTTGCCCTGCCCGAGATTGCTCAGGTTCTTCGTGACCGTCGAAAGTTGATCCAACAGACTCATTCTGTTTCCGCACCCAGTATCGCAGAGCTTTCAAGCCGGTCATCGGCCGAGCGCCCTGCGCAGTTCCAACATTCGGGTTTGCTGGGTATCGACATGCTTTGTATCGACTTCCAATGCGCGCGAATCTACCAGCCCCGATCGGGACCGTAGGAAACGAAACTTGCGCGAAATTGGCTTGATCGGCCCGGATCGCCGATCGAATGGACGCATCGGCAGAGTTATCCACTGACTGACAAGAGCCTGTGAAGGCGGATATCCGGGGTAAGCGGCATGAGCTGAGCGCTGGTCTGCACGCCGCAAGCCGCTGATTTTGCGGCGCTATTGCCAGATTCGCGCGTCGCACAGACTTCCGACGAGCGTCAGAATGCCTCGAAATCACCCGCTGCCTTGGTCAGCGGCTGGGAGTGGCCGTGGCGCAACATGCCGTTGCCAAGTGCCTTCTTCATATCGGCAAGCTTGACGAGACTGACGGCAGTGGTCACGTCGACCAGCCAGTCGTCGGGGATCGACGCCGTTATGGTGTCGATGAACTCCGCGATGCCGCGCGTCTTCTGCACCGCGAGGTCGATGCCCTGCAGCAGCATCATCTTGTCCGGATTGGCGAGCGCATCGGCCCCCTCATCACCTGCCAGCTGCGGTTCGATCCGTTCGATCAGATAGGCGACGTCATGCAGCTCGGTGACGATGCGCATCAGCACTTCGGGCAGTGCTTCTTCCACGTGCGGCATGTGGCCCTGGTAGTCGGTCTGCATTGGTATGTCTCACGTGGCTCGGGGCTTCGGTAGAAGGTCTTATTTGCGGCCTGCGAGGCGCCTGCCCCGCAGGATCAGAAGAATTCGATCGAGCTTTCGGCCGGCTTCGGCGCGATGACCGGACGCTCCTCCAACTGTACGGTGCGCTGCGTCTCGACGCCGGTCAGGGCATATTGCCGAGCCCGGCCGCTGGACGGCCAATATTCGAGCTTGCGACCGTGCTCGCCGCCGGTGCTTTCGCCGACGATGCGGATGCCTTCGTCGAGCAGGAACTGCCGTGCGAAAGCGGCATTCTGTTCGCCGACATTGGAGAAACGCGCGATCGTCTTGGCGCCGCCAAAGATCTTGGCTTCAAGACGATCTCTGCGCGCGCCCTGCTTCAGCAGTCCGTTGATCAGGAGCTCCATGAGATGGACCCCGTAGCGGGTCGCGTCGCCGCCGGAAGCGGGCGACGTCGCGGAACCTGGCAGCAGGAAATGGTTCATGCCGCCGACACCGACCACGGGATCGCGCATACATGCCGCCACACAGGAGCCGAGAATGGTCGACAGCACGATATTGGGATCGTTGAAGACCTTGTACTCGCCCTGGATGACATGCACGCGCTTGCCGGCGGCTTCCATGTTCATTTGAGCGCCCCGAATACGGCTTCGATCGCCGCCTTCATCTTTTCGATGGTGAAGGGCTTGGCGAGCACGTTGTTGGCACCGAGGGCCGCCGCCTTCTGGACGAGGGCACGATCGCCCTGGGCCGTCAGGATGATGAAGGCCGCCTTCTTGGTCGCCGGGTTGGAACGGACCGCCTGCAAGAGGCCAAGACCATCCATCTTCGGCATATTGAAGTCGGAGATCACCAGATGGTGCGGGTTCTGGGCCATGATCTTCATGCCCTGCTCCCCGTCACCGGCGGCGGTGATCTGCTTGAAACCGAGCTGCTGCAGGGCATCACCCAGCAGCAGGCGGCTCGTCACCTGATCGTCAACGATCAGAACTTTGATTTTTTCGGCGATGGACATTATTCGCTTCCTTCCTTGCGGAGCGCCGCTGCTTTCAGGACCTCCTCCCCGATGGAACCGAGGGGGAGCTGGGTTTCAACGGCGCCCAATTCATAGGCGACTCTCGGCATGCCGTAGACGACACATGTCTTTTCGTTTTGTCCGAAGGTCTTTGCCCCGGCATGCCGCATTTTCAGGAGACCGGAGGCGCCATCGCGCCCCATGCCGGTCAGAATGACGCCGATCGCATTGCGGCCGGCGAGTTCAGCAACGGAATCAAACAGCACATCTACCGACGGCCGATGTCCGTTGACCGGTTCGCGATCGACCAGGCGGCAGCAGGGTGCCGTCGCGTTCGCGACCTGCAGATGGCGCTCGCCACCGGGTGCCAGGTAGACCTTGCCGATTTCGAGCCGCGCACCATCCGTCGCCTCCTGCACCGTCGGCGCGCACAGGCGGTTCAACCGCTCGGCAAAGCTCTTGGTGAAGGTGTGCGGCATGTGCTGCGTGATAACGGTCGGCGGGCAATTGGCCGGGAACTTCTGCAACACCGTGATCAGTGCTTCCACGCCGCCGGTCGACGCACCGATGGCGATGATCTTGCGGCCGGCCCGGTATTCCGAAGCCGTGTTCGCGTTGGCGGCAGCGGGAGAGCCCGCGATCTTGTTGCCGGTGATGATGAACTTGCGTTGCGAACGCGCTGCCGCCTTCACCTTGTCGACCAGGCCGGCGAAGGGATGTGGATCGCCCGGGTGCGGCTTGCCGACGCAATCGAAAGCACCGATTTCGAGTGCGGCGATCGTCGCCTCTGCGCCCTTGTGTGTCAGCGTCGAGACCATGATGACCGGCATCGGTCGGAGCCGCATGATCTTGTCGAGGAATTCGAGGCCGTTCATGTTCGGCATTTCGATGTCGAGCGTGACGACATCGGGGTCGAGTTGCTTGATCGCCTGG
The DNA here is from genome assembly GCF_052044795.1 of Ensifer sp. 22521. Classification (NCBI taxonomy): domain Bacteria; kingdom Pseudomonadati; phylum Pseudomonadota; class Alphaproteobacteria; order Hyphomicrobiales; family Rhizobiaceae; genus Ensifer; species Ensifer sp. 22521. Next base: position 24,911 of record NZ_JBQENM010000010.1, read on the forward strand.
CGCGCTTCCATTGCGTCGGCCGCCTGGCCAACGACGGTCACATCAGGGTCGGCGTTCAGGACAGCGGTGATCAGGCCACGCATGGTGGCCGAATCGTCAACGACGAGAACACGAGCGGGAGCGGTCATGCCCGTCCTCCATGAAACTTGCCGGTATGGCGGTAGGTGGTGATACCGATGTTGTCGAAGTGCGACTTGGCGTCACCCGACACGCGCTCGGAATGCCCTATGTAAAGATGACCGTCGGTGTTCAGCATGCCGGCGAAGCGCGACCAGATCTTCATCTGCGTCGGTTCATCGAAATAGATGACGACGTTGCGGCAAAAGATGACGTCGAACGGGCCCTTGAACGGCCATTGCGCCATCAGGTTCAGCTCGTTGAAGGTGATCAGGCGCTTGACCCGGTCGTCGACCTGCCACTTGAAGCGGCCGCCGGCATTGACCTCGGAGAACCATTGCTTGCGCATCGCCGGGTTGACGGTTTCAAGCGCGGTTGCGTCATAGGCGCCGGCACGGGCGAGCGCCAGGATCTTCGGATCGATGTCGGTCGCAAGGATGCGGAAGTCGTAGTCGGCCGCGTTCGGCAGCAGCGACAGAACCGTCAGCGCGATCGAATAGGGCTCCTGCCCGTCCGAGCAGGCCGCCGACCAGATACGCACCCGGCCGCCGGCCTTGGCGCGCGCGATCAGCTCCGGCAGCACTTCGGTCTTCAAGTGCTCGAAATGGTGGTTCTCGCGGAAGAACCGCGTGAAGTTGGTGGTCAGGTGCGAAAGCATGTCGCGACGGGCGGCGGCTCCGACGGGCGAAGCGACCAGCTGGCAATAATCCCGGAAGCCCTTGAGCCCGAGATTGCGGATATGCTTCGACAGACGCGAATAGACGAGCGACGCCTTGCTTTCGTTGAGATAGATGCCGGCATCCGCATAGATCATCGCGGCGATCTCGGTGAGATCGCGGCGGGTCAATGGATACTCGCCGCTGGCCAGGCACTCGTCCGGCGACAGCTTCTGTTCGAATGCGACCTGGTTCCTCATGCCGCTTCCCTTTCTTCCTGCGGGAAGATTGCTTCCAGCTCTATGAGGCAGATCATCCGGCCCTCGATCGCCAGCACACCGCGGGCGAAGCTCTTCTCGAACTCCGACGAGACGACGTCGGGTGTCGGCTGGATCTTGTCATTGGTGATGGTCAGGATGTCGGAGACGGCATCGACCAGGAGACCGACGGCCTGGCTTTTGACCTGCGCAACGATGATGACGTGACGCACTGTCGGTTCGGCCGGCTTCATGCCGAGCCGGGCCGAAAGATCGATGATCGGCAACACGGCACCGCGCAGATTGATGATGCCGAGCATGTAGGACGGCGCATGCGGCATTGCCGTCGCCGGTGTCCATCCACGGATCTCGCGCACGGACATCACGTTCACGCAGAACTCCTGGTCGCCGACGCGGAAAGCGATCAGCTCTCGCCCGTCCGTGGTCAGACTTTTTGCGACATAGGTCATCACATTCATCCAGCAGCGGCGAGAGACATTTCAGGCTTCAGCGACTGGCCACGCGAAGCGGCCACGATCGTGTCGACGTCGAGAATGAGCGCCACGCGGCCGTCGCCGAGAATGGTCGCCGCAGCGATGCCCGGCACGTGGGTGTAGTTGGCCTCGAGGCTCTTGATCACCACCTGGCGCTGCCCCTGGATCGCATCGACCATCAGCGCACGCTGACCGCCACCTTCCGATTCCACCAGAAGTGCTACGCCCTCGACCGGGTTCGCCTGGATGGCGCGGAAATTCAGGATGCGGCCGACGTCGACGAGCGGGCAGAAGGAGTTGCGGATCGAGATCAGCCGCTGGTTGGAGCCGAAGGAATGGATTGCCGAAGCTTCCGGCTGCAGGGTCTCGACGATCGCGGTCAGCGGCACGACGAGCGTCTGGTTGGCGACGGTGACCACCATGCCGTCGAGCACGGCGAGCGTCAGCGGCAGGCTCATGGTGAAGACCGAACCGTGACCCGGCTTCGAGGAGATGTTGATGCGGCCACCGAGCGCCTGGATCGAGCGCTTGACCACGTCCATGCCGACGCCGCGGCCGGAAATGTCGGAGATCTTGTCCGCCGTCGAGAAGCCGGCGTGGAAGATCAGGTTGTCGATCTCTTCGTCCGAGAGATTTGCGTCGGCCGCGATCAGGTCGTTGTCGATCGCCTTCTGGCGCACCTTCTCGCGGTTGATGCCAGCGCCGTCGTCGGCAAGTTCGATGACGATACGGCCTGAGCGATGCTTGGCCGTCAGGCGCACCGTGCCTTCAGCGCTCTTGCCGGCGGCAAGTCGCTTCTCCGGCGTTTCGAGGCCGTGGTCGACCGCGTTGCGGATCATGTGGGTCAGCGGCTCGGCAAGCTTGTCGATGACCGTCTTGTCGACTTCGGTGTTCTCGCCCTCGGTGATCAGGCGGACCGATTTGCCGGTCATGTCGGCGATTTCGCGGACGATGCGCGACATGCGCTGGAACACCGGCTTCACCGGCTGCGCGCGGATCGCCATCACCGAATCCTGGATCTCGCGGGTGAGCTGCTGCAGCTCTTCGAGACCCATGTTGATCGAGGACGTGCCGTTGGCGTCGTTCTCGACGACGCTCTGCGAGAGCATCGCCTGGTTGATGACCAGTTCGCCGACGAGGTTGATCAGGCGATCGACACGGTCGAGATCGACGCGGATCGTCGGCGTGCCGGCCGATGCGGCTGCCTGCTGGGCGGCAGCGCTCTGGGCCGCGCTGGCGGCGGGCGCTGCCTTTTCGGCAGGGGCGCGGGCTGCGGATTGCGCCATCTGCAGCACGTTGCTGGCGGTGCCTGCGGCCGAAACGGCGGCGTTGCGGATGTCCTGCTGTCGGGACGCGAGCTGTTCTTCCTCCTCGACGACACCGACCGAAACCGCCGGCTCATCATCAAGGATCGAAAGATCGAAAGGCACCGGCTGCATCGGCAGCTCTTCGCCCGACTGCGTAGCCTCGTCTTCGACCAGGGAAATCTCCAGGTCGCAATCCCACTCGGCGAATTCGAAGACGGTGCGGATCGCGTCCTCGCCCTTGTCGGTCGCAAGCTGGATCTTCCAGGAGAAATAGGCGCTCTCCGGGCTCAGCCGCTCGAGCGTCGGCAGTGCGCCCATGTCGCAATGGATGCTCATTTCGCCAAGGCGGGAGAGGTCGCGCAGAAGCAGCGTTGCCTCATTGCCCTTGGCATAGAGATCGGACTTCGGCTTGAAGACGATCTCGTAGGTGGGCATTTCCATCAGCGGCGGTTCTTCGGCAGCGTCGAAGTCGTCGAAGGAGAAAGCGACCGGTTGGAACCCTTCGTCGTTGACCGGCGGCGGGGCCACGGCGGTGACGGGCTTGGCAACCACTTCGACCGGCGCTGGGGCGGCTGCTGACGCTTGCGGCACTTCGCCGTTCGCCAAAGCCTCGAGCTCCTTGATCAGCTGGCGGCTGCGCGCCTCGTCGACACTGCCGCCGTCACGAGCGGCATTGGTGAGGTCGGCGAGCACGTCGGCCGACTTCAGCATGACCTTCAGAACCTCCGGACCGGGATCGAGCCGGTTGGAACGAACGCAATCAAGGGTCGTCTCGAACACATGCGCGAAGGAGACGAGGTCGTCGAGCCCAAAGGCGCCGGCGCCGCCCTTGATCGAGTGCACCGCGCGGAACACCGCATTGACCGTTTCCGGGTCGCGGTCGCCGTCATTGAGCTTCAGCAGACCCGATTCCAGTTCAGCGAGTTGCTCCTCGCACTCCTGGAAGAAGATCTCTTTGATTTCGTTCATATCCATTGGAGGTTATCCCCGGACTTCAGGCCGTTACGCGCTCAATTGCATCGATGAGTTTGGTCGGGTCGAACGGCTTGACGATCCAGCCCGTTGCCCCCGCCTGGCGCGCGCGGTTCTTCTTTTCCGCATCGCTTTCGGTGGTCAGCACCAGGATCGGGATGGCGCGGTAGCGATCGTTCTTGCGCACGCCTTCGATGAAACCGAAACCGTCGAGACGCGGCATGTTGATATCGGTGACGATCACATCCGGGTTGGCTTCTTCCAGAACCTCAAGTCCCTCGACGCCGTCCTCGGCCTGGATCGTCTCGAACCCGGCATTGTTCAGCGTGACCAGCAGCATGTTTCGGATCGTCCGGGAGTCGTCGACCGTCAGAACTCGCTTCTTCATTTCTCAAATCTCCTTTGCCACCAGATGATCGATTTCGACCCCGATGAGCTGTGTCGTTTTCTCGAAAGCGTCCGACACCTTGCTGAAGGTGAAAGACAAATGATCCTCTTCCCAGGTCTTGGCGCCGGCCATCAGCACCTGGACACAAAGCGTGCCCACCCGCTCGACCGCCGAAGCGTCGATCACGATGTCGCTGCCTTTCAGAGCGATCAGCTTCTCGTGCAACGCCGTCGCCTCATTCAGGTCCAGCACCGGAGCGAGGCTGAGCGTCTTCTGAGCGGTCTTCTTGCTGGCCATTCCTGTCTTCCTCGACTGCTAACTCTGTACTGCTCTTGAAATCAGCGCTGCCATCCGGCGAGCTGCCGTTGCGGCCCGTCGTCGAACAGCGGCAGTCCCGGCTCTTCGGCAATCACGCCCAGGGCCGGCCGGCTCGGTTCACGACCGGCAGCTGACGAAACAGGATGACGCCGCTCCAGACGAAACCGACGGATGGTTTCGCCAAGCTCGACGATGACGGTGTGGAGATCGTCCGACGAACGCGCGGTTTCTCCCGCCAGGGCAGCACTTGCCTGCACGCCCTGCGAGATCGTGCCGATCTCGGCCGCGACACCCCGGAGGTCGCCGACCTGTTGCTCCGCTTCGCGGGCTATGCCGGAAACGGCCGAATTGATCGACGTGACCTGCTCGACGATGCTGCTGATCGCGTCCTGGGTGCGGCCGACGATCTCGACACCGGTTTCGACCTGCGCCTTGGTGCCGGAGACGAGCTGCTTGATTTCACGGGCCGCCTCGCCGGAGCGCTGCGCGAGGGCGCGCACTTCCTGGGCGACGACGGCAAAGCCGCGACCGCTGTCGCCAGCCCGCGCCGCTTCGATGCCGGCATTGAGCGCCAGCAGATTGGTCTGGAAGGCGATCTCGTCGATCACGCCGATGATCTGGCCGATCTTTTCAGCCGATGCCTCGATGTCGGCCATGGCGCTGATTGCCTGGCCGGCGATTTCGCCGCTGCGCTCGACGGCGATGCGGGTTTCGTTGGCCTTCGTTTCCGTGGCGCTGATGCGGCCGGAGCCGCTCGCCATGCGTCCAGCCATGTCGGCAAGTGCTGCAAGCTGCCCGGACAGCGCATCGGCTTCCACACTCGCCTTGTCCGAGAAGGCAGCCGCGTTTCCGCGCATGCGATCGACCAGAGCTTCGGCGGAACGGTTGTGGTGGTCAGATGCCTGCAGGCTCTGTTGAATTTGTTCCAGCGCCGCATTCAGACTGGCGACGATCGGCTGGTAGGCTTCCGCTGCCGCTTCCGGCAGCCGCGCACCAAGATCGCCCTGGCTCAGACTCTCGGCAAAGTCGCCGAAGAGCGCCTTGACTTCCTGTTCGTCGGCGCTGCGCTGCTCGGTCAGCTGCCGCTGGTGCTGCTGGCGCAGGGCATTGAAACGGAGCGAAACACCGATCTCGGTGTCGACGAAGACGGTGCGCACCAGCGCCGCGACGAGGTCGCAGAGCTCGCGGCGGCGCGCCTTGCCCATCGGCAGGAAAGATCTCGGCCAGGCCTCTTCGATGAGACCGACGAGCAGATGCTCGAGCACGACCGCATGGCTGGCCATCTGCCAGCGCGGATCGAGACCCATGCGGCTTGCCGTGTCGGCGAGCACCTTGACGCGCTCGGCATAGAGCCCGTCGAAACGCGCGTCCGTCAGCACGTTCCAGTGCGACGATTGAAGGTCCTGAAGGCGATCGATCTGGCGGTCGCTGTCGAAATGGCGGGCGGCATCGGGATAGGTCTGGAGGCGCTGGAAAAGGTCGCGAAGCGCCTGGTCGATGCGGGGAGAAAGCTTCTGTCTGTGATCCCGGACGCGGTTGCAGCTCTCGTCGTCGAGCCCGGCAAAACGCAAGCGCTCCAGCAGGCTGCCTGCCTGGCCCTTCCTTGCCTGTTCTGACGATGCTTCCTGCCTCAACGCTGATCCCCGGGTAATGCGCGTTTTCGAATTTGCCCGGAGAGGTTCAAGGGGAGCCACAGTCCACCGGACGTGCACGCCACATCGATGAGATCAGCCCCCGCCAGCAGCGTCTGCTATCGTTCATCCCGCAAGTAAATTCGGTGAAGAATGGATACCGGACCGGAACCGGTACGGCGGGGCGGCATCATGCCTTGAGGAGACTTGTGAATTATCCCATTCCGACGTGTGGGACCATGTTTATGGTTAATTCCTTGCTTGAAGGTTAACGGTCCCTCGCCTCTAATCGGATTCACTAAAATTCGCAGGGTGTTTTCGCGGGCCATTTTTGCACCGCAACAAAACTGTAATAAAGCCCCTGGATTACAACAGGTTCTCACTCACAAGAGTTTAGAATTGTACTTCGACTTGCGCTCGCGTATCGAAGCGAAAGTGAAGTGGGCGCTCAATGCGCGAAGAAACCTTCGCAAGAGCGGGATGAGGAAAAGTGTGTGCGGTTTTCCTCCCGCATCCCGCTCTAAGTTATAAGAAATCGATCACGTTTATGATTGGGGTCGCTGCGACCCAAATCATCGTGATCTAGGCAAAGCGACATCATGACGATGCGCTTACAGGAAACGAACAATGATTGTTCTTGGTATTGGCGCCGCACTCACAGCAATCCTGACAATGATGGCAGTATCGATCGTGCTCAACATCGAGCATAACCGCTCGGCAAAGCGCAGCTCTGTGTTTTGAGCAGGCTCAGGCCCGTATCTTCCTGATACAGCCAAGCATCTTTGCGGCCGTGAGCGAATGTTCTATGGCCGCTTTTCTTTGCCTGTATGCTTGAGTGCCGCCTCGCGCCATGCCTGCGCATAGATGACGAAGCTCTCGGGAATCTCGCCCGCAACCGGCTCGATCCCGGTCCTGACCCTCGATCCCTGGACGAGGCAGGCTGCACCGAGGCTCGTGCCCGTAACATTCTGGGGATCGGCGAAGACCGGCCTTCCGGTCGCCGCTGCGAGCATGCGCAGATAGGCCTTGTTTGCGGCAAACGGTCCCTCGACGACGACCTCCCCGCGCGCGCCGATCAGATCGAGGCAGGTGGCCGTCATCAGCGCCAGGTGAAACGAGACGACGGCAAAACGCTCGGCGGCGCCAAGCGCCTGTTCGTCGGTCGTCCAGATCGCCTTCGAAGTCGGAAAGGGACCAGACCCCTCGGGAATGGACGGCAGCAGCATGTGGCCGGCCTTGGCGACCGTCTCTTCCACATCCGGCGATGGGGGAACCGACCCCTCCCCCAGCAGAAGCTGGAAGGCGCGGCCGCCCATGAAGCGGGCCGAGGGCACGGGCTCGCCGAGCGCGTTGACATTGATGAGCGTGTCGCGATGTTCGTCGAGCGCCTTCGGCTCTGCGCCGACCGCCAGCATGACGACCCAGGTTCCGGTCGAAACGACCGAGAATGGCGAAGCGCGCGTCAGCAGATGCGGGAGCAGCGATGCGTTGGAATCATGAATGCCGCAATAGACGGGTGTATCAGGCGCAATGCCGGTTGCGGCACAGACTTCCGGTCGCAAGGCACCGGCGATATCGCTCGCCTTCAAAACCGGCGCAAAGAGTGGCCTCCAGCCCTGGCGTTCGACCAGAGACGAGAACGTGCCGGCTCGCGGGTTCCAAAGATCGGTATGACAACCGAGCGACGTCAGTTCGTTTGAGAGAACGCCGGTCAGGCGATAGGTCCAGTATTGCGCATAGGTGAGGATCGACGCGACCCGCGCAAAATCATCCGGAAAGGTCTTCTGCTGCCAATAGAGTTGCGCGCCGACATTGAGGCCCATAGGCAAGCGTGCAGAGCCAGTCTCTGAAAACGGGGGCCGCGCCACATCATATTCGGCGGCAAGGCTGTCGGGTCCGGCGTATTCATAGTCCAGCACCGGTAGCGCAAGGTGGCCTGCAGCATCGAGCACGACCGCTGTCGCGCCATGGGTGGTAATGGAGACTGCCTCGAAAGCGTGTTCGGCGTTAAGCGCCGCGAGGCTCTCAAGCAGGAAGGCCCAGAGGTGCTCGATATCGAAATGCGGATAGGGACCGGAAGTTAGCACCGCATTCGCCGTCTTGCGGACGGCGATCTCCTCGAACCGTTCGAGATCGACGGCCGCGACCTTCGCATTGGTCTTGCCGATATCGATGACGCAAACGACCCGCATCCGATCAGTCCATATGGAAGACGGTTTTGAGCGGCACCGCCACCGGCTCGTTATCGGCCTTGGTCTCCATGATATCGGCCATATAGGCCCACCATTTCCGCATGACGGGATGGGACGGCAGGTCGGCCATTCGGTGGTCGTCCGTGCGCCAGAGAACGCCGAAGAGCAGGCTGGTCTCCTCGTCCAGATGGATGGAATAGTCGGAGACGCCCGCCTCCTTCAGGAGCGCCGCCAGCTCCGGCCAGATGGCATCGTGCCGCGCCTTGTATTCGGCCGCCATGCCTGGGTTCAGCCGCATGCGGAAGGCGTATTTTTCCATCGGAACCTCAATGCGCGAGACGGCGGCGGGCACGCCGCCAGAGAATGGGGAGTGCGATGACCGAGATCAGCAGCAGGCCGATGAAGATCGACATGACGATACCGGGCACGTTGAGAAGGCCGAAGCCGAAGGTCACCATGCCCATGATCAGCGCCGCGAGCACGACGCCGGGGATGGTTCCGGAGCCACCGAGAATGTTGACGCCTCCGAGCACCACCATCGTCACCACTTCGAGCTCCCAGCCGAGCGCGATCGACGGACGGGTCGAGCCGAGGCGCGAGGTCAGGCAGATCGATGCAAGCCCCGCCATCAGACCGGTAAGCAGGAAGAGGATAAACTTGATGCGCGCGACCCGGATGCCGGAAAAAAGCGCTGCAGTCTGATTGTTGCCAATGGCATAGACCGCACGGCCGAAATTGGTCTTGTGCAGGACGATGCCGTAGACGACGGCGAGGATGACGAAGAGCGTGAACTCGAAGGAAAACACCCACCAGACATAGCCCTGGCCGAACCAGGAGAAACTGCCGGGATAGCCGGTGAAGGCCTGGTCGCCGAGAATGATGAAGGAGAGCCCGCGGAAGAGGCTCATGGTGCCGATGGTCACCACGATCGACGGCAGCCCGAGACCAGTGATCAACAGGCCGTTGACCGCGCCGCAAATGAGGCCCACTGAGAGGCCGATCGCCACCAGCGCCGGCGTATCGAAGCCGAGCTGGACGGCATAGCCCATCGCCGTCGAGGCAAGCGCGATGATCGAGGCCACCGACAGATCGATCTCGCCGGAGATGATCACGAGCGCCATGGCAAAGGCGATCATCGCCTTCTCGGTGAAGTTGAAGGTCGCGTCCGAGAGGTTCCACGGATCGAGGAAATACGGCGACGCCAGTGAGTTGCCGAGGAAGATCAGGCAGGCGACGACGAACAGCAGGCTTTCCCAGCTCCTCAAAAGCCGGGCGCTGCGCCCTTCCAGCCGATCGGGGATGTGGCGGGGAGCCAGGTGGGTTTCGGCCATCAGACAGCCTCCGCTTTTCTCAGGATGACACGGCCCTTTCGCCGCTCGGCGCGGGCGTTGACGGCAACAGCGATAATGATGACCGTGCCGGAAATCGCCATCTGCGCGAAGGGCGAAATGTTGATGACCGGCAGGGCGTTCTTGATCACGCCGAGAAACAGCGCGCCGAGCACTGCACCCGCGACGGTACCGATACCGCCGGCGATCGAGATGCCGCCGATGACACAGGCCGCGATGATGTCGAGCTCGAAGCCGGCGGCGATGTCGACATAGGCGACGGCATAACGCGACACCCAGAGATAGCCGGATAGCCCGGCGAGCGCGCCCGAAAGGCAATAGGCCGAGAAGCGGGTGCGGCCGACATCGATGCCGGTATAGACGGCCGCATGCGGATTGCCGCCGACGGCATAGAAGGCGCGGCCGAGGGCCGTGCGGTTCATCAGCAGGAAGACGAGCCCGATCATGACCAGCGACAGCCAGGAAAGAACCGGGAAGCCGAAGAGCGCGTCGCGCGGCAGCGCCTTGAATGCATCACTCATCTGGTGCGCGTTGATCCACTTGCCGTCGGTCAAGAGGAAGATCAGGCCGCGATAGATAGTGAGCGTGCCGAGTGTCACGACGATCGGCGGAATATCGAGTTTCCAGACGAGCGCGCCGTTGATCATACCGAGCAACGCGCCGAGCGCGATCGCGGCGAGCATGATCAGTGGGATCGGCAGGCCCGGAAAAGCAGCGTTCAGCATCGCCGCGACCATGCCGGAGAGCGCCAGGTTGGCAGCCATCGAAAGGTCGATGCAGCGCGTCAGGATCACAGCCATCTGGCCGAGCGCCAGGATAATGAGGATCGAGGTGTCGTTGTAGACACGCGCGAGATTGGCGGGTGCGACGAAAGGCGGGAAACGCCAGGTAATGAGCGCGAGCAGCACGGCGATCGCGCCGACGAGCAGCAGCTCACGATTCTTTAGAAACTTCGCCATCACGCGGCCTCCTGAATGCCGGCAGCGGCACGCACCAGCTTTTCGGCCGTCAGATCGGCGCGCTCGAAGCGCCCGGCGATCCGCCCCTCGCGCATGACGATGACGCGGTCGGACATGCCCATGATCTCGGGGATTTCCGAGGAGACCATGATGACGCTGAGGCCTTGAGCCGCAAGCTCGCTCATGAAGGCGTGCACGGCCGCCTTGGAGCCGATGTCGATGCCCTTGGTCGGCTCGTCGAGAATGATCACCTTCGGCTTGGTCGCCAGCCACTTGGCGATGACGACCTTCTGCTGGTTGCCGCCCGAGAGCGTGCCGACGTCTTGATCGAGCGAAGCAGCACGCAGATCGAGGCGCGCGGTGTACTCGCGGGCGAGCGCGAACTCGTTGGCAAGTTTCAGGAAGCCCGAGCGCGAGGTCCGCGACAGCGACGGCAAGGTGACGTTTTGAAAGATCGGCAATCCGATGATCGCGCCCTGGCGGCCGCGCTCTTCGGGCACATAGACGATGCCGCTGCGGATCGCCTCGGAGGGGCTGCGGATCACGAGCACCTCGCCATCGAGCCGGACCGCACCAGCGGAAGGCCGGGTGACGCCGATCAGCGACTGCATGAATTCCGATCGGCCGGCGCCGACGAGACCGTAGAAACCGAGGATCTCGCCGCGGCGAAGCTCGAAATTGATGTCCTCGAACTCGGTCGGGTGGCGGTAGCCCGAAACGGTGAGCACCGGCGCGCCGATCACCACTTCCTTCTTCGGGTAGACCGAACCGACGGCGCGGCCGACCATGAGGCGCACCAGTTCGTCCTGGCTGACATCGGCAATCAGGCCCTCATCCACCATCGTTCCATCGCGGAAGACGGTGTAGCGATCGGCAATGCGGAAGATCTCGTCGAACTTGTGACTGATGAAGAGGATCGCCTTGCCGTCAGCCTTCAACCGCTCGACGAGCGCATAGAGCTCGTGGATCTCCTTGTGCGACAGCGCGGCGGTCGGCTCGTCCATGATGACCACCTGGGCATCGACGGAAAGCGCGCGGGCGATCGCGACGAGATGTTTCTTGGCAATGCCGAGATCACGCAGGCGGATCGTCGGATCGAGATCGGCACCGGCGCGCGCAAGCAACGCGCGCGCATCAGTATTGAGCTTCTTCCAGTCGATCAGGCCGAAGCGATTGCGCGGTGCATGGCCGAGGAAGATGTTTTCGGCGACCGAGAGCTCATCGAAAAGCACGGTTTCCTGGTGGATCGCGGTGACGCCGGCACGCGCTGCGGCAAGTGCCGTCGGGAAATGGACCTCCTGCTCCGCAACGCGGATCGTGCCGCCATCCGGCTGATAGATGCCGGTCAGGATCTTCACCAGCGTCGACTTTCCGGCGCCGTTTTCGCCGATCAGCGCGGTCACCGATCCCGGATAGAGCGACAGCGAAACATCAGAGAGCGCCTTGACGCCGGGGAAGGACTTCGAGATCCCCTCAAGCGCGATGGCGGGCTTCATCCGCGATGTGAGCGTATCCTGGAGCAAGTTCCGTTCCGCCTGATCTATGTGCCTGACATCGAGGGCACCGCAGTCTGCAAATGCCCCTCTCCTCGGGTTTAACCCGAGGACTAACCCTCTCCCCGCGCGCGGGGAGAGGGAACGAGGACGCCGCTCTCCTCCCTCCTTGACGTGGAAGAGGAGCGAACGGTTGCCGCTTGTCCCTTCTCCCCGCCTGCGGGGAGAAGGTGCCGGCAGGCGGATGAGGGGCCCTTCCCTCACCGCGCGGATGAGGGGCGACGCCAGTTTGGTCGTTCGCCAGATCAGAAGATCTTGGCGAATTCCTCGACGTTCTTGGCATCGTAGACGAACGGGTCGGCCATCGCGCCTTCATTGTTGTCGTCGAGCTTGACGGCACCCATACGGCCCATCTTCAGTTCCGCGCCGGGCTTGGCTTCGGCACCGCCGATCAGATCATAGGCGATCATCGTTGCGGAATAGCCGAGGTCGATCGGGTTCCAGATGGCGAAGGACTTGGAAGCGCCCGACTTGACGTGGCCGGCCATTTCCGAGGGAAGGCCCAAGCCCGTTACGTTGATCTGGCCGATCTTGCCGGCGTCGGTAACGGCCTGTGCGGCGGCAACGATACCGACCGAGGTCGGCGCGATGATCGCCTTCAGGTTCGGATAGGACTGAATGAGCCCTTGGGTTTCGCGATAGGACTTGTCGGCAAGGTCGTCGCCATAGACGGTTGTTACGACGTTGATGCCCTTGTAGTTGCCCTGGACCTTCTTCATCTCGGCGATCCAGGTGTTCTGGTTGGTCGCTGTTGCGGACGCCGAGAGCACGGCGACGTCGCCGCCCTCAGGCAGGTTGTCGGCGGCAAGCTTGATGATCATGTTGCCGATCAGCGGGTTCGACGACGGGTTGAGGTGCATCAACCGGCCATCCTTGGCGACACCGCTGTCCCAGGAGATGACCTTGATGCCGCGGTCCATCGCCTTCTTCAGCGCCGGCACCAGGGCGTCCGTGTCGTTGGCCGAAACGGCGATCGCATCGACCTTCTGGGCGATCAGCGAGTTGATCACCTCGATCTGGCCCTCGGCGGTGGTCGAGGTCGGGCCGGTGTAGATCACTTCGACGTCGCCCAGTTCTTTGGCGGCTTCCTGGGCGCCCTTGTTGGCAGCTTCGAAGAAGCCGATGCCGAGCGCCTTGACGACGAGCGCGATCTTCTTGTTTTCCGCATGCGCGGCATTGGCCATCAGCGCAAGCGAAACCGCGGCCGTGACCATCAGTGACTTCAGGATCTTCATGCTCATTTCCTCCCATTGTCCGGTTCGCGAAAATCGCATCCGGCGCAAATTCCTCCGTTCGGCAACGACCCGGCTCCCTTAACCGTGACCACCGCCTTCCCCTCTCCTCACCCGCGTCAGGCGGACGAGGATATGTTCTCCGCATCCGTACCGGCCCTGCTGCTGGCCACAACCAGCCTCACCCCGGCATTTTCGAGCATCGCGGCATGCCTGTCCTCGATGCCCGAATCCGTAATGACAGTGGCGATCCGCTTCAGCCCGCAAAGAATGAGGCTCGATCGCTTGTGAAATTTCGACGAGTCGACCAGCACGACGAGTTCGTCCGCCTGATCGATCAGTTTCTGTTCCGCTTGGATCAGAAGCGGGTCCGCTTCCATCAGGCCGAGCGGCCCCAGTCCTTGAGCCCCCATGAACATGCGGCGCGCATAGAAATTGCGCGTCACGTCGTTGTCGAAGGGGCTTAAGATGATGTTCTGCTCGCGGTAGATCGTGCCGCCGGACAGCATCACCGTGTTCTTTGAGTGCTTTAAAAGGTGCTCGGCGATCGGGAAGGAATTGGTGAACACCTGCATGCGGCGATTGCTGAGAAAATGCACCATCTGGAAGGTGGTGGTGCCGCCATTGATGATGATCGGCTCGCCATCCTCGCAGAGCGCCACCGCCTCCTTGGCGATCGCCTGCTTCTCGCGGGCGTGCAGGCCTTCGTTGACCTTGAACGGCCGACCGGCAAGGCCGACGAATTGCGGCGGGTTGATTGCCTCGGCGCCGCCGCGCACACGGCGCAGCTTCTTCTGCACGTGGAGTGCCGCGATATCGCGCCGGATCGTCGCCTCGGAACTGTCGGTCAGATCGACCAACTCCTGGACGGTGACGACGGGTTTTTCCTGAACCGCCGACAGAATGATCCGATGTCTTTCTTTCTCGTGCATGCGTTCCTCCGATGGCGTTCATGCTTCCATCACGATCGACCATTGTCAATCACAATCAATCATATTTTTTCATTGTGCAGCGCAATATGCGCGAACTTGATCGTTTTTGATTGACTTTAACGCTCAAGTCCTATGATCTGATGCCAACCATATCTCCGTGCGGACGCCAAGCCGCACGACATCAGACCGGGAGGAATTCGAGATGCTCGACAAGCAGCAGGGCGCACGACTTGCAAACCTTTGGGACGAGGCGAAGGCTGCCGGTATGAGCGAATCCGAGCGGCTGCTCTATCGCTCGAACCTGCTTGGCTCCGACAAGCGCATCACCAATTATGGCGGCGGCAACACCTCGGCTAAGGTGATGGAAAAGGATCCGCTTGGCGGCGGCACTGTCGAGGTTCTCTGGGTCAAGGGCTCCGGCGGCGACGTCGGCACGATCAAGCTCGACGGCTTCGCGACGCTCTACATGGACAAGCTCAATGCGCTGAAGACGATCTATCGCGGCGTTGATTTCGAAGACGAGATGGTCGGCTACCTGCCGCATTGCACCTTCAATCTCAATCCGCGCGCCGCCTCGATCGACACGCCGCTGCATGCCTACGTGCCGAAGAAGCACGTCGACCACATGCATCCCGACGCGATCATCGCGATTGCCGCCGCCAACAACAGCCGCGAGCTGACGGCAAAAATCTTCGGCGACGACATCGGCTGGCTGCCGTGGAAGCGCCCCGGCTATGAGCTCGGTCTGTGGCTGGAAAAATTCTGCCTGGAAAACCCGAGTGCCCGTGGCGTCGTGCTCGAAAGCCACGGCCTCTTCACCTGGGGCGACACGGCGAAAGAGGCCTATGAGACGACGATCGAGATCATCAACAAGGCGATCGCCTGGTTCGAGGTCGAGAACACTAAGCCTGCCTTCGGGGGCGCAGTAACAGCGACGCTCGACGCTACTGCCCGCGCCGATGTCGCCCGCAAGCTGATGCCGGTCATCCGCGGCCTGATCAGCGCCGACGAGAAGAAGGTCGGCCATTTCGACGGCAGCCAGGCCGTGCTCGACTTCGTCACATCGAAGGACCTGAAGCCGCTGGCGGCGCTCGGCACGAGCTGCCCCGACCACTTCCTGCGCACCAAGATCCGACCGCTGGTGATCGAATTCGATCCGGCCAAGCCGGATATCGACGGGACGCTCGCTGCGCTTCCCGAGGCAATCGCCGCCTATCGCGCCGACTATGCGGCCTACTACGAGCGCTGCAAACGCGTAGACAGCCCGGCTATGCGCGATCCCAATGCGGTCGTCTATCTCGTGCCGGGCGTCGGCATGATCACATTCGCCAAGGACAAGGCGACCGCCCGCATCTCCGGCGAGTTCTATGTCAACGCCATCAACGTCATGCGCGGCGCTTCCGGTGTCTCCACCTATGTCGGCCTGCCGGAACAGGAAGCCTTCGACATCGAATACTGGCTGCTGGAGGAAGCGAAGCTGCAGCGCATGCCGAAGCCGAAGAGCCTTGTCGGCCGCATCGCGCTCGTCACCGGCGGTGCCGGCGGCATCGGCAAGGCGACGGCCAACCGGCTGATGCAGGAAGGCGCGTGCGTGGTGCTGGCCGATATCGACGAGACGGCGCTCGCCGCTGCCGAGAGCGATCTTTCGGCACGCTACGGCAAGGATGTCGTCCGCTCCGTCACCATGAATGTCACCAGCGAGGCGGCCGTCGAAGGCGGCTTCGCTGATGCGCTGCTGGCCTTTGGCGGCCTCGATATTCTCGTTTCCAATGCGGGTCTTGCCTCGTCCGCTGCGATCGAGGACACGACGCTTTCGCTCTGGAACAAGAACATCGAGATCCTCACGACCGGTTACTTCCTCGTCTCGCGCGAAGCCTTCCGCATCTTCCGCCAGCAGAAAGCCGGCGGCAATATCGTCTTCGTCGCCTCCAAGAACGGGCTTGCCGCCTCCCCCGGCGCCTCGGCCTATTGCACCGCCAAGGCGGCCGAGATCCATCTCGCCCGTTGCCTGGCACTTGAGGGCGCATCGGCGCAGATCCGCGTCAACGTCGTCAACCCGGACGCGGTGCTGCGCGGCTCGAAGATCTGGACTGGCGAGTGGAAGGAGCAGCGCGCCGCCGCCTACAAGATGGATGTCGACGACCTCGAGGCGCATTATCGCGAGCGCTCGATGCTGAAGCTCAGCGTCTTCCCGGAGGACATCGCCGAGGCGATCTACTTCCTCGCCTCCGACATGTCGGCGAAATCCACCGGCAACATCATCAATGTCGACGCGGGCAACGCCCAGTCCTTCACCCGCTGATCGAGGAGGTTTCCATGACGACGACGATGATCAGCCCGGCAACGGTCGAGGCCGAGAACGAAAGCCGTCTCACGGCGCTTCGCCGGGATTATGACAGCCTCGGCGAGCGGCTCGACCGCCGCGGTATCGCGATCGACGAGATCAAGCGCAAGGTCGCCGCCTATGGCGTCGCCGTCCCCTCCTGGGGTGTCGGCACCGGCGGCACGCGCTTTGCCCGCTTCCCCGGCAAGGGCGAGCCACGCAACATCTTCGACAAGCTCGAGGATTGTGCGGTCATCCATGAGTTGACCAGGGCGACGCCGACCGTCTCGCTGCACATTCCCTGGGACAATGTGAGCGACATTCCCGAACTGAAGCAGAAGGGCACGTCGCTCGGCCTCGGCTTCGACGCGATGAACTCCAACACCTTCTCCGACACACCGGGCCAGGAGCACTCCTACAAGTTCGGCTCGCTGTCGCATGTCGATGCCGCAACCCGCCGCCAGGCGGTGGAGCACAATCTCGAATGCATCGAGATCGGCCGGCAACTCGGCTCCAAGGCGCTAACGGTGTGGGTCGGCGACGGCTCCAACTTCCCCGGCCAGAGCAACTTCACCCGCGCCTTCGAGCGTTATCTCGACGCGATGAAATCGGTCTATGCGGCGCTGCCTGAGGATTGGCGGGTCTTTACCGAGCACAAGATGTTCGAGCCGGCCTTCTATTCGACCGTCGTTCAGGACTGGGGCACAAACTATCTGATCGCGCAGGAGCTCGGCCCCAAGGCCTTCTGCCTCGTCGATCTCGGTCACCATGCGCCGAACGTCAATATCGAAATGATCGTCGCCCGCCTCATCCAATTCGGCAAGCTCGGCGGTTTCCACTTCAACGATTCGAAGTACGGCGATGACGATCTCGACACGGGCGTGATCGACCCCTATCGGCTGTTCCTCGTGTTCAACGAGCTGGTGGATGCGGAAACGCGCGGCGCCAAGGGATTCAAGCCGGCGCATATGCTCGACCAGAGCCACAACGTCACCGATCCGATCGAGAGCCTGATGACGAGCGCGACCGAGGTTTGCCGGGCCTATGCCCAGGCGCTGATCGTCGATCGTAAGGTGCTTGAAGGCTGCCAGGAAGACAACGACGCGCTGATGGCGAGCGAGACGCTGAAGACCGCCTTCCGCACTGATATCGAGCCGATCCTTGCGATGGCGCGACTTGAGAGCGGCGGAGCGGTGGCGCCGGTCGCGACCTATCGGAAAAGTGGATATCGCGCGAAGGTCGCCGCCGAACGCCCGGCCGTTGCCGGCGGCGGAGGCGGCATCGTCTGATACCGATCGAGCAGCGCCGTGCCCTCGTCTTGGGGGTCCGGCGCGCGCCGGCGATCATTCAAATCTCAAAAAATCGCTGCGCGATGAAATTGCCCTCTATCTGATTTCGATTCCTGATCTATCTTTCCAATCGAGATCCAATGGAAAGGGGACCATTCATGGGTATTGAAAGCATTCTCGTCTTCCTGATCGTCGGCGCGGTCGCCGGCTGGCTCGCCGGCCTCATCGTCAAGGGTGGCGGATTCGGCCTTATCGGCAACATGGTCGTCGGCATCATCGGCGCCTTCATCGCCGGCTTCCTCTTCCCGGCGATCGGCATCAGCCTCGGCAGCGGTATTCTCTCGGCAATCCTGCACGCGACAATCGGTGCGGTGATCCTTCTGGTGCTGATCCGCATCGTCAAGCAGGCCTGAGCCCACACCATTCGGCGGCAGCCGCCTTCGCGCATGGAACGGCCCTCGGCCGTTCCATCTGGACGCGCGAACAGGGCTGTAGCACTGTGATCTGCTGGACGGGTCACCGGACGGAACATCGCACTTGCCAGACGGAGGCACGCATGAACGCGCTTTACACCGACAAGATCGAGACGGCGCTCAGGTCTTTCATCGCCGATCACCCGGGAACGCTGTCACGGGATCAGGCGATCGCCACGATCCTCGAGAACTGGTTCACCAGCCATGGCTATCTGCCGCCTGGGCAAGAAGGCCGACGCCCCGAAGACCTTGACGCTTCCAACGACGACTGAGAGATTTGCCCGCGCGAAGCCGAACGCCGTGGCGGTTGTTCGTAGCGCGGCTGATCGCCATCGCTCTTCAATAACGTGAATCCTTCGCCATGAGCCTGACTTCCGTCAAAGACTTCTTTTCCCAGCACGCCCCAGATATCGATGTCATCGAGCTTCAACAGAGCACCGCCACGGTTGCGCTCGCGGCCGAGGGCCACGGCGTCGAGCCGGCGCAGATCGCCAAGACACTGGCGCTTCGGGTTGGCGACGATGTGATCCTCATCGTCACGCGCGGCGACGCCCGCC
Source organism: Ensifer sp. 22521 (assembly GCF_052044795.1). Classification (NCBI taxonomy): domain Bacteria; kingdom Pseudomonadati; phylum Pseudomonadota; class Alphaproteobacteria; order Hyphomicrobiales; family Rhizobiaceae; genus Ensifer; species Ensifer sp. 22521. The sequence continues at coordinate 43,910 of NZ_JBQENM010000010.1, forward strand.
TCGACAACAAAAAGTACAAGGCCCGCTTCGGCACCAAGGCCCGCATGCTCGGCTTCGACGAGGTGGAGGCGGAGACCGGGCACCCGGTCGGCGGCGTCTGCCCCTTCGGTCTTGCCAAGCCGCACAGCATCTATTGCGACTTGTCGCTCAAGGCCTACGACATCGTCGTGCCGGCCGCCGGTGCCACCAATGCGGCGGTGCACATCAGTCCCGCCCGCATCGTCGAACTGACCGGGGCCGAATGGATCGACGTGTCGGAAACGTAGTTCAACGTTTCGGAAACGTGACCTGCCTTGGAATGGCCACAAAGCTTAACTGAAACCGCAGGCGCGTCCCGGAGTGATTTGCCGGGTCCGGTTCTTTTTCATCGCAGGAGTCCGTCGAGCATGAAGACAATCGCGTACCCGCTCATCTTCGCCGCCACATGTTCCCCGGCGCTGGCGATGGATCAGTCCCTGGTGCGCCAGTTCGAAAAGCTCGACCCGCAGACCCGGCTCGAACAGCGGTGCGATACCGAGGCGATGGAGCGCATCAACGCCGACAAGTCGACCTTCAAGCCGGACAAGGTGATCGCCTACACCTTCGCCGAGCCGGTCGTGAAGGAAGACAAGATGAAGGCGCTGGGCGCCGTGTTCCGCAGCAAGGGGGAATGGTACAAGCTGAAGTTCAAGTGCCGCACCGACGCGGAGCACCTGGATGTCCTGTCTTTCGAATACAAGATCGGCGAGCTTGTGCCGCACGAGAGCTGGGACGAGTTCTACCTCTACCCCTGACGGGCGCGCCGCCCGAACCTTTGACCGTCGTTAGAGCACAGCCATTAGAAACAGCAGCGAGCCGAGCGAAAGCGCGGCCATGATGCTCATCAGCATCTTCATCATATGGGCTGCCATTTCGTACATCCTTGTCTCTGCTCCCTTAGGAATGAACGAATGCGTCTGCTTTCGGGCATGTGGCTCGATGAAGACCGGGTTCGAGCGCCATTGTTACAACCATCGAGATTGCGCAAGCATGGTTAACAAATCGCTAACGGGGGTCCTGCTCACCCTCTGCACAGCTGCCGCCTGAACGGCCTTTATTCAAGACAAGGCTCACGCAAGATCGAAGCGGAATAACGGAGCGTAGGATCGGCCTTCTCTGCGCGCTGCCCCTTGCGCCCTGAGGCGCCCGATCCCTGCCGTTGCATCGCCAGCCACCGCTGTTCTCGTGCCGGCGTGCAAGCAAACGAGACGCGACCGGCGGTCTGCGGAAGGCCCGCTGTCGCATGTGACTGACAATGGAGAGGCGAGTGAGCCAGGTTAAGCTGAGCATCTGCATTCCCACCTATAACCGCGCGCCCTTCCTCGAAAAGGCGCTCGGCTACTTCGTCGAACTCTACCAGTTCTCCTTCAAGTACGAGATCATCATTTCCGACAACGCCTCGACCGACGGCACCCGGGAGATCGTCGATCGCTTTGTCGCCAAGGGGTTGCCGATCCGCTATTTCCGCCAGTCGGAGAATTTCGGCGCGATTCCCAACGTCATCAGCGCCGTCAGCCGCGCGGTCGGCGAATACACGCTCTACCTCGCCGATGACGACGTGCTCATCAACGATGGCTTGCGCGAGGCAATCCGCTATCTGGATCTCAATCCGGAAGTGACGGTGTGCTTTGCGCCCTGGTACACACACGACGAGATCGACGAACGTGACAGTGCGCCGTTCTTCTCGGTCGATAAGGATACCAAGTTCAAGAAACGGGACTTCGAGCCGGTTTTCGATTTTCTCGTCGACCGACATGTCTTTCCCGAGATCGGCATTTACCGGACCTCGGCCCTGCGCTCCGCCTGGGCGCCCCGGCACTTCGCCTATTGGGCCTTCGCCTATCTCGCACATTTTCTGGAACTGGGCGCCGTCACCTTCCTGAAGAAGCCTTTCTATCGCCAGGTGATACGCTCGAAGATCGTCCGCGATCGGCCGCAGGCCGGCCACGCCGAGACGCTGACGGCATGGGATACGTACCGGGGCGGTCTTGAGTACTTCCTCTACAGCGGCGCCAAGCGCGGTGCCGTCAAGCTGACCGCCGATCGGCGCACCTATTTCGATGCCCAGATCAGGGACTTCACCATGATCCGCATGAGCGTTGCCTTGCGCATGTGGATGATGAAGAAGGACTACGTTCGCGCCTATGAACTCTATACGCGGCTGATGCTGGGCGGCTTCGAGCACCATCCCGATGTGCAGCAGGCACGGGGGTCGCTGCCCCTCATGGTCGCGCTTCAGACAGTCACCTGGCACACAAACGCGATCGCAGAAATCGATCGGCTTGTTCTTCACGGCGTGGACGACCACCGCGCGATCGAGGAACTGTTGCGCGAGCTGGGCCTTCGTTCCGAAATCGCTGTCGTGCCGCCAACGACACAATTGACAGCGGACGAGGTTGCCCGCACCGCCGTGTTCATTACCGCCGATAGTGACCGCAAGCAGTATCTGCGCAACGGCCATCCGCCGAACATGGTGGTCAGCGAAGGCGATATTCTCAGTCATGTTCTGATCTGAAACGGAAGGGCGCCATGGCGCCCTTCCTTGTTTTTCGCGATGTCACTCACGCCTGAGAGGCGGACCTGTGGCCGATAGCCGACGGCGTCCCGGCCGATCGACGTCCTCTCACGTGCTTTTCCTACTTGCGCATGACGCCCTTGTAGTAGGAACCATTTCTCGGCGGCGGGCGGTTTACGGTCTTTCCGGGCGGGTTGTACTTCTCGCTCCCGTGGCCTTCATTGACCGCCGTTGGTGAAACGCCCTTGTAGTAGCTGCCTCCTGCGAACGCAGGAGCGGACACACCCGCAGCGATCGTGGCCGCGACGAGCGTTGCTAGAGAGAGCCTGGAAAATTTACGCATTTCTGATCCTCGGTTGACCCTGCCACGACCCTGTTTTTGTTGTGGTTTCGTGGCATCGATTACGCGACGAAGACGTTCGCCGCTCAGGTCCTCCCGGGCGTGAGAATATGCGGAAGCTGCGACGAACATGTAACGCAGGTGACAGCCGTCGATTCCCACCTTCGCTAAAAGGGAGGATCGATGCCTGATCAGCGACGTGCTGGAACCCTCTCGGCTGCGATGCTTTCGTCATCGCTTCGCGACGACGCGATCGCTCAGCGGAAAAGCTGCAGGATGTTCTGCGCATTGGAGTTGGCTATCTGCAAAGCCTGGATGCCAAGCTGTTCCCGCGTCTGCAATGCCTTCAGCCGCGTCGACGTCTCGTTCATATCGGCATCCAGCAAACGTCCGCCCCCCTTTTCGATGGTGGCCATCAGCGTCTGACCAAAGGTCGTCTGCATGTCGATGCGCGTCAGCAGCGAGCCCAACGCGGCCGCTCCGTCAATCGTCTTCTGCAACACGACTTCAATGTACTGAATGTAGGAATCGAGCGACTGCGGGTTCGCGGCGACATCGGTATCCAGGAAGTTGCGCCGCCGGCAGCGATCCGCTTTCGCGAGATGCTGGTGCAGGAGTGGACGACATATTGAGGGCAAACGAGTGACGCAACGCTCAGTAAACGCCGAACGTGGCTTTCAAGCTTTTCGAGACCAAACATTCAAGGAGATGAATGGTGCCCGGAGGCGGATTTGAACCACCGACACGCGGATTTTCAATCCGCTGCTCTACCAACTGAGCTATCCGGGCATCCTGCCGTTTCGGGCAGCGGTTCCTTGCGGAACCCTCGGGGCGCTTGTGTTTGCCCCGGAAGCGAGCGGGGTTATAGCATCTTGTTCGGCGGTGTCCAGCGCCAAATGAAAGTTTTTTGACCGAAATCCTGTGGACAGTCAAAAAAACCGAAAAAGCAAAGAGTTTCAGAGAGATCGCATTCGCTTCCCCCGTACTCTCCGAGACAGAAGTGGTCCTCGGAGACCGAAAATGGCGGCCGCATTCACCTGCTGGCGCGCAGGACCATCCAGGCGTCGTTCACGATAAAGAGGAGCGTTGAGGGAAAGGCCGGACCCACGCGCCCGACCGCAGCGGTACGCCTTAGCGATCGTCGTCGTCGGCCTTCGTTTCGTCGTCGGCAACCGGAATGGCATAGGAGCCGGAGAGCCAGCGATTGAGGTCGACATTGCGGCAGCGGTCGGAGCAGAAGGGATAGTGCTCCCGATGCGACGGCCGTCCGCATTCCGGGCAGGGTCGAGGCGCCCGCAGGGGCGCGACGTTCGAACCGCTCTTCTTCGTTTCGTCGTTATTTGTCTCGTCTGGCACCGGCTTCAGCCTTCCAGCCAACGATTGTGCACATCATAGCCTTCGCCGACAAGCAGGCTGACGGTTTCGTAGAGCGGCAGGCCGACGACGTTGCTGTAGGAGCCGACGAGTTTCACCACGAAGCTGCCGGCAATGCCCTGGATGCCGTAGCCGCCCGCCTTGCCGCGCCATTGGCCCGAGGCGAGATAGCTTTCGATATCGAAACCGGACAGGCGCTTGAAGCGCACCTTGGTGTCGACGACCTTCTGCCTGAGCGTCTTGTCCGGGGTGATCAGGCACACGCCGGTATAGACGCGATGGCTGCGGCCGGAGAGAAGGTGCAGTGCGCTGGTGGCTTCGCTGACCAGTTCCGGCTTCGGCAGGATGCGCCGGCCGACGCAGACGACCGTATCGGCCGCCAGAATATAGCTTCCGTCCCAGCCGGGCTCGCCCTTGATCGCCGCAAGTGCTGCGCGCGCCTTTTCAGCCGACAGACGCCTTGCGAGCGAACGCGGGTGTTCGGCACGCTTCGGCGTCTCGTCGAGATCCATCGGCATCAGGCGCGCGGGCTCGATGCCCGCCTGCGCCAGAAGTTCGACGCGACGCGGCGAGCCGGACGCCAGTATCAGTTTCTTGGCCACTGTCATCGGAACGAGCCGTCACTCCAGAGCAATTCCAGCAAAATGCGGGTGAAGCGGTTTTGCGTCTGGAATTGCAATCCAACCAAAGGTTAGAGCGTTTTCGCGATTCGAAGAAGAAGCGGAAATGCTCCAGGAATTGCGTAGAGCCGGAGCGGCTTACTTGAAGCGGTAGGTGATACGGCCCTTGGTAAGGTCGTACGGGGTCATCTCGACGAGAACCTTGTCGCCGGCAAGCACGCGGATGCGGTTCTTGCGCATGCGGCCCGCCGTGTGGGCGATGATCTCATGCTCGTTTTCGAGCTTCACGCGGAAGGTCGCATTCGGAAGCAATTCGGTGACCACGCCCGGAAATTCAAGGACTTCTTCTTTCGCCATGTAGGACTGTTCTTTCTATCTTTGTTTAGGGATACGTCAGGTATCCCGAAAAATTCGCCGGAAACTACACAATCAACGAGGATTTGTGAACCGTCTAACACCGGCTTTTGCGCTTTTGTGACGGCTACGGCGCCGCGCGTCCTATCAGAGGCGCAGAGGTCGCTATAGCACTTTGAACTGCTACGTGTCTTTAGCCTTAAATCGGATGGGATCTAAGAAGACATGGAAAAGAACTGTCGTCGGAAACCGCACTCGGATTTCCGGGAAGCTCTCAAGTTTTCTCTCGTCTGTGCGAGCCGACCAACCGATGATTGATCAGCGTCGACAGGTGATCGCGCACGGCGCGATACGCATCGACGATCTGCTCGCGGGTGCCGGCTGCCACCGTCGGGTCCGGCGTTGGCCAATAGACCACGTCGACGGCCATCGAGCGAGTCAATTCCAGCGCCTTGTGATGCGCCTCCGGCGCCAGCGTCACGATGAGGTCGAAGTAGTCGTCCTCGAGTTCATCCAGCGTGTGGGGCTGGTGGCGGCCGAGGCTCAAGCCCACCTCGGCCATGACCACGTCGACAAACGGATCGCGTTCGCCATGCCGGACGCCGGCCGAGGCAACATACGTTCCCGCTGGCAGCGCCGCCTTGGCGAGCGCTTCGGCCATCGGCGAGCGGATGGCATTCATGCCGCACATGAAGAGGACCGAGCGGGGCGCTTTCAACTGCGGTGCCTCGGTTGCCGTCATGCCGGTTCGCGCCTCTACCCGCGCCAATAGAGCACGCAGACGAGCGTGAACAGCCGGCGGGCCGTATCGAAATCCAGCCGGATCTTGCCGGACAGGCGATCCATCAGGGTCTGCGAGCCCTCGTTGTGAATGCCGCGGCGCCCCATGTCGATCGCCTCGATCTGGCTCGGTGTCGCCGAGCGGATCGCCTCGTAGTAGCTCTCGCAGATCATGAAGTAGTCCTTCACGATCCGGCGAAACGGCGTCAGCGACAGGATGTGGGTGGCGACATCGCCGCCCTTTTCGGTCGAGATCGAAAAGACCAGCTTCGCATCGACGAGCGAGAGATTGAGCTTGTAGGGGCCACAGGGATGGCCGACCGGTTCGAACAGGTTTTCTTCGAGCAGGTCGAAGATAGCAACCGCGCGCTCATGCTCCACGTCGGGCGTCGAGCGGCCGATGGTCTCGTCCAGAACGACATCGCAGAGGCGCAGATTGCGGTCCGCCTTCATCCAGCATCCCCGAGATTGAGGCGAATAGCGACGGAACGCGCATGGGCCTCCAGCCCCTCGGACTTTGCCAGCACGATCGCCGCCGGTCCGAGGATCCGCAACTGCTCCGGATCGAGCCGAAGGATCGACGTGCGCTTCATATAATCGAGCACGCCGAGGCCGGACGAGAAGCGCGCCGAGCGCGCGGTCGGCAGAACGTGGTTGGAGCCGCCGACATAATCACCGATGACTTCGGGCGTGTGCCGCCCGACGAAGATCGCGCCGGCATTGCGGATCTTCTCGACCATCGGCTCGGGATTGGCGAGCGCCAGCTCAAGATGTTCCGCTGCAATACGGTTGGCGAGCGGCACGGCCTTTTCGAGATCGGGCACGAGAATGACGGCGCCGAAATCGCGCCAGCTTGCCGAGGCCGTTTCGGCCCGCGGCAGCGTCTTCAATTGCCGCTCGACCGCGTCCTCGACCGCCTGGCCGAAGGCCGGATCGTCGGTGATCAGGATCGACTGGGCGCCGACGTCGTGCTCGGCCTGGGCCAGGAGATCGGCGGCGATCCAGTCCGGATCGTTGTGCTTGTCGGCGATGACAAGCACTTCCGAGGGACCGGCGATCATGTCGATGCCGACGGTACCGAAGACCTGGCGCTTGGCGGCGGCAACATAGGCATTGCCCGGGCCGACAATCTTGGCGACGGGGGCGATCGTCTCGGTGCCATAGGCAAGCGCCGCAACGGCCTGCGCGCCGCCGACGCGGTAGATCTCCTCGACGCCCGCAAGCCTTGCTGCTGCAAGCACCGCCGGATTGATCTCACCGCCGCTTGCCGGCACCACCATAACGATGCGGGGAACGCCCGCCACCTTCGCCGGCAGCGCATTCATCAGCACCGAGCTCGGATAGCTCGCCGTGCCACCGGGCACATAGAGGCCGACGGCATCGACTGCCGTCCAGCGCGAACCGAGGCCGACGCCCATCGTGTCTTCGTAGATATCGTCCTTCGGCCGCTGGCGCGCGTGGTGCGCCTCGATGCGGGTGGCAGCGACCTTGAGCGCGCCCAGCACTTCCGGCTCGACCGCCTGGATCGCCGCATCGATCTCGGCCGCGCTGACGGCCATCGGCGTCACGGAGAAATCGACGCCATCGAAGCGCTTGGAATATTCGGCGAGTGCCTGATCGCCCCGGGCGCGCACGTCGTCGATGATCGCCTTGACCACCGCATTGACGTCTTCGGACACCTCACGCTTGGTCGTCAGGAATGACGCGAACTTTTGTTCGAAGTCACCGTCGAGAAAATTGAGCCTGATTGCCAAAGGGGACGTCCTTGTATGCCAGTGTCGTTCGGGTCGAGCGGCTCAAGCGCCTTCGGGATGCTTGGGCTTGAAAGCGGTTTCCCACGCCCCGCCGGTATCCGCAAGCTGCGTTTCGATGCATTCGACGTCAAGCGCGATCGAGGCATCGCCGGCTAGAACCAGTTCGAGCGTGCCTTCCGGCCCCTCGCCGCGCACCGTGAACTTGAGCGTCAGCAGGTCAAGTACCGCTTCATCGTCGCGGCGGTCAAAGCCGACCGAGCGGACCGCATTCACCCGCTTGAACAGCAGCAGCGCGCGACGACGCTCGAAGGAGCGGCGCTTGCCGTCGGCCGTCTCCCAGACGAAGCGATTGACGACAAGCGAAAATAGCTTGCGGCGGGCGTCATATTCCAGCCCCGATACCTTGAACACGGCATCCTGGACATGGGCGGAGACGACAGCGAGATCTTCCTCGTCGAGCGCCAGCAGCTTCAGACCATTCATACCGTCCATTCCTTTCGTTTCGCCGCACATTTTCCGTGCCACAATTGAAATGGACATAGGATGTTGCGCCTGAAACCGCAACGGTATCAGGCGCAACCGATCAAATCAGTCGCTGACACGCTCGACATGCGCGCCGCAACGGGTGAGCTTCTCTTCCAGCCGCTCGAAGCCGCGGTCGAGGTGATAGACGCGCGAGACCATGGTTTCGCCTTCGGCTGCAAGGCCGGCGATGACGAGCGAGACCGACGCACGAAGGTCGGTTGCCATGACAGGCGCGCCCTTCAGCCGGCTAACGCCCTCGATCTTGGCCGTCTGGCCGGAGAGCGAGATCTTGGCCCCGAGGCGGGCGAGCTCCTGCACATGCATGAAACGGTTCTCGAAGATCGTCTCGGTGATGTGCGAGGTGCCGTTCGCCCTGGTCATCAGCCCCATGAACTGCGCCTGCAGGTCGGTCGGGAAGCCCGGGAAAGGATCGGTGACGATATCGACCGGCTTGATGCCGGCACCGTTGCGCACGACGCGGATGCCGCTGTTGGTCTCGGTGATCTCGGCGCCGGCGCGGCGGATCGCTTCCAGCGCCGTGTCGAGCAGCGCCATGTTCGTGTCTTCAAGGATGACGTCGCCGCCGGTCATGGCAACCGCCATGGCATAGGTGCCGGTCTCGATCCGGTCCGGCAACACGCGGTGACGGGCGCCGGAGAGCGAACGTACGCCTTCGATCGTGATCGTCGGGGTGCCCTGGCCGGTGATCTTGGCGCCCATGGCATTGAGGCAGTTGGCGAGGTCGACGACTTCGGGCTCGCGCGCGGCGTTGCCCAGCACCGTGGTGCCGTTTGCAAGCGTCGCGGCCATCATCAGGACGTGGGTGGCGCCGACGGACACCTTCGGGAAAGTGTAGCGTGCGCCGACCAGGCCGCCTTCCGGCGCCGTCGCGTTGACGTAGCCGCCGTCGATCTCGATATTGGCGCTGAGTGCCTGAAGGCCTTCGATGAAGAGATCGACCGGGCGCGTGCCGATGGCGCAGCCGCCGGGCAGCGATACGCGGGCCTTGCCTTCACGGGCGAGCAGCGGGCCGATCACCCAGAAGCTTGCGCGCATCTTCGACACCAGCTCGTAAGGCGCGGTCGTATCGACGATGTTGCGGCAGGTGAAATGGATGGTGCGGGCGTAGCTCTCGCCCTGGCGCTCGCGGCGACCATTGACGGAGATGTCGACGCCGTGGTTGCCGAGGATGCGGATCAGCTGCTCGACGTCGGCCAGATGCGGCACGTTTTCGAGCGTCAACGTGTCGTCGGTCAGAAGCGACGCGATCATCAGCGGCAGGGCCGCGTTCTTGGCGCCGGAAATCGGGATGACGCCGTTAAGCTTGTTGCCGCCTACAATCCTGATGCGATCCATGAGGCCTCTCGAACGGGCTTGGCCCGCCTTTCCAAATATTTTCTATGTTGTCTGAAGGCGCCTCTTTAGTGGAGACGCCGCGAAATTAGAAGTGCCTTGAACGCCGCGCGCCCATTCGGACGCGAAAGGTCGCCATATCGGTTAAGTCGCTGCCCTGGATCGACCCGACCAAGGGCATTTATGCAATTGGACGCCAGACGGCTGAGCCGCCGGCAAACGGGAAGGAGCCGGCGAACGCCGCCCCTGCCCCGTACTAATCTTGGGATTCGTCCGTTTTTGCGGCAGGAAGGCCGCTGACCTCATCGGCTGCACCGGAACGGCGCGCCCGCGCCTGCTGCTTGCGGCGCTGAAGATTGTCGCGCAAGTTCCTGGCAAGACGCGCCTTTTTCAGGTCCGACTCGGTCGTATCCTTCTTCTTCTCCCGGCGCACCTTGCCCTCGGTCCGCTGCTCTTCCGGCACGGGCTCGGTTTTCTTGCCGTCGCTGTCGTTTGTTTGCATAGTCCTGCATTAGCGCAAAACCAGGGTCTTCGGAAGCACCGGCGAACTTTCTCACAGGTCTTCACGAAAAACTTCGAAATGCGACTTGCACTCCCCGCTCAGCTATGGCAATAGCCCCCTCGCTTGATGCGGCTTGTCAACGAACCGGCCGCCAGATGCTGCTATAGCTCAGGGGTAGAGCACTCCCTTGGTAAGGGAGAGGCCGAGAGTTCAAATCTCTCTAGCAGCACCAGTTTTCCTCATGCGAAATCAATCAGATATCTCCGTTGGGACGCCGCGACTATCCTGGCTTGTCCTGCGTAAACGGCGACACCTGCACTGCCGTTCTGTTCGGGCAACCATCCAAGGCGTCCGCAAAAGTCCGACCTCCCGCTCCCGAATTTTCCTTCGGGAGCAATTATCGTGTTCGGCCAATTGCGATATCCTTCGATTCGGGCGCGCCCACGCCTCCCCCCTCCGCTCGGGAAAGTAGATTTCATACGGGGCACTCTCGCCATCGAACCGACTGTTCGAGCACCAAGCATCGGGAACGTATTCCCCGATGCCGCGTTACCGTTTCAAAGGCAGTAACGCGGAGGCTTGCATATGAAAGGTATCGTTCTCTGGCTCATGGGCGTGCCGCTCATCGTCATCATCCTTCTCTATATGTTCGTGTTCTAGAGAGGTGAAATGCAACGGCAGGTTGGCGCCTTAACGCAACCTTAAGATTCCACTGCCAGATTTGACATTGCGATGATGGACAGTCGCAACATCTTTGATCCCCTTTTGAAACCGGCTTCTGCCGGTTTCTTTTTTTGAAGTGGTGGAAAGCCGCTCCATACTTTTCCTGGAATAGCTTGGCGGCTAAACCTTGACCGCCTGCTCGACGAAGTCCTGTGAGCCGAAGAACTTGAGGTAGCGCTCGACCTCCGCCGGATCGCCGGTCGCCTTGCGTGGATTATCGGAGAGTTTCACCGCCGGGCGGCCATCGGCTTCGCTGACCTTGCAGACGATCGAGATCGGGTTGAGGCCGCTGATTTCCGTCGGGGCGCAATCGGCAAAATCGTTGGTAAGGTTGGTGCCCCAGCCGAAGCTCATGCGCACGCGTCCCTCGAAATGGCGATAGGTCTCGATGATCGTGTCGACGTCGAGGCCATCGGAGAAGATCAGCAGCTTCTCCCGCGGGTCCTTGCCCATCTTCTTCCACCAAGCGAGGATCTTCTCGCCACCTTCGATCGGCGGCGCACTATCCGGCCGGAAGCCCGTCCAGTCCGCGACCCATTTGGGTGCATCGCGAAGGAACGCCGCCGTTCCAAACGCATCCGGCAGCACGATCAACAGGTTGCCGCCATAGAGCTGGTTCCAGTCCTGCAACACCTTGTAGGGGGCGGCGGCCAGTTCCTTGTCGTTGCGGGCAAGCGCCGCGGCCACCATCGGAAGCTCATGCGCGTTGGTGCCGAGCGCTTCCAGATCCGTATCCATGGCAAGCAGCACGTTGCTGGAGCCCGAGAAGGAACTTCCGATCCCTTCCTTCAGCGCCTCCACGCACCAGCGTTGCCAGAGGAAGCTGTGTCGGCGCCGCGTACCGAAATCCGAAATCCTGAGGTTCGGATACTGCCGCAGGCGCTCGACCTTGGACCACATCTTTGCCTTGGCGCGAGCATAGAGCACGTCGAGGGTAAAGGGGCCGAGGCCCTTCATCGCCGAGCGTGAACGCAACTCATTGATGATCGCGAGCGCCGGGATTTCCCACATGGTGGTTTCCGCCCAGCGGCCACGGAAGGTCAATTCGAACTGACCGCCGCTGCGTTTCAACTCATAGTCCGGCAGGCGGAACTTGGCGAGCCAGGCAAGAAATTCCGGCGAGAAGATCTGCTTGCGACCGTAAAACGTGTTACCGGCGAGCCAGATCATCTCCTTCTTGGAGAAGCGCAGCTCGCGCGCATGATCAAGCTGATCGCGCAGTTCCTGCTCGTCGATCTCGTCGGCAAGCCGTACCGTCTTCGTGCGATTGATCAGCGAGAAGGCCGCATCGACATCCGGATAGAGCTGCCAGATCATCTGCAGCATCAAAAGCTTGTAGAAATCCGTGTCCAGCAGGCTGCGCACGATCGGGTCGAGCTTCCAGGCATGGTTATAGACACGCCTGGCGATATCGGTCTTCGTCATTGGTGAAATCTCTCCTTCCTCAGCGCGAGGGTCTCGAACTAGTTCAGCTCGACACCGGCATCGCGCATGCGCGTGACCATTGCCTGAAGCGAACCGTTGAGGTCGATGCCCCGACAGGCCTCGAGAATGACGGATGTCGAAAATCCCTGTGTAACCGCATCAAGCGCAGAAAAGGCGACGCAGAAATCAGTCGCCAACCCACACAGCGTCACCTTCTTGATGCCGCGGTCCCTGAGATAGCCGGTGAGACCCGTCGGTGTCCGGCGATCGTTTTCGAAGAAGGCAGAATAGCTGTCGATCTCGGGCCGGAAGCCCTTGCGGATCAGGAGTTCGGCCCGCGTCCACGCGAGCGCCGGATGGAAATCGGCACCGGCTGTTCCCTGGACGCAATGATCCGGCCAGAGCGTCTGGCCGCCATAGGGCATGGCGATCATCTCGAACGGGGTCTTGCCGGGATGGCTGGAGGCAAAGCTCGAATGGCCGGCGGGATGCCAGTCCTGCGTCAGCACCACGTGCTCGAAGCGGCCAATCAAGCCGTTGATCATCGGCACGATCTCATCACCGCCTGCAACCGCAAGCGCTCCGCCCGGGCAGAAATCGTTCTGCACGTCCACGACGATCAACGCTTTATCCGCCATAGTTCATTCCTGCCTGCCAACGTCCATCGATCACCAAAATCGATTTAAGTCCAAGATCAATCACAGAATTTGAGCGGCGACAAGCCGCTTCCACGTGCTTTGAAAATCAGGAGGATAGATAAGCAAAAGGCGCCGACCCTGCGGTCGACGCCCCCGAGAAAAGCTGTTTAACGTGATTAGTTGCCGTTGAGATTGTCGGCGATCGAGAAACCGGAATTGGCGATGCCGACCGGCTGGGCGATGAAGTTGAGGAACTTCGAGAAGTCGACCGAGGGGTGGCGCGAAGCATAGATGACGTCGCGGTTCTTGATCGGGAAGGTCTGGCCGACGATCAGGCTATCCGGCTTGCTCATGTCGAAGCGGTAGACGATCGGGTAGCGACCCGTGCTGTCGGTCTTCATGCCCTTGCGCAGCATCTCGTTGAAACGCTGCTGGCCAAGCAGGCTCATGACGACATCAGGCTCTTCGTAACGGAAGATGAAATAGCCCTTCATGTCGAGCGTGTAGTCCGAGCCGCCGCCGGCAAGGCCCATGGCTTCGAGCAGGTTCAGGTCATTGGCGCCGAATTCGACACGCTGGTTGGCCTTGACTGCGCCGAGGATCGTGAAGCGGCGCGGGTCGCGCGATACGAAGATCTGGTCACCCGGCTTGACGTGGATGTTTTCCGACGGATTTTCGATAATCGACTTCAGGAGGACCGTTCCGGTTTTCTTGCCGCGCACCAGCGTGACATAGGTCTCGTAGGGCTGCGCAACGGGGCCACCCGCCTTGGCGATGACCTCATTGATCGTCTCGTCGACGAGGCTGAGCGGCACGACCGACGACTTGCCGACTGCACCGGAAACCGTGACGTTGCGCGAGGCGGTGCTCATGCTGGTGACGATGACATCAGGCTCGACCGCCTTCTGCTTCAGCGCCTCCAGGATCTCCTGGCGCGCCTGCTCCAGCGTCAGGCCGGCAAAGTTGACCGGACCGACATAGGGGATCGCAGCCTTGCCATCAGGCTGAACGACGAGATCGATGCTCGTCTGCTTGGACTCTGCCGTCGAGAACAGCCCGTCGCTGCCGGCTTCGAAGATTGAGACCTTGAGCTGGTCGCCGACGCCGATCACGACTCGGCCGACGCCGCCGCCAATGCCGAAACGGCGGTTGAGCGTCGACGAGACATAGTCGGAAACGAGGCGCGCGGAGCGGCCATCCACATCGACAATATCAAAAACGGTGGCATTTTGCCGGCCGATCTCGGCGCCGGATTGACCGGCATCCTTGACGATCGCCCCAGCCAGCGGCCCCTCGCCCGGAACGGCCTGGCATCCCACGAGGGCGGTACAAAGCAGAAGGGCACTGACTCGTTTCAACTACGACACTCCAAATTCGACACAGCCATGATTTTACTCACAGTTCCGTGCCGCATTATCTCCCGACCGGGAATTCGCCGGTCTCTGAAAAGCACAATCGCCGTCCCACAACAAGTCATCCGAAGACCAAGACGGGCAAAATATTTGGAGCCGCGTCTTTCTGGTCATACCTTCTCTACCTTGAGTGTGGTTTATCGCCCTATCCGCCTTGGATTGGCGTTGACAGCGTGTATATCTTCAGTCTTTGGGGTTGAAAGCTAGGGACTTTAAGTTAAAAGCTGACTAATGAGGCGGAACGAATATAGCTGGGGATAGCCTGGCAGCATGACGATTGGCGATTGCATTTCGGCCTCCGACGCGCAATCGCAGATGCAACTTTAGCGGCAGTTTAGAGCGTTCGATCATACATGGCTGTTGAGATAATTGGGCGAGCATGCCTCGCCCCTGGAGCAGAATCGCCTTCGGCGTTGTTCAAACTTCTTCGTCAGGGCAAGTGCACCGTCACCAGCATTCCGTCGGATCGCTGGGACGTCGCGCGTTTTTGGCACCCCGTCATGGGCACGCAGGGCAAGACCTATTCCTTTGCCGCCGGCGTGCTGGACCAACTCTATGATTTCGATCCCGCCGTCTTCGGCATGTCGCAGCGCGAAGCCATGTACATGGATCCGCAGCAGCGCGTGCTGCTTCAGCTCGCCTGGCGCGCACTGGAAGACGCCAATATCTCTGCAACGTCGCTGAATGGCGAGAATGTCGGCGTCTATATCGGCGCATCGAGCCTCGATCATGCCAACCTGACGGTCGAGGACCCGGCTGCCGCCGGCCCTTACTTCATGACCGGCAACACGCTGTCGATCGTTTCCAACCGTATCTCGCATATCTTTGGCCTCAGCGGTCCGAGCATGACGGTCGATACCGCCTGTTCCTCCTCGCTGGTCGCGCTCGACCAGGCGATGCGGGCTCTGACGTCGGGCGAGATCGACACCGCGATCGTCGGTGGCGTCAACATCCTTGCCCATCCCCTTCCCTTCGTCGGCTTCGCCCAGGCACGCATGCTTTCGCCCGAGGGGCTTTGCCGCGCCTACGACAATGACGGCGCCGGTTATGTGCGCGCCGAAGGTGGCGTGGTCTTCGTCTTGCGCCGCTCGGACAGGGCGCGCCGGGAGAAGGACCGCAGCTACGCGCGCATCGTTGCGACCGGCGTGAACTCGGCCGGGCGCACCAACGGCATTTCGCTCCCCTCCCGCGAGGCGCAGGCCAATCTTCTGCGGGCGATCTACGAAGGCAACGGCATCGACGCCAACCAGGTGGCCTTCGTCGAGGGCCACGGCACCGGCACCAAGGTCGGCGATCCCGCCGAGGTCTGGTCGATCGGAACGGTCATCGGCGCCAAGCGCCGGGCACCGGTGCCGATCGGTTCGATCAAGTCGAACATCGGCCACACGGAACCCGCTTCCGGCCTCTTCGGCATGCTGAAGGCCGTCATGGCGCTTGAAAACAACTATCTGCCGGCTTCGCTGCACTTCGACACGCCGAACGAACACATCGACTTCGACGGTCTCAACGTGCGCGTCACGGCGAACCCGATCGAGCTGCTGCGGGGAAAACGCGCTCGCCTTGCCGGCATCAATTCCTTCGGCTTCGGCGGCGCCAATGCCCACGTCGTCATCAGCGATCCGGAACCCGCGGCCGACGAAAGGGCGTCAAACCCATCGTCTTCCGGCCATGTCTTCCTGGCGAGCGCCCATACGGCGTCGAGCCTGGAGGCGCTTCTCAGCGACTATAAGGCGGCGTTCGCACATGCTTCCAAGGGGGAAGCACGGGCGATGATCGCCGCATCGGGTGCAAACCGCACCCACATGCGCCATCGCTTTGCCGCCCGCAGCGATCAGCCGGAAGATATCGTCCGCGCGATCGCCAGCCACCTGGAAAAGCCGGGCTCCGGCATCGGTGAAGTCGGCGAAGCCGTCGTCCGCGACGCCAAGGTCGCCTTCGTCTTCTCCGGCAACGGCTCACAATGGGCCGGCATGGGCGTCGAAGCGTTCCGCGAGAACCTGCATTTCCGTCAGTGCTTCACCTCGGTCAGCGCGCTGTTCAAGTTCCACTCCGACATCGCATTGACCGATCTTCTCACCGATCCTGATCTCGACAAGAAGCTTGCCGATACGAAGATCGCCCAGCCATTGCTCTTCGCGGTGCAGGCCGCCCTCTCCGACTCGCTGGTTGCCATGGGCGTCAAGCCGGTCGCGGTCTTCGGCCACTCCGTCGGTGAAATCGCCGCCGCCTACGCCGCCGGTGCGCTCTCACTGGTCGACGCCGTTTCGATCGTGGCGAAGCGCTCGCTGCATCAGGACCTGCTTGCCGGCCACGGCACGATGGCGGCCGTCATGCTCGGAGAAGACGCCGCCCGCGCCTTTGCCGAGGCGCGCGGTCTCGACAACCTCTGCGTCGCAGCGGTCAATGCCCACAATTCCGTGACGATCTCGGGACCGGCCGACCAGATCTCGGCCTTCCGCGACGCTGCGCGCAAGGCGAAGATCCCGGTCCAGATTCTCGACATCAACTATCCCTTCCACCACCCGATCATCGATCGGGCGAAGGACGCCTTCCTCTCCGACATTCCGGATATCGCACCGCGGCGCACCGAGCTCGCCTATCTGTCGACGGTCACGGGTGCCGCGCTCGATGGCACGCAACTCGATCCGGACTACTGGTGGAAGAACGTGCGCGAGCCGGTCCGCTTCCAGGCGGCCGCCGAGGCCGCGATCGAGATGGGTTGCCGCCTGTTCATTGAAATTTCGCCGCGTCCGATCCTGTCGTCCTATGTCAAGGAGACGATCAAGCAGGCTGCAGCCCCGGGCATGGTCGTACCGACCCTGCTCCGGGATGTCGGCGAAACCGGCCAGGACCCGATTTCGGCAGCGATGGCGCGTGCCGTCGCGCACGGCGCGGTGGTCGACACGACCCGCGTCTTCGGCAAGCGCAACGCTTCGATCGC
This sequence comes from Ensifer sp. 22521, assembly GCF_052044795.1. NCBI lineage: Bacteria > Pseudomonadati > Pseudomonadota > Alphaproteobacteria > Hyphomicrobiales > Rhizobiaceae > Ensifer > Ensifer sp. 22521. The sequence goes on from NZ_JBQENM010000010.1 coordinate 61,184, forward strand.
CCTTCCCAGCCTGCCGTTCGAGCCCGTCGAGCTGCGCCCCGCAGCAACGACCGACGCCACCGACCTCTTCGGCCGGACCGCCAAGCCCTACCGCCTGATCGGCTGGCGCAGCGACCCGAACAGCGGCAGCTGGAAGAACCATGTCGACGCCCATCTCTTCCCCGACCTCGCCGAACACGTCGTGGACGGCAAGGCGATCCTGCCGGGCAGTGGCTTCATCGAAATCGCTGTCGCCGCTGCACAGCAGTTCTACGGCAGCGACGAAGTTGAGATCACCAATCTGGAGATCGTTCGCCCGCTGGAACTCAGCGATACGAAGATCATGGAGCTGTCGACGGTGCTTTCGCCGGAGACCGGCGACATCGAGATCCGCTCGCGCGAACGGCTGTCGGAAGACGATTGGGCCGTGCATGCGGTTGCCCGCTGCCGCAAGCCATTGCCGGCCGAGGAGCGCGCCTATCCGTCGCTTGCCGGCTTGGCGAAGACCGCAACGGTTGCGCCTGGCCGTGCCTATGAGACGGCGAAACAGTTCGGTCTCGACTACGGCCCGCGCTTCCAGCTGCTGGCCAAGGCCGTCGCCTATGGCGATCGGCTTGTCGATGTCGAGCTGAAGACGCCTGATGCAGCTGGCCATCCGCTCGTCACCTACGCCTTGAACCCGATCTCTGTCGACGCAACCTTCCACGGGCTTGTCGCCCTCTTCGATCGTTTCACCGGCGACAAGAGCGGTGCCCCCTATATCCCCGTGCGCTTCGGTTCGGTGCGGGTCGTCAACGGCAGCCAGCCAATCGCGCGCGCAATGATCGAGATCGAGCGCGTCAGCCCCAATTCGATCAAGGCGAAGTTCCATTTCTTCGACAAGTCGGGCGCACCGATCGCGCACTTCGAGGATTGCCGCTTCCGCCGTACCTATCTGCGCAAGCACAAGACGCTCGACGCGCTGTCCTTCCACTACGAGGCCGTGCAATCGGAAGCGACGCTGCCGGGTCTGCAGGGTAAAGCGCCGGCGCCGATCAAGATCACCATGCCTGCCGCCAGCGAAGCCGGCGTCGACAACACGACGTTGCTCTTCAACGCAGCCATCTATCGCGCCTGCCAGGAGATTGCGCTCAAACTCGCCAAGGGTCGATCGACCATTCAGGGCAACAACCTGCCCGGCGATTTTGCCTTCCAATGTTTCCTGACGAGCTGCCTCTACGTCCTGGAAGACGCCGGTCTCTGCGAGCACAAGGACGGCGTCTGGACGATTGCTCAGGACTTCAACCTGCCGAGCGTCCCGGAGATCCTGCGCGAACTCTATGGCGAGCGGTCCGACCGCGCCGTCGAAGCCGTCTTGATCAACAATGCCTATGCGGAGGCCCTTGCGCGCCTTGACGCGCTCCAGGCCGGCGACGAAACGGCTCATGGCACCACCTTCATCAGCGATGCCACGCTTGATCATCAAGCCGTCCACTCCGGGGCAAGCCGGGAGCGGATGGCGTTCGTCCTCGAGGCGCTCGAAAAGATCCTGACTTCGGCATCTTCCGGCGCGCGCCTGCGCATCGTCGAACTCGGCAGCGTTTCGTCCGCCTTTACCCGCCGACTGGCGACGCTTGCCGAAAAGCACGGCGCAAGCCTCACCGTATTCGAAGCGCGCGACAACGCCCAGCGTGGGCTTGAATTGGCCTTCGAGAACGACGCCCATGTGCGCATTCTCAAAAAGGGTGAGCTTGCAACGCTCACGTCCTTCGACCTCGCAGTCAGCGCCTCTGACGGGCTTTACAGCCTGATCGAGGACGACGTGGCGGTCCGCACCGCGCTTCGCTCGACGCTTCGCGATACCGGCGGGTTGATAGCCGCCGTCAGCGCGCCATCGCTCTTCAACGATTTTGCCCTCGGACTTTCCGAGGGGTGGTTCGCCCGCAGCCAGACCGCGGAATTCCCGATCGGCAATCTTGCGGCGGTCCCGCACTGGCAGAAATGTTTCGGTGATCTCGATCTGCGCGACGTCAATATTGCAGATCGCGAATGCGCGAGCGGCAATGTCATCCTGCTCGAAGCGCGCGGCGCCGCCGCGGCGTCCGTAAGTGCCGAAGCACCGGCTACCGGCCCCTATCTGCTGCTGCAGATCGCGGGCGGCAAGGGCAACAAGCCTTCGGCATCGGCTATTCCGGTCAATCTCAGCGGCGATATCGCAGCCGACAAAGCAGCGCTTCTCAGCGGTTTCGAGGCCCTTGGCGAACAGCCGCTGCGGGCAATCTTCCTCGCGTCGCCGACAGCTGCATCCCGAACAGACGATTCCGCTTCGCTGCAGACCCAAATCCTTGCTCTCGGCGCCTTTGCCGAAGCCTTGCGTCAGCATATCGGCGGAGCCGAGCCTGCTGGCGAAAATCGTCCGCGTCTCGTGCTCGTCGCGCCAGGCGGAGCCCCGATCGCGAGCCGGACAACGGGCAAAACGGTTGCAAGCGACGGCGTCAATGCCGGTCTCTGGGCCTTCGCCCGCGTGCTTCAGAACGAATATGAGTTCCTCGAAGTGCACTCGCTCGATATCGACGGTTCGCCGACCACGATCGAGCAGATCGCGGCAGCATCTCCGCTGCTCGGCAGCGCCAACGCCAACCGCGAGTGGCTGCTGGAGGGACAAGACGCGGCGCTTTCCGAAATCCGTGCCGTGCCCGGCCCGGTCGACAACGCCCATGCGGCGATCGACACCTTCAAGGCCGCAACGATCCGTCAGCGCGTCAGCTCGCAGGTGGGCAGCATCGTCTGGGAAGAGAGCGACATTCCCGCCGCAGGTCCGGGTGAAGTCGTCGTCGCGGTTGCCGCGACAGGCCTCAACTTCCGCGACGTGATGTGGGCGATGGGCCTGCTGCCCGAAGAAGCGCTCGAAGATGGTTTCGCAGGCGCGACGATCGGCATGGAACTCTCCGGCCACGTGGTTGCCGTTGGCGAAGGCGTCGACGATCTCGTGGTCGGTGATGCCGTCATGGCAATCGCCTCATCCGCCTTCTCGACCCACGCCGTCGTCTCACGCGCCGGCGTCGCCAGGTTGCCGCAGACTGTCAGCCCGGTTGCCGCAGCAACGGTGCCTGTCGCCTTCCTGACCGCCTATTACGCCATGGTGGAACTCGGCCGCATCCAGCCGGACGAAACGATCCTCATCCACGGCGCTGCCGGCGGCGTCGGCCTTGCCGCGCTGCAGGTCGCGAAACTGAAGGGTGCCAAGGTCATCGCCACGGCAGGCACGCGCGAGAAGCGCCGCTTCCTGTCGATGCTGGGTGCCGATCACGTCTTCGATTCCCGTTCGCTCGGTTTCGTCAACGACGTTCGCGCCGTAACGGACGGAGAGGGTGTCGATCTCGTTCTGAATTCGCTCTTTGCCGAAGCCATGGAACAGAGCCTGGCACTCGTGAAGCCCTTCGGTCGCTTCCTCGAGCTCGGCAAACGCGACTACTATGCCGACAGCAAGATTGGTCTCCGGCCCTTCCGCCGCAATGTCAGCTATTTCGGCATCGACGCCGACCAGCTGCTGGTCAATCAGCCGAAGCTCACCAAGCGGATCTTCACCGAGATCGGCGCGTTGTTCGAAGACGGCAAGCTGACGCCGCTTCCCTACCGTGCCTTCGACTTCGACGAAATCGGCAATGCGTTCCGGCTGATGCAGAATGCGGGCCATATCGGCAAGATCGTCGTGTTGCCGCCGGTTGCTGGTAAGCATCGCGTTGCCAAGCGTCCGCATGGCGGCATGCAGGTCGATCCGAACGGCATGCATCTCGTCGTCGGCGGCATCGGCGGTTTCGGTCTGGCTGCTGCCAACTGGCTCGTCGAAAAGGGCGCGACGACGATCGCGCTCTGCTCGCGCCGCGGCCAGGCGGATGCCGAAACGACGGCGATGATCGAGGCCTGGGCGAAGGCCGGCGTGTCGGCAACGGTACACGCCTGTGACGTCACCGACCCGACGGCGACCGAGCGTCTCCTCAAGGAGTTGCGTGCGATTGCACCGCTCCGCTCGATCGTCCACGCCGCCATGGTGCTCGACGACGCGCTGATCAGCAATCTCAATCGCGAGCGCAACCGACCGGTCATTGACACCAAGGCCAAGGGCGCAGCCGTTCTCGATCAGCTGACCAACGACGACAAGCTCGACAACTTCATCCTGTTCTCGTCGGCGACGACACTTGTCGGCAACCCGGGACAGGCGAACTACGTCGCCGCCAACGGCTACCTCGAAGGTCTCGCCCGCGCCCGTCGCGCCCGCGGTCTTGCGGGTCTTGCCGTCGGCTTCGGCGCGATCGCCGACAAGGGTTACCTGGTCCAGAACACCGATGTGAACGACCTGCTCGCCAAGCGTATCGGCAAGACGGCGCTGAAGGCACAGACGGCGCTCGACATGGTCGAGAGCCACCTGGCCTTCGATCCGGGCACCGTCGATGCGGCCACGGTGATGATCTCGGAGATCGACTGGTCGGCTGCGCGCAACCTGCCGGTTGCCAAAAACGCCCTCTTCGAAGTCATCCTGCGTAGCGCCGACCAGCACGCCACCGGCGGCGAAGGCGCCCAGATGGACCTCGTCGCAATGATCGAGGGCAAGTCGCCGCAGGAGGCCGAGGACATCCTCTTCGACCTCGTCGCCGGCGAGATCGCCGCGATCCTGCGCGTATCGAAGGATACGGTCACACGCAGCAAGGTGCTGAAGGAAATCGGCCTCGACAGCCTGATGGCGGTCGAACTCGGCATGAGCTTCCAGCAGAATACCGGCTTCGACATGCCGCTCAGTGGGGTCGCGGACAACACGACGGTTGGCGATGTCGCCCGCAAGCTCTATGAGAAGGTCAGCAAGCGCGACCAGAGCGACGATGCCGAGCCCGCCGACGACAAGATCGTCAACGAACTCGCACAGCGGCACGTCGGCACGGCGAAGGAAAAAGCACAGAGCCAATGAGCACGAACGGAAACGGTCCAGGCGCATCCAAGATGACCAGCAGCCTCAAGGAGAACCTGCTGGACCGGATGCGGAACACGCATCAATCCTCCGAGCGCAACCGCATGGCGCGCTCGGAGCGGGAGATGCCGCCGCCGGCGCGCCGGCAGCAGGCCCGTTTCGAAGATCTGCCGGAATACAAGCAGGTGATGACCCAGAAGTTCGCGAGCGAGCAACTCGGCATCGCCAATCCGTTCTATCGCGCGCACCAGACCGCGGCCGGGGCGACCACCGTCATCGACGGCCGCAAGCTGATCAACTTCGCCTCCTACGACTACCTCGGCCTCAACCGCCATGCGGAGGTGCTGGCCAAGGCGCGGGATACGATCGGCACCTTTGGCATCTCAGCCTCGGCGAGCCGCCTCGTCGCCGGAGAGCGGCCGGTGCATATGGCGCTCGAAGAGAAGATCGCGGGTTTCTACGGCGTCGATGCCGCCGTCTGTTTCGTCAGCGGTTACCTGACCAACGTCGCTGCCATCAGCTGCCTGATGGGCCCGAAGGACCTCGTCGTCCATGACGAGTTCATCCACAACAGCGCGCTTGCCGGCATCAAGCTCTCGGGCGCGACCCGGCGGCTGTTCAAACACAATGACGTCGCCGATCTCGAACACGTGCTGCGCACCGTCGCGGGCGACTATCGCCGCATCATGGTCATCGTCGAGGGCATCTACTCGATGGACGGTGACGTCGCCGACCTGCCGGCTCTTCTGAAGCTCCGGGCCGAATACGGCTTCTGGCTGATGGTCGACGAGGCGCACTCGCTCGGCGTCCTCGGCAAGACCGGCCGGGGGCTTGCCGAGCATTTCGGCGTCGATCCGCATGAGATCGACGTCTGGATGGGCACGCTGTCGAAGACCACCTCGAGCTGTGGCGGTTACATCGCCGGTAGCGAAGCACTGGTCGAGGTGCTCAAGGCATCCGCCGGCGGCTTCGTCTACAGCGTCGGCCTTGCGCCGGTGCTGGCCGCATCCGCCACCGCGAGCCTCGACGTGCTGGAACGCGAACCGGCGCGGACGGCGGCATTGCGCCGCAACGGTGCCCTGTTCCTGAAGCTTGCCAAGGAAGCCGGCCTCGACACGGGTCTCAGCAGCGGCTTTTCCGTCGTCCCGGTCATCGTCGGCGATTCCTTGCGTGCCGTTCAGCTTTCGAACGACCTGCTTGCCGAAGGGGTCAATGCACTGCCGATCATCCATCCAGCGGTGCCCGAGGGGCTGGCGCGCCTGCGCTTCTTCATCACCAGCGACCATACGGAAGAGCAGATCCGCCGGACGGTAACATTGACGGCGGAACGGCTGACGGACCTTACCGAGCGAAACTTCGGACTGGGCGGCATCGACATCGACGAGATGATGAAGGCACTCTCGGCGCGCTGACTAGAGATCACCGCGTGTGCCGCCGAGTTGTTTTCACGCAAATCCGGACGCAAAACCGCTTCGCACTTTTCCTGGAATTGCTCTTGAGCGGGATATCAGCATGACGCATGTGATCATCACCGGTGGCTCGAGCGGTATCGGATTTGCGGTTGCGTCCATCTACGCGGCTCGTGGCGCCCGCGTCTCGCTGATCGCGCGCTCCCGGGACCTCTTGGAACGGGCGCAAGCAGACCTGGCCCGCTCAGGCGCTAGCGGCGCCGACAACATCAGGATCGAGGCTGCCGATGTTGCTGCGGAAAGCGATGTCGAGGCGGCGATCCTACGGTGCGAACAAGCCTTCGGTCCCTGCGACATCCTGGTGACATCGGCAGGTATCGTCGAGCCCGGCCGTTTCGAGGAACTCGACAGCGCTTCATTCCGACGCCAGATGGAAACCAACTTCTCCGGCACGGTGCACGCGGTCCGTGCTGTCTATGACGGCATGAAGCGGCGTGGCCATGGCCGGATCATGATGATCTCCTCCGGCGCCGGCCTCATCGGCATCTACGGCTATTCCGCCTATTGCGCGTCGAAGTTCGCGCTGCACGGCTTCGCCCAGGCGCTGCGCTCGGAAGCCTGCGCCCACGGCGTCAGCGTCTCCGTGTGTTTTCCGCCGGATACGGAGACACCCCAGTTTCAGCGTGAACTCGCAAGCCGTCCTCCGGAAGCGGCCAAAATCATGGGCACGGTCCGTCCCTGGCCTGCCGACGCCGTGGCGAAGACAATCGCCAAGGGCATCGACCGCGGGCGGTTCGAAATCTACTTCGGCACCACGCTCTTTCTCCTCGGCCGCTTCGCGCCGGCCATTCGTCCCTTGCTCAACTGGTGGTTCGACAGGGCGATTGCGCGCGGCGGCAACACCGCGACGCATAATAGTGGAGTGTCGGAGCGCCGGACCTGACGGCGCTTGTACGTCCAAGCGATAAGATCTAAGTGTCGGGCGGACGCTGTGCCGCATCAAGCGGCGTCGGCCGGCATGAAGACATGAAGGTTTCCGCTTGGCGTTGCTTCCCTTTCAGCTGCACGACTACCCAAGAACACTGACGCTCTGTTGTTACGTGCTCTCCTGTGCGGTGATCTTCTTTACCGATCGCTTTGCCCTGCCGAAGCGGGAGCGGCGCGCCCATCCCTCGCCCTTCGGGCGGACGCAGGATGTCGTCGATGCGGTTGCCCGCCTGCCGGTCATCGCGCTGGTCTTTGCAGGATTCTTCGCCGGCTCCTGGCGGCCGCTTTATGCCGCAGCCGGCACGATGAGCTTCTTCATCATCTTCACCGGCATTTCCCGCGCCAAGTTCAAGTTCATCCGCGAGCCGCTGATCTTTTCGGATATCGCGCTCGTCGTCGACGTCTTCAAGTACAAGACGATTTTCTATGCGAGTTCTTTAAACGTCGTCTTCTGGACCGTCGCCTTCCTCTATGTCTTCGGCGTGTCCGGCCTTTACATGTATTTCGAGCCGGCCATCCTGCCCGATCGCGGCAAGGCGTTCTGGATCCTGTTGATGCTCGGGATCGCCTACGGACCCTGGCTTCTGCTGTTCTACGGCCCGGTGAACCGCCCGACGGCGGCGCTGGTGCAAAGGCTGCTGAAAACACTCGACGTCAAGGTGAACACGGTGCGCTTCGGCACCTTCGGCTCGGTCGTGTTCCGCTTCATCGTCTGGCTCGGCGTGCGGCGTGAAAAGATCGTCGCGGAACTCTCCGAGATCGTCCGGGCCGCCGTGCATGATCTGATCGGCGACGACGGCTCGCCGCTGATCGTCGTCTGGCAATCGGAATCCTTCATCGACATGCGGCACTTCGGCGTCGATACGCTTGACATGCCGACCTTGGATCGGCTGCGGCGCGAGGCGGTGCAATGGGGTCGCCTCAGCAGCGTCTTCGAAGGCGGCTATACGCTGCGCACGGAATTCGCGGTCATCAGCGGCCTGGTGCCTGACGACATCCACGTCGACGCCAGCTACCCCTATCTCAGGGCCTCGCACTATGCCGACGTGGTCTGGCCGGGAAAGATGAAGCGCGCCGGCTGGAACACGCATTTCATCCATCCCTATGACCGCACCTTCTTTCTCCGGCACAAGGCGATGCCGCAACTCGGCTTTTCCAAGCTGACCATGCTCGACGGCTTCGACCATCGCCCCGAAAGAGACGGCCCCTACGTCTCCGACGAGAAACTTGCGGCAAAAGTGATCGACGCATGCGAGAAGCTGCCGGAGGATGAAAACGGCTTCATCTTCGTTGCCTCCATGGCCAATCACGGTCCGTGGGAGCCGGGTCGCGTCGGTGATCTCACCAATCCCGTCGACATCTATCTGGCCATTCTCGAACAATCCGATGCGGCGCTGAACATGCTGAGCGAACGACTCGACAAGCTGGACCGCCCGGTCTGGCTCGTCTTCTACGGCGACCATGCGCCGCTGCTCAAATCCTTTGCCGATCCCTTCCCCGACCCGCGAACCGACTACCTGATCGTACCGCTTGCCAAGGCCAAGTCGTCTTCCCACAAGCCGGTGGAACCGAGTAATGTCGAAGCCTGGAACTTGATCGAGGCCCTGCTCAACCACGCCAACCTCAGAAAGGATACGCTGCGGTAGCAGCAGTGGACGGATGGAGAACGCTTCGATGACATCGACCGGGGCGGTCGATCGGCCAAGGCGACGGGTGTTCCTGTTCCTGCAAGGCCCTTCGTCGCCGATCTTCCGCAAGATCGCCGATCGGCTCGAAGCCATTGGCCACACCTGCCTGAGGATCAACCTCAATGTCGGCGACCAGATCATCTGGGGCCGCAAGGGTGCCTATAATTATCGCGGCACTGCAGCCGATTGGCCAGCCTATATCGAGGCCTTCATCGCGCGCCATGGCGTCACCGACATGCTGCTGCTCGGCGAGGAACGCGCCTACCACCAGGCAGCCACCACGGTCGCGCGGCGCAAGGGTGTCGCAGTCGCCATCGTCGAGATGGGGTATCTTCGGCCGGACTGGCTGACGCTCGAGCGCAACGGCATGTCCTCGAACTCACATTTCCCGTCCGATCCCGCGCAAATCCTTGCGGCGGCAGCGGGCGTCCCGGAACCGGACTGGCGCAAGCACTACAGCCAGACGTTCCTCGCCGATGCGAGCTATGACCTGCTCTACAATCTGCCGAACGTCTTTCTCTGGTTCCTCTTCCCACACTATCAGCGCCACGCGATCTTTCATCCGCTCGCCGAATATGCGGGCTGGGTCCGCCGGCTCCTGTCCGAAAAGCGGCGCAACTCGGAAGCCGAGGCGACCGTTGCCAAACTGCTTTCGCAGGACGCGCCCTATTTCGTCTATCCGCTGCAGCTCGAAACCGATTTCCAGCTCAGGGCCCACTCGCCTTTCCATAGCCAGAGGCAAGCGATTGCCGAAGTGCTGGCTTCCTTCGCCGCCTTTGCGGCGCGCGACGCGCGCCTCGTCTTCAAGGTGCATCCGCTCGACAATGATCTGATCCCCTGGCGCAGAATCATCGACGAACGAGCGGCAGCGCTGGGGCTTCGCGGGCGCGTCTTCTATCTCGATGGCGGCAACCTCGATACGCTTGGAGAGGCAAGCGCAGGCATGGTCACGGTCAACTCGACGGCCGGTCTGCATGCATTGAAGCAGGGGCGACCGGTGAAGGTGCTTGGCACGGCCTTGTTCGACATCGCCGGACTGACCGACCAGCAGCCGCTCGACGATTTCTGGCGTGCGCCGCAGGCGCCAGATCCGGATCTGGCGAACGCAATGTTCCGCTTGCTCGCCGCCTCGATCCAGGTACGCGGAAATCTTTATTCGCGCGCCGGAAGCGATGCCGGCGCCGAGTCGATCGCCAAGCGGCTGAGTGAGAACAGCCTCAACCAGCCAGGCGCCTTCGTGGACCCGCCACCACGCCGCAAGCCGCAAAAGCGGCCGAGGATCGCCTCCTCCGCGTGACGACGACTGACGTAACAGCGGGTCTGTTAAGCCAGACTACCGCCGCGNCGAAGGCCGCCAGGAGCATCAGGCCTGCCGCTGCCAAAGGCAGCACAAAGAAGGCTGCCCGGGCATAGGCTGCACCGAACCCGATCGTGCCGACAAAGAGCGCGATATAGGTGACGCCGCTGTTCAGCCCCATGATCGCGCCGCGCTTGGCGGGGTCGAGGCCGGTGAGCCGCATGATCAGCACATTCAGCCCGAAATGGTTGGCAAGCCCCCAAAGGAAGACGACGGCCAGCATGGCAGCGTAGGAGCCGCTCGCCACAGCCATGGCAACGTAGACGCCCGCGACCGCCAGGAAGATCAGCGGCAACAACCGGGCGGCGCCGAAACGATCGATCAGGCGGTCAAGAAAAGCGGCGGCGCCGAAACCGAATCCATAGGAAACGGCGATGAGACCGTTGGCGGTGACAGGCAGGCCGAGTGCGGCATGCAGGTGCTCGCCGATATAGGCATAGACGCCGTAGAAGGCGGCCATGAAGGCGGCGCAGGCGATCAAGAGCGGTGCGACGCCGGGAACACTCAATGCCGCCAGCGGTGATGTCGCTGTACCGGTGGCGCCTTCCTGCGCCGGCGCAAACTTGACCGCAGTGCAGGCGATCAACGTGGCGGCGGCGACAATGACATAGACCGTGCGCCAACCGGCAAAATCAGCGATCGCTGCCGATAGCGGCACGCCCGCCACCATGCTGAGCGTCCAGCCGGTCAGCACCAGGCCGATCGTCTCGCTCTCGCGTCCGGCCGGCGCAATGACCGAGGCCAGCGTATAGATCGAGGGAAGCGCAATGCCCGCGGCCAGACCGACGACGAGCTGGGCGGCAACCAGGAACGCAAGCGATGGCGCGAGCGCACTGCCGCCGAGCCCTGCAGCCAGAAGCAAGAGAGCCGCAGCCAACATGCGGCGCGGACCATGGCGATCGATGAAGCGGCCAAGGAAAACGGCGCTGACGGCCGTGCCCAGGCCAAAGATGGCAGAGGCCGTCATGACGGCGGGAACGTTGGCGCCAAGGCTTCGCGCCACCTCCGGCGCGATCGGCCCGAGGGCGAGGGAGTTGGAGCCGATGACGCCGATGCAGATGGTGAGCAGGTAGGCGAAGGGCGGGATACGTGCCCTGTCGACTGAACCGCTGGAAATGGATTGATTGATGTTCGTCATTGTCTCATGTTTGCAGAATGAAATTCAGCAGCAAGAGGAAACATCGGAATGGATCAAAATACAGATGACGTTCGGCGGAAGCGTCCACCGGAGCGCGACCTCGACGCGATGGACCGAAAACTATTAGGCGTGCTGGTCGAGGATGCGACGACGAGCTATGTCGAACTCGGTGAACGGGTCGGGCTTTCGCCACCGGCGGCGCATGAGCGTGTGAAGCGGCTCAGGCGATCAGGGGCGATCCGCCGCGTGGCAGCGCTGATCGATCCCGAGGCCGTCGGCAAGACGTTGCTCGCCTTCGTCCATGTCGACACGACCGGCTGGGGAAAGACACAGGCGCTGCTTGCCATCGAGGAATGCCCCGAGGTGGAGGAGATCCACTCGGTCGCGGGCGATACCTGCATGCTGCTCAAAGTCCGCACGGAAAGCACCCATGCGCTGGAGGGGCTGCTGGCGCGCCTCTACGACACGCCCGGCGTCAAGGCGACGCGCAGCTATGTGGTGCTTTCAACCTATCTGGAACGGCCGGTGCAGCCGGGCACGACGGGCGACTGGCCCGCCGTGGTCAAGGGTTAGGCAGCTTTCGCGAGGTGTACTACCCCTAGCCCTCAGACGACGCCGGCGCGCAGCAGGTCGTGAATGTGCAGGATGCTGACCGGTGCTCCGCCATCGCCGACGACGAACAGCACCGTTACCTTGTGCTGCTGCATGAATTCCATGGCGCCACTCGCGAGCACGTCGCCACGGATCACCCGCGGATTGCGCGACATCACCGCCTCGACCGGTTGCTGGAGCAGATCGCCCGACATGTGGCGGCGCAGGTCGCCATCGGTGATCACACCGACAAGCTTGCCGGTGTCATCGACGATGCCGACGACGCCGAAACCCTTCGACGACATTTCGATGAGGGCCTCGCTCATCGGCCGCCCCGTCTGGAGCAGCGGCATCTGGGCGCCCTCATGCGCCAGCTCGCGGACCAGCCGCAACTGCGCACCGAGCTTGCCACCGGGGTGGAATGTCTTGAAATCTTCGGCCGAAAAGCCGCGCCGTTCCAGAAGCGCGATCGCCACCGCGTCGCCGACGGCGAGCTGCAGCATTGCGGATGTCGTCGGCGCGAGGCCGTGCGGGCAGGCTTCCTGCACCTTGGGCAGTACGATCGGCACTTCGGAATTCCGCGCCAGCACGCTGTCGCGGTTGGCACAGATCGAGACGATCGGCACGTTGAAGCGCTTGGCATAGGTGAGCATGTTGGCGAGCTCGGCCGTCTCCCCCGACCACGAGAGCAGGATCAGCACGTCCTGCGAGGTGACCATGCCAAGGTCGCCGTGGCTCGCTTCGGTCGGATGCACGAAATAGGCCGAGGTGCCGGTCGATGCTAGGGTCGCAGCGATCTTGCGGCCGATATGGCCGCTCTTGCCGACGCCGGAGACGACGACACGCCCCTGGCTCTCGCCGATCAACTCGACTGCATCGACGACACTGCGGGCAAAAGCTTCGTCGGAGCCAAGGTGGTCAGTCAGCGCCTTGATGCCGACCATTGCAGTCGTCAGCGTCCGGCCGATCGACTCCAAAGCCGCAACCGCGGTGCGCTCATGCGCAGATGCTTGTCTCAAACCCATGATGACCCCGATCTTACGAAGACTTAAGTGGCAGGCTGCAACGCTGCCCGCCAGACCATTGACGGCAGATAAGCGCTTTTTCTTGGCAAACCAAGCCTTGGAAGCAGACTTCGGGGGAAAACTGGCGCGATCGGCGGCGTTTTCGTCAGCCGGCCCGCATTTCTTCGACAGTTTCGAGCGGCATCGACTTGTCGGCGGCGAACTCTTCAAGCGTCATCGAGTCGAGGATCGCAGCAACGGCGTCGCGCACCGTGGTCATCGATACCCGCACCTGACAGGTCTCGGGATCGTTGCAGTCCTCGCAGACCTCATAGGCCGTGCGGCTGGCACAGCGGATCGGCGCCAACGGCCCATCCAGCGTGCGGATCACATGGCCGATGCGAATTTCGGCAGCGGGCCGCGATAGCGAATAACCGCCGCCCGGGCCCTTCTTCGAGCGCAGCATGCCGGCGTTGCGCAGTTCGAGCAGGATCGTGTCCAGGAACTTCTTCGGGATATTGTTGCGCTGGGCGATTTCGGTGATGAAGGCGGTCTCCCCCGGCTCCAGCCGTGCAAGATCGACCAAAGCCTTCAGACCGTATTTTCCCTTCTTCGTCAGCATTCCGGCACGCTTTCCCTGCGGCTCCCGATACGGGAATCATCCGCGCAAATGCAAATACATCTTGGCATAGCACAAGAAACGTACTGCCAACATATAATTATAGTGGAGAATTGGCCGAAGTCGCGGCCACGCTTGCAGCGGAAGCAACGACGATTTTCAGAAGTATCGGGCGGATGCGGGAGAAAAGCCGAAAACGACCTTTCTCACCCGCTTCATGCGGCTGCGCTGTGACCCCGCCGCTTCGCCGACACGGCCTGGTGGGCCAGCAGCTGGCGGATCGCGGCACGTGCTTCCTCGGCCGAGCCGAAGCGCTTCGCGTCCAGATCCCAGACGTGATACTTCACCGCCACGAACTTGAAGCGATCTTCATCCGGGACGACCACACCGACGGCTTCGCCGCCAAATTCGATAACTTGCTTGCTCATACAAATAACGCTCCTTCCACGCCGGAGGCGCGGAGACTTTCAATTTCGGCAAAAGATAAAGTTCGAGGGGTTCGACGGTCACATTCGGCAGAGATTGCGAATGTGACGTTTCTCTGTTGCGCGACAAAGGAGACGCGTGCCGAAGAAGGCGGCGGTCGAGACGTTTCCGAACATGTCACTCTCCTTTGGCTGGCCCGGCATCAGCATGCCGGTGCGTTTGATGAACAACCGTGAGGCGGACTCCCCGCGTCACGTATTGGCAAACTAGAATAATCTACCAATTCCGTCAATTAAAAAGATGAAGATGCGAAAAATAATTCTCACCCTTCAAATCTTAGGGGGACGCGGACGCAAAATCCGTTCTCCCGCCCCGGAACCGGAGACCCTCGCTATCTAGGTAGCGAAGAATCAGTCTGCAAGGCACGAGGGGGATAAAGACAGCACATTCGGACAAAAAAGGGGCGGCCCGCCGGGCCGCCCCTTCACGTTTTGTATCCCGGGACCGCCGGATCACGCCGCCGGCGTGCCCGCCTGAGGCGTGGTGCTCGAACGAGACGCTTCGCGATCTTTCCACCAACGGTTCAGGAAGAGCAGGATCGGTCCGCCGATATAGATCGACGACGTGGTCGCAACGATCACGCCGAAAATCATCGGCCAGGCGAAGCTCTTGACCGCGTCGCCACCCCAGATCGCCATCGGCACCAGCGACAGGGCCGTCGCCATCGAGGTGAAGATGCATCGCGCGATCACCTGGTTGATGCTCATGTCGATCAGGTCGGAGAACGGCATCGACTTATACTTGCGGAGGTTCTCGCGCATGCGGTCATAAACCACGACCTTGTCGTTGACCGAGTAGCCGATCATCGTCAGCAGCGCGGCGATGGCCGTCAGGTTGAAGTCGATGCCCGTGAGCGCGAAGAAGCCGATCGTCTTGGTGATGTCCAGCAATAGAACTGCGATCGCGCCGACGGCGAAGTGCCATTCGAAGCGGAACCAAATGTAGAGCAGGATCGCCACCATCGCGAGACCGACGGCGAGGAAGCCCGAACGGGCAAGTTCGGTGCTGACGGTCGGACCGACGACCTCGGTACGCTCGAAGGTCGCATCGGAGATTGTCTGGACTACGGTGTCCTTGATGCGGTTCAGTGCCGCCGTCTGCTCCTGCTCGCCGCCCGGCTGACGCTGAACACGGATCAGAACCGACTTGTCCTGGCCGAATTCCTGCAGCGCCACTTCGCCGATGTTGAGCGCTTCGAGGTTATGGCGCAGCGTCGGAAGATCGAGCGTGTTCTTCGAGGTGGTTTCGACCTGGATACCGCCGACGAAGTCGATGCCGTAGTTGAGGCCAGGTGTGAAGAACAGCACCACGGAGCTTATCGACAGGAAGGCAGACATGCCGATGGCGACGAAGCGGCCCTTCATGAAGGAGAAGGACGGAAGCTTCGGAACCTTGCCGAAGAGCGACGGAATTTCGAGCTTCTTCATCTTCCGGCGAACGACGACCTCACGCATCATCAGGCGTACGACGGTGATCGACGTGAACATCGAGATGATGATGCCGAGCATCATGGTGACCGCGAAGCCCTTCACCGGGCCGGAGCCGAAGGCGAACAGCAGCACGGTGCCCGAAAGCGTCGTGACGTTGGAGTCGATGATGGTTGCGTAGGCCTTGTTGAAGCCGATATCGAGCGCCTTCATCGCGCCGGCGCCGCCTTCCGTCTCTTCGCGAATACGCGCGTTGATCAGGATGTTGGCGTCCACCGCCATGCCGATGCCGAGAATGATACCGGCGATGCCGGGCAACGTCAGCGTCGAGCCGAGCATGGCCAACAGCGCGATCGTCAGGATCGTGTGCAGCACCAGGCCGACATTGGCGATCATGCCCCATGCGCCGTAGAGCACGACCATGAGGGTAACCACGAGGGCGAAGCCGGCAAGGCCGGTATAGATGCCCATGCGGATGGAATCCGAGCCGAGGTTCGGGCCGACCGAGCGTTCTTCGATGACAGTCAGCGGTGCAGGCAGCGCGCCCGAGCGCAGGAGCGCTGACAGAACGGTTGCTTCCTGCGCGGTGAAATTGCCGCTGATCTGGCCATTGCCACCGATGATCGGCTCGCGGATGACCGGTGCCGTCAGAACCTTGCCGTCAAGCACGATCGCAAAGGGCCGGCCGACGGCGGCCTGGGTAATTTCCGCGAACTGGCGGGCACCCAGGGAGTCGAAGGTGAAGGAAACGATCGGCTCGTTGGTGCGCTGATCGAAGCCGGCCTTGGCATCGGCCAGCCGCTCGCCCGAAATCGCAACGCGACTTTCGACCGCATATTTGTTGTTGTCGTGCGCACCCGGCAGGATGTCGACGCCACGTGGTGCCGGCTGATTGGGATCCACAGTCTGGTCGACCATGTGGAAGCTCATCTGGGCTGTGGAGCCGAGAAGCTGGCGCAGTGCCGTCGGATCCTCGAGGCCTGGAAGCTGGACGAGGATGCGGTCGGAGCCGACGCGCTGGATCAGCGGCTCGGCAACACCGACGGTATCGACGCGCTGACGAATGATTTCCAGGCTCTGCTCAACCGCCTTGGTGGTGCGGTCGGCGAGGCCGGCCTCGGTCATGGCGACCGTGATGGTGTCGCCATCCTCGGTGACCGCGATATCGGAAGCCGAGCCGCCAAAGCCGAGCGTGCCAACCGGGGCAGCCAACTCTTTAAGCTTCGGCAGAACCTTCTCGCGGTCGGCAGCGTCTTCGATCTTGACCGTCACGGTGTCGCCGGCGATGCGGGCAGACGAAGCCGGAACGCGTTCGGCGCGCAGCGCCCGACGCGTATCGTCGAGCAAGGTTTCGAGGCGGGCCTTGCGCAGGCCGGCGGCGTCGACTTCGAGGACGAGGTGCGAACCGCCCTTGAGGTCGAGGCCGAGCGTCACCGGCTTGACCGGCAGCCAGGCGGCGAATTGTTCACGCTGTGCTGGCGTCAGCACGTTGGGAAGCGCCGCGACGCATCCGAAGATGATCACGGCGACATAGACGAGAATCGCCCATTTCGATGTACGCATGTTGTGGTTCCAGAAGAGCCTGCACGGGCGCGGGGCGCGTCGTCAGGACTTTGTTTCATCAATGGCGGCGTAGCGGTCCAAGCCGCAAACGAGCCAGAATATGCTTGATGGATCAGGCGCGCGGGGGTGCGCGAATATGGGGCCCATGGCTCGAAGCCCCGCCGATCTGCTCTGCGACACGGCGCAGGAACCGACCGTCCGACGATTGGGGAAATTCCAGCTCCGCGGATACCGGCAGCAGCGCCGGTAACCCATCGTCGGTCGCGGACTTCGCGTCCTTGCGCTCGGCCGTGAACCGAAGGTCTGAAAGCGGTGTCGCCCGCGAGATCTGCCGGGCTGCAGGGCGATCGGTCGAGCCGGTATCGGTGACATTACCGGCCTGGGCGCCAGAGGACGAGCGGGACGGAATGCTCTGCCCAACCGAGATGACCTGCATTGCGAAGGAGGCGCAGAACAGCCACAGCACGGCGAGAAGCCGGCCGGCCTGCATATTCTTGCTGCCACCACCCAAGCGGTCCATCGAGGACGCGGTCCCTTTCCTTGGCGCCTACAAGACGCGCGGCGCTCCAGCGCCAGCGAGACGAAACTCAGCCCGAATGCCCGACCTTAACGAAAGAACGTGGCCGGATTCGAGCATGGGCGCCCTTAACACCATTGCGGGCCGGAAAAGTCAAATCCGGCCCGTTGTGCGACTGAGGCGCGGTCAGGCCGAGAGACCCGCCGTCCGCCTCTCGTGGATCTCGATGAGCGACGGGCCTTTGCGCTCTGCGGCTGCGGCAAGCGCCTGCGCCAGATCGGCAACCGCGGTGAGCCGCTGCCCCTCGACCCCATAGGCCTTGGCCGCCATCAGGAAGTCCGGCGCCGAGGGCCTGACCCCTTCAGGGGTAACGCCGGCGTCGACCATGTAGGACTCGATCTCCTGGTAGCCGTCATTGTTCCAGACGAGGAAGATCACCTTCGCCTGCGCATCCACCGCGGACCCGATCTCGGCCAGCGAGAACTGGAAGCCGCCGTCGCCGACAAGGCACACGACCGGACGCGACGGATCGGCAACGGCAGCGCCCACGGCCGCCGGCGGGGCGTAGCCGAGCGAGCCGTAGCCGGTCGCGGAATTGAACCAGCTGCGCTGGCGCGGCGCATCGCAATAGAGATTGCCGGCATAGACGGCCTGGGTCGAGTCACCGACAACGGTGCAGTCCGGCAACGTCCTGTAGACCGTGTCGATGATGCCGATCTCGGCCTTCATCTTCGGCGTCAGTTCCTTCAGCGCTGCCCGTCGCGCGGTTTCGGCGCGCCCCACTCCATCCTTCGCGGTGTGGCCGGGCAGGAAGGCGAGGATGCCTGCCGTGGCCGCCTTGGCGCCGGAGAGAATGGAAAGGGCTGCATGCGGCCCGCGCGCGAGCTGCGCTGAGTCAATGTCGGTGCGGATGAGATTGCGCAAGGCCGGGAAACCGCCATCGGCATACATGTCGTAGTCCGTCTGGCCCATTTCGGTGCCGAGCGCCAGGACAAGGTCCGCTTCCTTGAGGAGCGACCGCACCGCCTTCAGGCTGGGGCTTGCGGGAACGCGCAAGGGGTTGCCGGCGAGCATGCCGCGGGCGTTGACCGTGGTGACGACAGGCGCGCCGATCTTCTCGGCAAGCGCCGTCACTTCGGCTTCCGCCGTCAACGCGCCGCCGCCGCAGATGATCACCGGCCGCGAGGCGTCGGCACAGAGGATCGCTGCACGCTGCAGCGTCTCGCTGTCGGAGCGCGGGCGCGTCGCCGTCGCCGGCCGCACCGCCTGCGGCGCGATCTTCGCCGCCATCACGTCGGTCGGGATCTCGATGTGCACCGGCCCCGGCCGGCCGGAGACGAGCACCGAGAAGGCGCGGTCGACGACGAAAGGCAGGTCTTCCGGATTGAGCAGCGTGTGCGAGTAGAGCGCCAGCGTCTTCATCATGCCGTGCTGGTCGGGCAACTCATGCAAGAGCCCGCGACCGTGACCGAGCGAATCGCGGCGATTGACGCCGGAAATCACCAGCATCGGGATGGAATCCTGCCGAGCCTGCGCCATCGCCGTGATGGTGTTTGTGAGTCCCGGACCGGTGATGACGAGGGCGACACCCGGCTTGCCGCTGACCCGGGCATATCCATCGGCCATGAAGCCCGCACCCTGTTCATGGCGCGGGGTCACATGGCGGATCTTCGATGCCGCCAGCCCGCGATAAAGCTCGACCGTGTGCACCCCGGGAATGCCAAAAACCACCTCGACGCCATTGGCCTCGAGCAGATCGACCAGCACTTCTCCAACTGTTTTTTCCATCGTCATGCGCAGCGCTCCTTACGCAGGCTGGACCGCTCGGCGAGCGCAGCGATGCGACGGCAGGCCTCGTCGATGTCCCGATCAGGCACGGTCAGGCTGACGCGCAGATAGTTCTGCGCCTGATCGCCAAAGGATGATCCAGGCATGACGGCAACCCCCTCCTCTTCGAGCAGCGCCCAGGCAAACGCATCGCCGTCAAGGCCGGTTCCGGAAACGTCGATCACAATGAACATGCCGGCTTCCGGCGCGAACACCTCGATGCCGGGTGCCGCGGCAAGACCGGCTACGATCTGTGCGGCACGGGACTGATAGGACTCGCGCATCCGCCGCGCGGTATCGATGTCATGGGTCAGGGCATAGGCGGTCATGTCGGCGATGAAAGGCTGGGTGCCGAAGAGCATCGTTTCCGAAACCGGCAGCAGCCGGTTGGCAAACTCGACCGGGCCGACTGCCCAACCACTGCGGAAGCCGGGCGCGGCGTGGGACTTGGAGATCGACGAGACGACGACGGTGCGTTCGGCGAGATCCGGATTGTCGAAGGGCGAGGCAAAGACGGCGTCGAAGACAAGTTCCTCGTACACCTCATCGCAGACGATCCAGAGATCGTGACGGCGCGCGACCTCGCCGATCGCGGCGATCTCGGTCGCGGTCAGCACGGCCCCGGTCGGATTGTGCGGCGTGTTGAGCAGCAGCACCCGGCTCTCGGGTGTGATCGCCTTTTCAAGATCTTCGGCCTGCATGTGGAAGCCGAATTCCGGCTTCAGCGGCACCAGTACCGGATGGGCGCCGGTGGAGCGGATCACGCCCTCATAGGTCGCATAGAGCGGGTCGCCGACGAGCACCGCGTCGCCGGTTTCGACCAGGGCCAGCATCACGGAGAAGAGCGCCGTCTGGGTGCCGGGGAAGCACAAGACGTTCGCCGCGGTGACGTCGTCACGGCGCCGGCGATATTTTTCCGCGAGAGCAGCCACGACCGGCGGCTCGCCGCGGCCATTGGAATAGCGGTAGCGCCCGGCATTCATCGCGCGCTGGCATTCATCGAGAAGGGCGCGGTCCGGCGGAAGGTCCGGTTCGCCGATGGTCAGTTCGATGATGTCGGCGCCACTTGCCTTCAGTTGGCGGGCACGAATATGCAGCGACCATTTTCCCGAACCAAGATCGGCAAGACGTTCGGTGATGGACGCGTAGCGCATGGTGTTCTCTCCCGTTGTCATTGTTTTGCAGTTCCGATCGACGTGCCGAGCAGTGCCTCGGCCGACGACATGGCGATGGCGACCAGTTCACCCTCGCGAAAGAGGTCGCCCGCCAGGCACCCCTCCACCCAAAGACCGTCGACCAGCCCGTTGATGGCGATGGCGAACGCCCGGCAGGTTTCTGCGTCCGCCGGTTTGCCCTTCGCCGCAAGAAAATCGGCGAGCAGTTCCTGCAGTGTGTTGCGGAAGGCGAGGTAGCCTTCGCGATGGATCTCGGCGAGTACCGGATCGACACGCACCTGGCTGATGAAGGCGGCCCACAGCGAGATGCTCCGGCTGTCGGCCACCGGTTCGGTGAGGTTGATCGCGATGAAGTCCCTGAGGCGGGTTTCCGGATCACCCTCCACCTGGCTCGCCTTGTCCGTCAAGGATGCGATGACGGCGCGATAGGCCTCGGCGACCATCTGATCCTTCGATTCGAAATAGTGACGCACGAGCCCGGCGGTCACGCCGGCGCGGATCGCGATCTGCCGCACCGTCGCGCCCTTGAGCCCAAATTCGGAGATGCAATCGAGCGTCGCCTCGATCAGCTCCTGGCGGCGTTCGCCTTCCGGAGCGCGGTGAAAGCTGCGCCGGTTCATGCGGCGACCCGCTGGAACAAGTGCCCTGGCGCGGTCGACGATGGCTTCGGCCGGAACGGGGACATGGGCGGCTCCTTCGGGAAATCAAGGCTGGGGGCGGGCGTCGAAAAATCGACGATGCGTATTATTATACGCTTGAATAATAGCGACACAAGTGCAACCATGCCAATCAACAAAACCGTGACAGGCCAAAGATGCCGCGCGGGAAACGACAGGGGAACTGTTCTCATGCTGACAGAAAAAGCGCGCAGAGCCGTTGGAGCGGCGTGCCGATGACGGATGCGGCCCAGGCAATCGCGGTCACTGACCTGCACAAGCGTTTCGGGCCATTGGAAGTGCTGAAGGGTGTTTCGCTGACGGCGAAACAGGGCGACGTGATCGCCATCATCGGCGGCAGCGGCTCCGGCAAATCCACCTTCCTGCGCTGTATCAACCTTCTGGAACTCCCGTCCGCCGGCAGCGTCAGCGTGCATGGCGAGAAGATCCGGATGAAACCCGACGGCCGAGGCGGCCTCGTGCCGGAGGACCGCCGCCAAGTCCAGCGCATCCGCAGCCAGCTCGGCATGGTCTTCCAAAGCTTTAATCTCTGGCAGCACATGACCATCCTCGAAAACGTCATCGAGGCGCCGATCCACGTGCTCGGCAAGCCGAAGGCCGAAGCGGTCGCCACCGCCGAAACGCTGCTCAAGCGCGTCGGCCTCTATGAGAAGCGCGACGCTTACCCGGCCTTTCTTTCCGGCGGCCAGCAGCAGCGCGCGGCGATCGCGCGGGCGCTCGCTATCCAACCGCTGGTCATGCTCTTCGACGAGCCGACCTCGGCGCTCGATCCTGAACTCGTCGGCGAAGTGCTTTCGGTCATCGGCGATCTCGCGCGCGAGAAGCGCACGATGATCCTGGTTACCCACGAGATGAAGTTCGCGCGCGACGTCGCCAACCACATCGTCTTCCTCCACAACGGCGTGATCGAGGAACAGGGCCCGCCAGAGGCCATCTTTGGTTCGCCGAGGTCGGAAAGGCTCAAGAAGTTCATCAGTTCCATTCACTGAATTCCGGAATGCTAAACAACCAAAAAGGGGAACAGCATGAAGAAGGCATTGAAAGTCCTGGCCGTTGCGACGGCAATCGCCGTCAGCGGCGGCGTCGCCGCTTCGGCCGAAGCGCTTAAGGTCGGCGTCGCCGCCGAGCCCTATCCGCCGTTCACGGCGCCCGACGCCAGCGGCAAATGGGAAGGCTGGGAAGTCGAGTTCATGAACGCGATGTGTGCCGAGGCGAAGCTCGAATGCGTGCTGACGCCGGTCGCCTGGGACGGCATCATCCCCGCGCTGACCTCGAAGAAGATCGACATGATCATCAGCTCGATGTCGATCACCGACGAACGCCTGAAAACGATCGATTTCTCGGACAAATACTACAACACCCCGACCGGCATCATCGGCACCAAGGGCGTCGACATCAAGCCGACGCCGGAAGGTCTCAACGGCAAGGCGCTCGGCGTCCAGGTCTCGACGGTCCACCAAGCCTATGCCGCCAAGCACTTCGCGCCGGCAGGCGTCGACGTCAAGGAATACCAGACGCAGGACGAAGCCAACAACGACCTCGCCGCCGGCCGCCTCGATGCCGTCCAGGCGGACGCCATCGCGCTGAAGGCTTTCCTTGCGACCGACCAGGGCAAGGAATGCTGCGACTACAAGGGCGACGTCGCCGAAGACGTTGCCGTGATCGGCCCGGGTGTGGGCGTCGGCCTGCGCAAGGGCGAAACCGAGCTCAAGGACAAGGTCAACACTGCGATCAAGGCGATCCGTGACAACGGAACCTTTGATACGTTCTCGAAGAAGTACTTCGACTTCGACATCTACGGCGATTAAGGCGCGATCGGCCGGCGGCCCAGAGGTGCTGTGCCTTGTGTGCCTGAAAGGGGACGCGGGCGCAGCAGCCGCCGCCGGCTGGCGCCATCGGAGTACGACGCATGGCTGCGGATTCCCTCATCAATTGGGGCCTGCTCTCGCTCAACGCGCCCGGATGGGGCGGCGTGTTGCTGCAGGGCTTTTTCAACTCCATCCAGATCGCCGTCGGCGGCTTCACGCTCGGCCTGGCACTCGGCATCGGCGGCGCCTTCGGCAAGCTCTATGGCGGTCCGGTGCTGCGGGATCTGCTTGAATGCTACACCACGGTGGTGCGTGCGGTGCCGGAACTGGTGCTGATCCTGCTGCTCTATTACGCCGGCACCGATCTTCTCAATCAGGTGCTGGCGCTCTTTGCGATCGGCCCGGTCGACATCAGCGGCCTGATGGCCGGCATCTTCGTCATCGGCGTCGTCCAGGGGGCTTACTCGACCGAAGTCTTGCGTGGCGCGATCAAGGCGGTGCCCGCCGGACAGATCGAAGCGGCGCGGGCCTATGGCATGTCGCCGACCAAGGTCTTGAGGCGTATCACGCTGCCGGCGATGCTGCCCTATGCCATTCCCGGTCTTTCCAATCTCTGGTTGATCGCCACCAAGGACACCGCCCTTCTCGCTGTCGTTGGCTTCAGCGAGCTGACGCTGGTCACGCGCCAGGCGGCCGGCACGACCAAGGCATACCTGCTGTTCTTCCTTGCCGCCGGCGCGCTCTATCTGGCGCTGACACTCGTGTCCAACGTCTTCATCGGCATGCTCGAACGCCATGCCCGACGCGGCTTTGCGGTGCAGCGATGACCAACGAAACCACCCACGCCGTTGCCTTCACGCCCGAGGACCTGCCGACGGCTCGGAGCTTCTTCGTACCGCATCGCATCGTGATGATGCTGGTCTTCGCCGCCTTCGTCGTCGCCGTTGCCGTCTTCATGCGCTGGGACTGGCTGCCGCGTTATCTGCCTCGGCTTGGCTGGGGCATTCTCGTCAGCCTCGTGATGCTGTTCAGTACCGCGATCCTCGGCTTCCTGCTGGCGGTGCCGATCGGCCTCGTGCAGGTGACAGGCCCTTGGTTCCTGAAACTGCCGGCCAAGGTCTTCTGCACTGTCATTCGCGGCACGCCGCTGCTCCTGCAGCTCTGGCTGCTCTATTACGGGCTCGGCTCGCTGTTTCCGCAGTTTCCGGCGATCCGCCAGTCCTTCCTCTGGCCCTATTTGCGCGAGGCCTGGCCCTATGGCGTGGCGGCACTCACCGTCTCGTTTGCCGCCTATGAGGGCGAGGTCATGCGCGGCGCCTTTGCCGGCGTGCCGCCGGGCGAGCTGGAGGCGGCCAAAGCCTATGGCATGAGCCCCTGGACGATGTTCCGGCGCATCTGGCTGCCGCGCGCCATCCACCGGGCGCTGCCGACGCTGAACGGCGAAACAGTGCTGCAGCTCAAATCGACGCCGCTCGTTGCCACCGTGACCGTCGTCGACGTCTATGCAGTGATCTCCAAGGTCAGGCAGGAAACCTTCCTCACCTACGAGCCGCTGCTCCTGCTGGCGCTCATCTACATGTGCCTCACCGGCATTCTGGTGGTGGCCTTCCGCACATTCGAAAATCGCATCCCAACCCGTGGCGCCTGACATGAAGCTTTCCCCCTCGATCACCAACGCCATGCCGGAACTCGTTGCCATCCGCCACGATCTGCATGCCCATCCGGAACTTGGATTGGAGGAGAAGCGCACCTCCGCCTTCATCGCCAAGCATCTCGAAAGCCTCGGCTATGAAGTGACGACGGGTCTCGCCCAAACCGGCGTCGTCGGCACGCTCCGGAACGGCACGAGCGGGAGATCAATCGGCATTCGCGCCGATATCGATGCGCTGCCGATCCTGGAAGAAACCGGTCTCGACTATGCCAGCAAGACCGCAGGATTGATGCACGCCTGCGGTCACGACGGCCACACGACCATGCTGCTCGGCGCGGCGCGGGCGCTCGCCGAGCGGCGCAATTTCGACGGAACGATCCACCTGATCTTCCAGCCGGCCGAGGAGAACTTCGGCGGCGCCAAGATCATGATGGACGAGGGCCTGTTCGAGAAGTTCCCCTGCGACGCGGTGTTTGCGCTTCACAACGAGCCGGGCCTGCCCTTCGGCCGGTTTGCCCTCCGGGAAGGCCCGATCATGGCGGCCGTCGACGAGGCGCGCATCACCGTTCACGGCCGCGGCGGGCATGGCGCGGAACCGCAGGAGACGGCCGATCCGATCGTCTGCGGCGCCTCGATCATCATGGCGCTGCAGTCGATCGTCTCGCGCAACATCCACCCGATGGACCCCACTGTTGTCACCGTCGGCGCCTTCCATGCGGGTTCCGCCAGCAACATCATTCCTGAGCGTGCCGAGATCGTCGTCGGCATCCGCTCTTTCGAGCCTGATGTCCGCGACGAACTCGAACGGCGCATCCGCATGATCGCCGAAGCGCAGGCCGTGAGCTTCGGCATGCGCGCGACGGTCGACTACCAGCGCAGCTACGATGCGACGATCAACCACAAGGCCGAGACCGACTTCGTGCGCGATCTCGCAGTACGCTTTGCTGGTGCCGACAAGGTCGTCGATCTCGCCCGTCCCTTCATGGGCAGCGAGGATTTCGCCTATATGCTGCAGGAAAAGCCGGGGACCTATTTTTTCCTCGGCTCGAAAGTCAGCGACGACGACAAGCCGCTGCACCACCCGGCCTACAACTTCAACGACGACCTGCTGCCGATCGGCGCCGCCTTCTGGACCGAGCTTGCCGAAGCCTATCTCCCGGTCCGCTGACGCCGTCCCGGCAACCCTTTGATCGATTGCCGGTCGCCTGCTTCGCTCTCTGGTGAAACTCCGTCCAATATGCCGCAGCGCAACATTGCCGCAGTGTGACAACGTGGCGGACGCGCCGTCATTGACGTTTGGCAAATTTGGCGCAGATTCAAGCGCGTGCTGAGAAGCCGGGGCCAACACCGAAAACGCCCCGACGGACGGCCAAGAAAAGTCCCCTGATCGACGATCGATCATGGGACGAATGATGCAGCAGCCAGAGCGATACGGCCACGCGTCAGCGACGCGCGTTGCCGTATGTCTGAAAGGATTGCGCCCGTGTTTGAGAGTTTCGATGCGACCCTGCTCGCTCGCTTCCAGTTTGCCTTCACCGTCTCCTTCCACATCATCTTCCCTGCTTTTTCCATCGGCCTTGCAAGCTACCTCGCGGTACTGGAAGGTTTGTGGCTCCTGAAGAAGGACGGGGTCTACCTCGAACTCTTCCACTTCTGGAAAACGATCTTCGCGGTCGCCTTCGGCATGGGTGTGGTCTCCGGCATCGTCATGTCCTACCAGTTCGGCACCAACTGGAGCGTCTTTTCCGACAAGGCCGGGCCGATCATCGGGCCGTTGATGGGCTACGAGGTGCTGACCGCCTTCTTCCTCGAAGCGGGCTTCCTCGGCGTCATGCTCTTCGGGCTCAACCGCGTTGGGCCAAAACTGCATTTCCTGGCCACAGTCATGGTCGCCATCGGCACGTTGATTTCCGCCACCTGGATCCTTTCGGCAAATTCCTGGATGCAGACGCCCGCCGGTTTCGCCATGAACGAATCGGGCCAGTTCGTCCCGGTCGACTGGTGGGCGATCGTCTTCAATCCGTCCTTCCCCTATCGCCTCACCCATATGGTGCTTGCCGCTTACCTCACGACCGCCTTCGTCGTCGGCGCCTGCGGCGCCTGGCACCTCATCCGCAAGACGGCGCCGCGCCGCGCCCGCAAAATGTTCTCGATGGCGATGTGGATGGCGGCGATCGTCGCGCCCATCCAGATCTTTGCCGGCGACATGCACGGCCTCAACACGCTGGAGCACCAGCCGGCCAAGGTGATGGCGATGGAAGGCCACTACCAGAGCCATCCGGATGGGGCGCCGCTGATCCTTTTCGGCATTCCGAACTCGCCCGAAAAGCGCGTCGACTATGCCATCGAGGTTCCAAAACTCTCCAGCCTGATCCTGAAGCACGACCTCAACGCGCCGCTCGCCGGCCTCGATACGATCCCGGAAGAGCTGCATCCGCCCGTCGGCATCGTGTTCTGGTCCTTCCGGGTGATGGTCGGCCTTGGGTTCGCCATGCTCGGCATCGGCCTCTGGTCGCTCTGGTGTCGTTACCGCGGCACGCTCGACAGCAATGTCTGGCTGCATCGGGCGGCAGTCGTGATGGGCCCGGCCGGCTTCGTCGCCGTGCTCGCCGGCTGGGTCACCACCGAAGTCGGCCGCCAGCCCTACACGGTCTACGGCCACCTGCTGACAGTGAACTCGGTGGCGCCGATCGCAGCCCCTGCCGTCGCCGCCTCGCTGATCGCCTTTATCATCGTCTACTTCTTCGTCTTCGGCGCCGGCACCTTCTACATCCTGAGGCTGATGGCGCGATTGCCGCGTGATCCGATGCCGGATCTCGACGAAGGGCCGCTGCGCAGCTCCGGCATCATGCCAGGCCCCGCCATCGCCAGCACCAGCACTCATGGAGGTCGTCATGGAGTTTGATCTGCCGTTCATCTGGGCCGCCATCATCGCCTTTGCGGTGCTCGCCTATGTCATTCTCGACGGCTTCGACCTCGGCGTCGGCATCCTCTTCCCGTTCTTCCCGGAGAAGCACGACCGAGACGTGATGATGAATTCCGTCGCGCCGGTCTGGGACGGCAACGAAACCTGGCTGGTGCTCGGCGGCGGCGGTCTGATGGCGGTGTTTCCGCTCGCCTATGCGACGATCCTGCCGGCACTCTACGCCCCTGTTATCGCCATGGTCATCGGCCTCATCTTCCGCGGCGTCGCCTTCGAATATCGCTGGCGCACCAGGCGCGCCGAATATCTCTGGAACTGGGCTTTCTCGGGCGGTTCGATGCTCGCCGCCTTCGCGCAAGGCATCACGCTCGGCGCGCTCGTCCAGGGCATCCCCGTCGAGAACCGCGCCTATGTCGGCGGCTGGTGGGACTGGCTGACGCCCTTCTCGATCATGACCGGCGTCGCCGTCGTCGTCGGTTATGCCCTGCTCGGCTCCACCTGGCTGGTCATGAAGACCCATGGCGACCTCGCCGACCGCGCCCGCGACCTCGCGCTCAAGTGCTCGTTCGGCACCGTCGCCGCCATGGGCATCGTCAGTCTGTGGACTCCGTTCCTGGAGCCGCAATATCTGAAGCGCTGGTTCGGCTTTCCGACGGCGATCTTCAGCGTCATCGTGCCAGCCCTCGTTCTCGGTTGCCTGTATGCGCTGATCACAGGAATTCGCAACAGGCACGACAGCCGGCCGTTTCTTGCGGCGCTCGGCCTGTTCGTGCTCGGCTATGCCGGCATCGGCATCAGCTTCTACCCCTATATGGTGCCGCCATCGCTGACCATCTGGGATGCGGCGGCGCCTGAGGAGAGCCTGTCCTTCCTGCTCGCCGGCGCGCTGGTGCTGGTGCCGATCATCCTCGCCTATACCGGCTATTCCTATTGGGTGTTCCGCGGCAAGGTCGATCCGGAGGAGGGTTACCATTGACTGATGAAACCGGAACCGGCCGCAAGCTTCTCTGGTTCGTGGGCCTGTGGTGCGCCGGGGTGGCAGCCGTGACGATCGTCGGCCTCGCGATCAAGCTAATGATCGGAACATGATCGATTCTCTTAAGTTCGAGCGAGATGCGGGCGGAAAACCGCATACACTTTTCCTCATCCCGCTCTAAAAAGCCTCGCTCAAGCTTGGCCGGCTAACTTCCCTCAACACGTCAGCAGGCGATCGCCGCAGACGGAGACAGGACCGCACCCTCCTCCCCTGCCCAGCGATCGCCTGCTGAGGTGACCACTGTCACCGGTCGCATGCTGCGACCCTGTTGCCCCTTCTCATTGAGCTCATCGTTTGTTAGCAGTGCGCCGCAAGAGCGCTCCGCTTGCCCAGAGCCGAGGGACGCTCGAACACCTGGACCTGCGCTTGGCCACGACGGCCATGCACCAGGCAATCGGACGAGACAGATGCAAAAGACCCCCGCGCAATGCACCACCATGGCCGACGTGCGTGCCGAAATC
The DNA here is from genome assembly GCF_052044795.1 of Ensifer sp. 22521. NCBI lineage: Bacteria > Pseudomonadati > Pseudomonadota > Alphaproteobacteria > Hyphomicrobiales > Rhizobiaceae > Ensifer > Ensifer sp. 22521. The sequence goes on from NZ_JBQENM010000010.1 coordinate 90,449, forward strand.
GACCGGCTCGACCAGGCGCTGATGACGCTGTTTGCCGAACGCTGGGGCTATATCGACCGGGCGGCCGAGATCAAACGGCCGCTGAAGCTGAAGGCCGACATTCCGGCGCGGGTGATGGAAGTGCGTGAGAACGCCCGCAAGAACGCCGCGAGCTACAACCTCGATCCTGACTTCTACGAGGACATCTGGGCGCGGCTGATTGGCCACGCAATTGCCCATGAGCAGAAGCTGCTCGGCGAAACCGGCGACGAATAGCGTCGCCGTCTTCGATCGCCCTTCCTGGCAGAAGTCAGCGCCCGAGGATGTATCGCTGCAAGCGGGCCGCCGCTTCCTTCACCTGGGCCGGGTCGCGCAGGAAGCAGGCGCGCATGAACAGCGAACCACCATCGCCAAAGGCGGTGCCGGGCGCCAGGCCGACGCCCGTCTTGTCGACGATATCGATCGCGGCCGCGCGCGAATCCGTGACGCCATCGATCTTCAGGAACGCGTAGAGCGCTCCATCCGGCTTCAGCGTTTCCACCCGGTTGGTAGCGATCAGCGCGTCGCAGAAGACGTCACGGTTGCTGGTCGCCTTGGCGACATTCGCGTCCAGGAAGGCATCGCCCTCGTCAAGCGCCACGACGGCACCGCGCTGCATGAACTGGGCGACGCCTGACGTCGAATATTGCACCAGGTTCTCCAACACCTGCCCCATCTCCGGCGGGGCGACGATCCAACCCACCCGCCAGCCGGTCATCGACCAGTTCTTCGAGAAGGAATTGACGAAGAGGATCCGGTCGCCCTCTTCCATGACATCGAGGAAGGACGGCGCGCGGGCGCCGGCATAGTAATAGAGCGCGTAGATCTCGTCGGCGATGATCCACAGACCATGCTTGCGCGCCAGCGCCAGGATCGCGGCCAGTTCTTCCTTAGTCGCGGTCCATCCCGTCGGGTTCGACGGCGTGTTGATGAACAGTGCCCTGGTCTTCGGGCCGATCGCCGCTTCCAGTCGATCGAGATCGAGCTGCCACTTTCCGTGTTCAAAGCGCAGTTCGACGGAAACTGGACGGACGCCAGAGAGGTCAGCGGCAGCGGCAAAATTCGGCCAGGCCGGCGTCAGCAGCACCATCTCGTCTCCCGGCGAAGCGATCGCCTCGATCGAGAGCTTGATTGCCTGCATGCCGGAGCCGACGACGTAGAAATTTTCGGGCGAAAGGGCTTTCTGGAAACGCCGCTGATAGTAGCGCGACAGCGCCTCGCGCAGCGGCGGGATGCCGCGCTGCCAAGTGTAGAAGGTCTCGCCGGCGGAAAGCGCCTCGCGTGCCGCATCGCTGATAAAGGCCGGCGTCGGCAGGTCGCCTTCGCCGACCCAGAGCGGGATCAGGCCGTCGCGCCCGCGGGCATAGTTCACCACCTCGACGATGCCGCTTTCGGGCGCCGCAAGTGCGCGGGGGCTGATGGTGCTGAGGATGGTCATCGGCGGGCTCCGGAGGCACGACGGTCCCGCGCCGGATCGCCCGGGAGCATCGTGAAAGATTCCAATGGATTAGAGCGGAAATGGACCGCTCCAGACTGCCCATCGCTTCTAGCCGCTTTCGCTTCTGCGATCACGCGACTTTATCTGACCGGTTTATCGATTTCTGTGATGTTTCGCGGCCCCGCCAGAACGGGGCCGCGAGAAGCCTCAGGCGCGCTGTTTCAACAGGTCGCGGATTTCCGAGAGCAGAAGGATATCTTCCGGCGGTGGCGCGGCCGGTGCCTCGTCCTTCTTCTTCTCGATCGACGCGCGCATGCGGTTCACGGCCTTGATCATCAGGAAGATGATCCAAGCGAGGATCAGGAAGTTGATGAGCACGGTGATGAAGTTGCCATAGGCAAAGACGGCGCCCTGCTGACGGGCAGCGGCGAGAGACGTCGCCGTGACGTTGGCCGACAGCGGTAGGAAGTAGTTGGAGAAGTCGAAACCACCACCGGTCAGCGCACCGACGATGGGCATCACGAGGTCTTCGACGACCGACGTCACGATCTTGCTGAAGGCGGCGCCGATGATGACACCGACCGCGAGGTCCATCACGTTCCCGCGGGCAATAAACTCCTTGAACTCATTCAGCATACGTCTCTCCGTATTATCCCCGTTTAAAACGACCGCCGGCGCTGTCCCGCGCTGCAACCGTTTACGGAAACTAAACCAAAGCGGGCAGCGAGAAAACCTTTCTTTGCCTTTGGTCAAACCACGCCTGCCAAAAGAAGGATCAAACTCTCTTCCGCATCCGGCAGACCATTTTCTCTTGCAGCACCTTGGACTTAAGACTCATATGCCGGGCAATTCTCAACCTGGCGGACTTGTCCTATGCTTCGCGTCGGAGGAGTGAGGCATGCTTTCGGGTTCGGTCATCTTTGCCTCGGCCTTCGCCTATCTGCTGCTGCTGTTTGCAGTCGCGAGTTATGGCGACCGGCGGGCCAGGAGGAAAAGCGCTGCGCTGAAAGGCAGACCGCTCGTCTATGCGCTCAGCCTTGCGATCTATTGCACGTCCTGGACCTATTTCGGCGGCATCGGGCTTGCCGCCGAGCGCGGGCTCGAATTCACCGGCATCTACATCGGACCCATCCTGATGTTCACGCTGGGCATGCCGCTGATCCGCAAGATCATCCGCCTTGCCAAGACCGAGAAGCTGACCTCCGTCGCCGACTTCATCGCCGCGCGCTACGGCAAGAACCCGGCCGTGGCGGCGATCGTCGCACTGATCTCGCTGGTCGGTGCCATCCCCTATATCGCATTGCAGCTCAAGGCGATTTCGAGCTCCGTCGCGGCGATGATCAACACCAGCGACTATGGCATCGGCGCGGGGCAGAGTTTCATCGACCTGCCCCTGCTCGTGACCCTGTTCCTCGCCTGCTTCGCCATCGTCTTCGGCACGCGCCATACGGACGCGACAGAACATCAGGACGGACTGATCCTCGCGATCGCAATGGAATCGCTGGTCAAGCTCGTCGCCCTCGTCACCGCCGGCTTCTACATCGTCTTCGTCATCTTCAACGGCCCGGCCCATCTCTGGTCACTGGCGACCGAGAGCCCGGCGGTGCAATCCGCACTTTCCTATGAAACGCCGACGGCGCGGTGGATCCTGCTGATCGTCACCTCCGCCTTCGCGATCATCATGCTGCCCAGGCAGTTCCATGTGACCGTCGTCGAGAACCGCACCGAAGGGGAGTTGCGTACCGCCGGCATTCTCTTTCCGCTCTATCTGATCGGCATCAATCTCTTCGTGCTGCCGATCGCGATTGCCGGCCTCCTCACCTTCTCGGGCTCCGGCGATGCGGATCTTTATCTGCTGACTCTGCCACTCGCCAACGGCCTGCCGCTGCTGACGCTGATTACTTTCATTGGCGGCTTCTCGGCAGCAACGGCCATGGTAATCGTCGCCTCCGTGGCGCTGTCGATCATGATCTCCAACGACATCGTCATGCCGGTGTTCCTGCGCCGCAATCTCAGCCAGCGCGGCGGGCTTCAGGAAAACCTCGCGGGGACGCTGCTCAACATCCGCCGTTCGGCGATCTTCGTCGTCCTCCTGCTCGGCTATGGCTACTACCGCTCCGCCGATATCAGTGCCGGCCTTGCTTCGCTCGGGCTCCTCTCCTTCGTCGCCATCTCCCAGATGGCGCCGGCCATGCTCGGTGGTCTCATCTGGCGCCAGGCGAATGCGCGCGGCGCGATCACCGGCATGGTCTCCGGCTTTTTCGTCTGGGCCTATCTCCTGTTCCTGCCGAGCCTCGGCGGACCGGACAATTCCCAGGTCGCGGCAACGGTGCTGAGCTTCCTGCTGCCATTTACGGACCTCTTTTCGGGTCCCCGCGCCGACCCGTTGGTGAATGCCACGATGCTGAGCCTGCTCGTGAACTGCAGCGCCTATGTGCTCGGCTCGCTGACCCGGACGCCCAAGCCGATCGAGCGCTTTCAGGCCGGCATCTTCATCACCCGGCGGTCGCGCACCGAAGGCACGTTCCGCGGCCGCAAGACCAAGGTCACGGTGCGCGATCTCAAGGCGACGATCGGCCGCTACATGGGCACCGAGCGCATGCAGCGCTCGTTCCACACCTATGAGCGCCAGTCCGGCCGCTGGCTGGACGACAATGCGCCGGCGGACATGGCCGTCGTGCATTTTTCCGAGCAGCTGCTCGGCAGTGCCATCGGCTCGTCCTCGGCGCGGCTCGTGCTTTCGCTCGTCCTGCAGCGCGGCGACGACACGTCGTCGGACACGGCCTGGCTGCTCGACCAGGCGAGCGAGGCGCTGCAATACAATCAGGATATGCTGCAGACCGCGCTCTCGCAGATGGACCAAGGCATTGCCGTCTTCGACAACGCCAACAACCTGATCATCTGGAACCGGCGCTTCCGCCAGCTTCTCGATCTGCCGGAGGCGGCCGGCCAAGTGGGCTTCCCGCTCGCCGATATCGTTTCGATCCTCACCAAGCGCGGCGATATCCGCAAGGATCAGGAAAAGGGATTGATCGCCAACTTCCTGACGCTGGACAAGCCCTTCCTGCTCGAACTTGGCAATGGCGAACGCATCATCGAAGTGCGCACCAATGCCATGCCCGACAAGGGCATCGTCACCACCTATACCGACATCACCCAGCGCGTTGCCGCCGACATGGCACTGAAGCAGGCGAACGAAACGCTGGAACTGCGCGTCGAGGAACGCACCGGCGAACTGACCCGCGTGAACCGGGAACTCGCCGAAGCGCGGGCGGCCGCGGAAGAGGCCAATATCGGCAAGACGCGGTTCTTCGCCGCCGCCGGCCACGATATTCTGCAGCCGCTCAACGCCGCCCGTCTCTATTCGTCCTCGCTGGTCGAGCGGCTGGGCGATTCCGACAACAGCACGCTCGTCGAGAACATCGATTCCTCGCTGGAATCGGTCGAGGCCATTCTTGGCGCCGTGCTCGATATTTCGCGCCTCGACACCGGCGCAATGAAGCCGCGGCTGCAATCCGTGCCGCTCAACGACCTGCTCCGCCGCATCGAGACCGACTTCGCGCCGATCGCGCGCGCCAAGGATCTCGACCTGGTGGTCATGCCGACCTCGCTGGTCGTGCGCAGCGATCCGAACCTTTTGCGCCGCGTGGTGCAGAACCTCGTTTCCAACGCGATCAAATATACGCTCACCGGCAAGGTGCTTGTCGGCGTGCGCAGGCATGGCGCGATGGCGACGATCGAGGTGCTCGATTCCGGCATCGGCATTCCGTCGTCGAAGTTCCGGACGGTCTTCAAGGAATTCGCACGGCTCGACGAGGGCGCGCGCACCGCTTCCGGGCTCGGCCTCGGTCTTTCGATCGTCGATCGCATCTCGCGCGTACTCAACCATCCGGTCAGCCTGCAATCGACACCGGGCAAAGGCACCGGGTTCAAGGTGACGCTGCCGCTGGACGTAAGCGCCGGCGAACCGGTCGCGGTCCGCCCAGTTGTCCCCAACAAGGCGAGCGAGGCGCTCAACGGCTTGCGCGTGCTCTGCATCGACAACGAACCGCGCATCCTCGAGGGCATGAAAGTGCTGCTTTCGGGCTGGGGCTGCGTCGTCAGCACGGCGGAATCGGTTGCCGCCTGTGCCGAGATGACGGGAGAGCCGGCCGAGAAACCGCACGCGATCATCGCCGACTATCATCTCGACGACGGCACTGGCATCGAGGCAATTGCGAAGATCCGGCTTTCCGCCGGCGAGGCGATCCCAGCCCTGCTGGTGACGGCGGACCGCTCGCCGGAAGTGCGCGCCGCGGCCGAGCGCGATGGCGTTTCGATCCAGAACAAGCCGGTGCGGCCGGCAGCGATGCGGGCGTGGCTGACGCAGCTTTCGACGGCGGCGCGAACGGCTGCGGAGTGAGCGGCTTCGGCGTTGCGGCAACGCGCCTGCGATAGACGAATGCTGCTGCAGTGCTCGATTGACCGCCTCAGGCGGCGGCGACGGTGCCGATCTTCGAAAGCTGGATCACTGCCTGGGTGCGGCTGTCGACATTGAGCTTCAACAGGATCGCCGAGACATGCGCCTTGATGGTCGCCTCGGAGACGCCGAGCTCATAGGCGATCTGCTTGTTGAGCAGGCCTTCGCCCAGCATGCTGAGGACGCGTGATTGTTGCGGCGTCAGCGTCTGGAGCCGCTGGAGCAGATCGGCGACTTCCGGTTCGTATTCCTGCGCCTGGTCATAACCCGCCGGCACGAAGACCTCGCCAGCCATGACCTTCTCGATGCCCTCGCGGATCTCTTCGATACCGGCCGACTTTGAGAGGAAGCCGGACGCGCCGAGGTCGAGCGCGCGGTGGATCGTCGCCGGATCGTCATGGGCGGAAACCACCATGACCGGCAGGCTCGGAAACTCGGCCCGAAGTGCAATCAGGCCGGAAAGGCCGCTGACGCCAGGCATGGTCAGGTCCAGAAGAAGGAGATCGGCATCTGGATAATCGGCTGCCGCCTTGCGCGCGGCGGCGAAATCAGCTGCCTCGACGATGGCGGGCGCGCCGTCCATCCCGCTCAGGGCCTGGCGCATGGCGCCACGAAACAGCGGGTGATCGTCCGCGATGATGATGGTCATGTCCGGCGTCATGTCGCTCCCTCCCAAGAGCCCGGTCTGCGACCTGCGCGCCTCCACGCGCCGATCCGCATCCCGCATGGCCGTTCCGGCGTCTCAGGTCTTCTGCGGCTCCGTCGCGGGGTCGCTGCCTTCGAGATCCTTCACGATATCCATGAACTTACGCATCATTCTTTCCATGATGCCCATTGTCCGGTCAATCTCTTCGTCGGTCGGAAGGTTCGGTTTCGCGACGCTTTCACCGGATTTAACGGCCTTTTCCAAGGTCTCTACCCGTTTGGTCAAAAGCTCGATCTCCAGCTCGAGCGCGGAGCGTTCGTCGGCTGCCATGCGGCAGACGAGCTCGCCGCTCCTTTCCTGGCAGAGCGACACTTCGCCGGTTTGCGTGTCGAGCCGGGCAATGCCGGTCTCGGATTTCTGCATGCTGTAGCGGCCGGGCGCCGGATCCTGCGCCGAGGCGATGCCGGCGAATGCCAGGCCGGCTCCGATCAGAAGTGCGACTGTAGCTTTTCTCATGACGTCCTCTCCGTTGCGGTCCTTGCCAGATGACGCCCGGCACATGAACGGGAAGAGCGAAATCGATCTTCACCAAGGATTATGCGCGAATCGACGTCCTTCTGCGATGGACAATCGCTGATATTTGCGGCAAGGCCACGACAGAAGATTACGGGGGCAGACGGGCACAATGGGTTCCATCATCTACAAGATCGTTCCGGCCTCGCTGTGGCAGGAAGCCAAGCGCAGCGGACGCTTCGACGGCGCACCCGTCGACCTTGCTGACGGCTTCATCCATTTCTCCACCGCCGAACAGGCCGTGGAGACGGCAGCGCGGCATTTCGAGGGACAGGAAGGCCTGCTTTTGGTCGCCGTCGACGGCGACGCGCTCGGCGTGGAACTGGTCTACGAACCCTCGCGCGGCGGCGCCCTCTTCCCGCATCTCTATGCACCCCTCTTCCTCTCCGCCGTGGTCTGGGAAAAGCCCCTGCCGCTTGGCGCCGATGGCTCGCATATCTTCCCGGAACTTGACGCATGAATCCGCTTACCAATCTCGCCCGCCGCGGCCTCTTCCTGTTCGATCCTGAGGCCGCGCACGGCCTGTCGATCAAGGCGCTGAAGACCGGGCTCGTGCCCAGCTGTCCTTCCAAGGCCGACAAGCGGCTTTCCCAGACGGTCGCCGGCATCGAGTTCCCAAACCCGATCGGCATGGCGGCCGGCTATGACAAGAACGCCGAGGTGCCGGAAGCGCTCCTGAAGATCGGTTTTGGTTTCACCGAAATCGGCACCGTCACGCCGAAACCGCAGTCCGGCAACGACAAGCCGCGCATTTTCCGGCTGGTCGAGGACGAGGCCGTCATCAACCGCCTCGGCTTCAACAACGAGGGTCATGGCGCGGCGCTGGCGCGGCTCAAGGCCTGCTCGCGCGCTGCGCTGATCGGCGTCAATATCGGCGCCAACAAGGACAGTGCCGACCGCGTTGCCGACTATGTGAACGGCATTCACGCCTTCTATTCGGTCGCCCGTTATTTCACCGCCAACATCTCCTCGCCGAACACGCCGGGCCTGCGCGACCTGCAGGCGCGCGAGAGCCTTGCCGCCCTGCTGTCCGCCGTGCTCGCCGCTCGCGACGAGGAAGCCCGCCGTAGCAACCGGTACGTTCCGGTGTTCCTCAAGATCGCGCCCGATCTGACGGAAGAGGGCATGGACGACATCGCAGCCGAAGTTCTCGCCCACAATCTCGACGGCCTGATCGTCTCCAACACGACGCTTTCGCGCGAAGGCTTGAAGGACCAGAACCAGGCGAAGGAAGCTGGCGGCCTCTCCGGCAAGCCGCTCTTCGAGAAGTCGACGGCGGTGCTTGCCCGCATGCGCAAGCGCGTCGGACCAAATCTGCCGATCATCGGTGTCGGTGGCGTCAGTTCGGCCGAGACCGCGGCAGAAAAAATCCGCGCCGGCGCCGATCTGGTCCAGCTCTATTCCTGCATGGTCTATGAAGGCCCTGCGCTCCCCGGCCGCATCGTGCGTGGCCTTTCCGATCTCTGCGACCGTGAGCGGATCAGCTCGATCCGCGATATCAGAGACAGCCGCCTCGACTACTGGGCCGGCCGGAAGGTCTGACGCGCCTTCGAGGGAATTCTCGAAAGCAGGAACAGGCCGCGCAGCAGCAGGAAAAGATTGAGGCCGGCCCAAAGCCCGTGATTGCCGAAGACGGGCACGAGCACAGCCAGCACCGCCGCGTAGCCGACAAAGGCCGCGACCATCATGTTGCGCATCTCGCGCGACCAGGTGGCGCCGATGAAGACGCCATCCATCAGAAAGGCGAGCGCGCCGGTAGTCGCAGTGACAGCCGCCCAGGGCAGATACTCGTAAGCGGCCGCGCGGACATCGGCGGCCGTCGTCAACAGATTGATGAGCCGATCGCCGAAAAACAGAAGGACGATGGTGGTGACCAAGGCGAGCCCCAGCGACCAGGCAGCCGTCAGGCGTAGCGCGCGATCGAAGGCTGGCCGGTAGAGGGCACCGATCGAGCGGCCGATCAATTGCTCGGCGGCGTTGGCGAGGCCGTCGAGATAGTAGCCGGCGACCAGGAAGATCGTCATCAGCACCGCGTTTGCCGCAAGCGTCACCGGCCCAAAGGCCGTGCCGATGCGCGTCATCAGCGTGAAGGCAGCGAGCAGCACGAAGGAGCGGATCATGATGTCGCGGTTGAGGCCGAAGAGCGGCTTCAATCGTTCGCGATCGAAGATCAGCGCCCAGCTCGGCGCATCCTTGCGGTCGAAACGGCCATAGACGATCGCAAAGCCGGCAAGCGCCCCGATCACCTCGCCTGTGACGGTGGCAAGCGCGACCCCCATCACCCCCCAGCCAAGGACGAGACCGAGCAGGATCGACAGCACGATGTTGATGCCATTGATCAGCGTCTGCAGCATCAGACCGATGGTGCCTTCGCCGCGGCCAAGCACGAAGCCGAGGACGGCGTAGTTCGCAAGGGCTGCCGGTGCCGAAATGATACGACAGAGAAAGTAGGTGCTGGTGACGGCCGCCACCTCCGGCTCAGGTCCCATCAGCCAGAGGCCGCCGGATAACAGAAGAGGCGAAATGAGAACGCTGACCGTGCCGCAGACAAGCGCGATCGTAAGGGACCGCCAGAACACCGCCTGCTGCTCACGTCTGTCACCACGACCGTAGGCCTGAGCAACGAGGCCGGTCGTGCCGGCGCGCAGGAAATTGAAGGTGGTAAAGATCAGGTCGAATATGATGGCGCCGATCGCGAGCCCCGCGAGCAGCGTCGCCTGCCCCATGCGGCCGACAACAGCCGTATCGACCAGGCCCAGCAAGGGCGTCGTCAGGAAGCCGAGCGTCATCGGCAGCGCAATCGCCAGGATCAGCCGATGGGTGACGTGAAAGGCGCCGGCGGGATCGTTCGGCGAGGCGGGAGAGGCGGTCATCGAACGGTCCGGGCGTTATAGGTGAGTGACGACCGTTTTAGGGAAAGTGCATGGGAGGATGCAAGGGACCATGCGCTGTTCAGCGGCGATGAGTGCGTATCTAAGTCTGTGCCTGCCAAAGCCCCTCACCCTAGCCCTCTCCCCGCAGGCGGGGAGAGGGGACGCGCGCAAGCTGAAGCGCCACATCCTGAGCTACCGTCGGCGACAGCTTCAAGCATGGAAATTGCGGGTACGAGCGGGGGCGGCAAGCTGCCTTCTCCCCGCCTGCGGGGAAGGTCCCGGCAGGGGGATGAGGGGCAAAGGTCTAAAGGGATCGGCTGCTAAGCCGGATCAGGCCGACAGCACCATCGCCCAGAACGGGCGGTTGCCGGAGGCGGCGTTCTGGGCGACGGCAACGCCGAGGCCGCGATAGTTGCCGAGCATGTTTTCCAGATGCTTGGGCGACTTGTACCAGGCATCATAGGCGCGTTCGGCGTCGTCCTGGCCCATGGCGATGTTTTCGGCTGCCGGAAGCGTCACGCCCTGGCCCTTCATCCGGTCGTAGAAACTGTCGTTCCAGCCGATCAGATGCTGCATCTTGCCGACCTTGGCCATGCGGGCGGCCTGGTTCATCGCGGCGACCGAGGCCGCGTGGTCCGCCACGAGCTCCGTCAGCCCCTTGCCCTTGCGCAGCTTGTTGACGTAGCCGAGGCTCGCCTCGGTCTGGTCGCTGCCAGTGCCACTATCGGGCGTCAGCAGTTGGGACGTCGTGCAGCCGGCAAGCGCGCCGAGCGAGAGGATGGCGGTTGCACGCAGCAGGCCGCGGCGTTCGATCAAGAGAAACCGGTCGTGCATCATCAGCGCCGGTAGCTCATAACACGCAGGATCACGAAGGCCGGAACGACGATCGCCGCACCGAGCAGCAGATAGTCGCCCACCCGGCCAAGTGCGGCAAAGCCGGTGTACCAGAGGTCGAGCAGGAAGTTGCGGACCGCGAAATAGATGTCGGTCGGATACCAGCCGAAGACGGTCATGACGAAGCCGACGAGGATCGACACCACGACGAGCTTGACCAGCACCCGCAGCGGCGAGTCACCCAAAAATCTGTTCATTCCGTCCGACATCCGCGAACTTCTCCTGTTTGTCTTCACATAAGCCGCGATCGGCAGCGTCGCAAGTCGGCCAGACCTTGCACAGCGCCCAAGCTCTCGGTTTCAGCCAGATTCCGCTTGTGTTTTGCAGCATCCGGCGTCAGAAGCGCTGATCGCAACCGATATCTCACATTGATGACGCTCAACCAGCTCTCCTCCGGCGACCTGATCGCCGACCGCCGCGCCGACTACGCAAAAATGCTTGCCGAAGGCGGCGAGCCCGGAAGTGCTGCCGAACTCATGGCACAGGCGCTGGAACGGGCGCCGGACTGGGCAGCCGGCTGGTTTCGGCTCGCGGACTATGAGGAAAAATCGGGCCGGAAAGAGGCGGCGATCGACGCGCTCAGAAAAACCCTGGCGCTGAGCCCTCAGGACATCTTCGGCGCCGGCCTGAAGCTGGCGCTTCTCGGTGCCGCCGCGGTGCCCGAACAGCCGCCGAGCCTCTATGTCGAGCGCCTGTTCGACGACTATGCCGATCGCTTCGACCAGGCGCTGGTGGAAAAGCTCGGCTACACGGTGCCGCAAAAGCTCGCCGCGCTGATCCAAAGCCACACCGGGGGCCTCATCTTCGAGCATGTGACGGATCTCGGCTGCGGCACCGGCCTCTTCGGCGAACGCATCCGGGATCAGGCGCAATTCCTTGAAGGTTTCGACATCTCCATCAACATGCTCGCCAAGGCCGAGGCGAAATCCACCTACGATCGGCTGGCACGCGCCGATCTTTCGCTCCCGCCGGAAGCTTCCGGCATCTTCGGCAACTTCGCGTCCGCCCGCGCCGATCTCGTCAGCGCCGCCGATGTGCTCATGTATCTCGGCAATCTCGACAGTGTCTTCGACATCGCGCTCCGTCTGCTGGCCGCCGATGGCTACTTCGCCTTTTCCGTCGAGGATGCGGGCGATGGCGTGGAATTTCTGCTGCGCCCCTCGCTGCGCTACGCCCATAGCGAAGCCTATATTCGCGGCCTCTGCACCGCGCACGGGCTGAAGCTGCTGGCCATCGAGCGTACCGTCATACGCATGGATGCCGGCGAACCGGTTTTCGGCATCCTGTTCCTGGCGCGCAAGCCTGCATAAAACGCAAGGCAGAGTCGCAAAAATAAGTCAGCAATACTGACATATTTTTCTTGAATATTGTTGTGCGTTGCAGCATTGCTGCGGCCATCGCAATCGAGGTTTTGCCATGGCTCAGATCAGCAGCGTTTTCGGTATCTGGAACACCAGCCCGACCCGGCATACGGCGGTCGAGGACCTGCAGGGCATCTTCACCGGCAGCCTGATCGCCGCGCTCGGCCTCTATTTTCTCGCAAGTGCCGGCCTGCTCACCGGCAGCACGGCGGGCGTCGCCTTCCTGCTGCACTATGCGTTCGGCATCAATTTCGGTCTTGCCTTCTTCCTGCTCAACCTGCCGTTCTTCTATCTGTCGCTGAAGCGGCTCGGCCCGGCCTTCACCGTCAAGACCTTCATCGCCATCGGCGTGACCTCGTTCCTGACCGACATCCAATCGCGCCTCTTCCAGATCGGCACGATCCAGCCGGCCTGGGCAGCGCTGCTTGGCGGCCTGCTGCTCGGTTATGGCTTGCTCGCGCTCTATCGCCACCGCGCCAGCCTTGGCGGCGTCGGCATTCTCGGCATCTACCTGCAGGAGCGCTTCGGCATTCGCGCCGGCCTCGTGCAGCTTGCGATCGACATGGTCGTGCTCGTCGCCGCCTTTGGGGTGACGACGCCCACGGTGGTCGCCTGGTCGGTGCTCGGCGCGGTCGTGCTCAACCTGTTTGTGGCCATCAACCACCGCGCCGATCGTTACATCGCACTCTAGATCAGTCCAGTCGTCACGCGGAAACGATTGCTGGGCTGTCTCAGGCGACCCTTTCCCGGTGCGTCGACCGGATGCGGAGAGCAGAAGCCGACGGCGATCCAATTTCGAACAGGAGTCAATGTGCCGCCCGGCGGCAGGTCTTCCGGGCTTCTCTTTTGGCAGATTTGATCTACCTTTGTTCTCCGTGAACAGGATCGATTCCAGAGAACCGCAAGGTGATGCCTTGACCTTGCCCGCCCCCTTTCTGCGCTGGTTCGGCGAGAAGGGCTGGCGGCCGCGCGCCCACCAGCTTGAGCTCCTGGCACGCGCCGAGGCGGGGGACAGCACGCTGCTGATCGCACCGACAGGTGCCGGCAAGACGCTTGCCGGCTTCCTGCCTTCGCTGGTCGATCTCACCCGCCGCGGCAAGATCCCGCCCGGCTCCGCCTTCGTCGGCATCCATACGCTCTACATTTCGCCTTTGAAGGCGCTTGCCGTCGATATCGAGCGCAACCTGATGAAACCGGTCGGCGAAATGGGCCTGCCGGTTCGCATCGAAAACCGCACCGGCGACACGCCCACCGCCAAGCGGCAGCGACAGAAGCTCAATCCACCCGACATATTGCTGACGACGCCGGAACAGCTGGCGCTGCTGCTTGCCAATGGCGAGGCGACGCGCTTCTTCAAAGACCTGCGCTACGTCGTCTTCGACGAGCTGCACTCGCTCGTCACCTCGAAGCGCGGCCATCTGCTCTCCCTCGGCCTCGGGCGGCTTCGCCGGCTGGCGCCGCGGCTGCAGACGATCGGGCTCTCGGCAACGGTTTCCGATCCCATGGACCTGCAGCGCTGGCTGGCGCCACAGGAGCCGAACACGAACAATCACGCAGGGCTCGTGCTTGTCGAAGGCGGCGCCAAGCCGCAGATCTCCATCCTCAAGACGGAAGAGCACGTGCCCTGGGCCGGGCACTCGGCGCGCTACGCCATCGCCGATGTCTACGCCGCGATCAAGGAGCACGGCACCACCCTGCTCTTCGTCAACACCCGCAGCCAGGCGGAACTGCTCTTCCAGGAACTCTGGACGATCAACGACGACAATCTGCCGATCGCGCTGCATCACGGTTCGCTCGATGTCGCCCAGCGCCGCAAGGTCGAGGCGGCGATGGCCGAGAACCGGTTGCGCGCTGTCGTCGCGACCTCGACGCTCGACCTCGGCATCGACTGGGGCGACGTCGATCTCGTCGTGCATGTCGGTGCGCCGAAGGGGGCAAGCCGTTTGGCCCAGCGCATCGGCCGCGCCAACCACCGCATGGACGAACCCTCGAAGGCGATCCTGGTGCCGGCCAACCGCTTCGAGGTGATGGAATGCCAGGCGGCGCTCGACGCCAACTATATCGGCGCGCAGGACACGCCGCCGGTCGGCAAGGGCGCGCTCGACGTGCTCGCCCAGCACGTGCTCGGCATGGCCTGTGCCGCGCCTTTCGACCCGCTGTCGCTTTACGACGAGATCACCAGTGCCTCGCCCTATAGGACGCTCGCCTGGGAGACCTTCGAGCGGGTGATCGATTTCGTCGCGACCGGCGGTTATGCGCTGAAGACCTATGAGCGCTACGCCCGGATCCGCAAGACCAAGGACGGGCTCTACCGCGTCTCCAATCCGCTGGTGGCGCAACAATACCGCCTGAATGTCGGCACCATCGTCGAGTCGCCGATGCTGAACGTGCGCATGGTCAAACGCAACCAGCGCGGCTCGCTCGGTCGCGGCGGCATGTCACTCGGCAAGGTCGAGGAGTATTTCCTCGAAATGCTGTCCCAGGGCGACACCTTCATGTTCTCCGGCAAGGTGCTGCGCTTCGAGGGCATTCGCGAGAACGAATGCCTCGTCAGCCAGGCCTTTACCTTTGACCCGAAGGTGCCGAGCTATGCCGGCGGCAAGTTTCCGCTCTCGACCTATCTGGCACAGCAGGTTCGCAGGATGCTCGCCGATCCGGCGCGCCGGGCGGCGCTACCGGAACAGGTGCGCGACTGGCTCTCGCTACAGAAGGACGTCTCGATGCTGCCGCGCGAGGACGAGCTTCTGATCGAGACCTTCCCGCGCGGCAGCCGCCACTACATGGTCATCTACGCCTTCGAAGGACGACTGGCGCACCAGACGCTCGGCATGCTGCTCACCCGCAGGCTCGACCGCGCCGGCTTGAAGCCGCTCGGCTTCGTCGCGACGGATTACTCGCTGGCGGTCTGGGCGCTCGACGACCTCGGCGCCACCTTCAAGCTCAAGCGCGGCGCGCTTGCCGAGCTGTTCGACGAAGACATGCTCGGCGATGACCTCGAAGCCTGGCTGAACGAGTCCTTTCTTCTGAAACGCACCTTCCGCAACTGCGCCGTCATCGCCGGCCTCATCGACCAGCGTCACCCCGGCAAGGAGAAGACCGGTCGGCAGGTGACGGTCTCGGCCGACCTCATATACGACGTATTGCACGCGCACGAGCCGGATCACCTGCTGCTCGAAGCGACCCGCAACGATGCGGCAACGGGGCTTTTGGACATCGCTCGGCTCGGGGATATGCTGAAGCGAATCAAGGGCCACATCACCCACAGGCGTCTCGACCGGATCTCGCCGCTGGCGGTGCCTGTGATGCTGGAGATCGGCAAGGAAATGATCCAGGGCGAAGCGCAGGACTTCCTGCTTTCGGAGGCCGCCGACGACTTGATCCACGAGGCGATGGGCGGTCTGGATGTGGATTGATAGGAAAATGGCTTTGAGAACGAGCAGTCTAACGAATTGGGCCGGTCACTTCCGTCTCGACAGTCAGTCGCGTGCGGGATCGTGACCATGCACCGCCTCGCCCACGCCCTATCAGCTCAGACGACTGCCCCCCTCCTCCACGCCCAGACGATCGTGAACGGCGTCGTCGCGATCTGCGATCCGCTCGGCAGTCTCTACCTGCCCGAGACCGGCACGCTCGTGGTTTCCGACCTGCATCTGGAAAAGGGTTCGGCGTTCGCCCGCCGCGGCATGCTTTTGCCGCCCTATGACACGCTTGCGACGCTGCGCGTGCTGGAGGCGGCGATCGTGCGCCACGACCCGAAACTCGTCATCAGCCTCGGCGACAATTTTCACGATCGTGTCGGTTCGGCCGTGATGCCGGACGCCTTCCGGCACATGATCGCGGCGATGGCGCTCGGGCGCGAGTGGGTCTGGATCAACGGCAATCACGATCCGGATGGCGCCTTCGGGCTCCCGGGCGCCTCGATGGACGAGCTCAACCATGCGGGTCTTGCCTTCCGGCACGAGCCCAAGCGCGGCGATGCCGTTGGCGAGATCGCCGGGCATCTGCATCCGGCGGCAACGGTGGTGAGACGCGAAAGGGCCGTGCGCCGCGCCTGCTTTGCGACGGATGGCACGCGCATGCTGATGCCCGCCTTCGGGGTCACGACCGGCGGGCTAGATCTGCGACACCGGGCCATGACCGGCCTCTTCGACCGCAGCAGGCTGGTCGCCCACATGCTCGGTCGCGACCGGATCTATTCGGTCCGGTTTGCCAATCTGATTGCCTGACGCTTGGGGAAGGCGTGCGGTTCCGTCCGCACACCGCCGACCCCGTGATCAGAACGCGTTGAAGGTCAGCGTCGTCAACGAGCGCGAGATACCCGGCACCGTGGCAATGTTGTCGTTGATGAACTTGCCGATGTCCTGGCCTTCCTCGATGTAGACCTTGATGATCAGGTCGTAGTCGCCGCTGGTCGAGTACATTTCCGAAACGATTTCCTTGCGGTAGATCTCGTCAGCGACCTCGTAGGTCTTGCCGGGAGCGCACTGCAACTGGACAAAAATCGGTTTCATCGAGCTTCCTCTGTCTGTGTGGCGTCGCTTGCCGCTACCAGCGCAAGCATCGCCTTCTCGAACTTCAGCGCGCGTTCGGCGCGGCGTGTTCAGATCAACATGTTCGAGATGCCTGGGTATCTTATCCCTACAGCATCCTGCTGCCCTTTCTTTAAACGCACGCCGGGCAAAAGAAAACGCAGGGTAAGCTCCTGGCCCAACTATTCCTTGCGGAAGATCACGCTGGCACCCCAGCCGGTGATGACTGCGAGCAGCACGGCGACGAGACCGTAGAAGAGCGGTTGCTGATGCGCTGCCTGGGTAATGAACTGTTCCAGACCAGTCTTGACGACACGCAACGGCAGCGCCTTGGCGGCGACGAAGACACCGTCGCGAAAGAGGTAGGCGCGCACCACGTGGACGCCGTTCGGCACGTTCGCCGGCAGGCGCACCGACGCCTTGAACAGGCTCGCACTGATGAACTGCACCCCGCCCGGATCGCGCTCGTAGACGCCACTCGTTTCGCGGATGCGGCGAAAGGCGTTGCGGAACTCGCCGAGATTGCTGCCGTCGCCGACGAAGCCGAGCGGCACCAGCCGCATGTGATCGACGCCGATGCCCATATTGCCCATCTCGCCGGGCGGCGCGATCGTTTCGATGTCGCGCGTGCTCGACAGCGAATAGGATTCCGGCACCAGCTCGAAGGTCATCGACCGCGTGTTTACCCAGATGCCGAAGACGCGCTCCTTCTTGCGCACCGTCGCATTGTCCTTGGGGCCTTCGAGGGACACGATGATGTTGTACCTGCCCTGGGCCAGCAGTCCCTGGTCGAAACCATCGACGGCGCCGAAGATCGTCAGATCCGCGCCGCGGAAATCCGAGGTGATGGCAATCTCGTCGGTGGAGATGCCGATCTCCAGCTTCTCGGTGAAATCGGCGTTCTCGTCCTGCAGTGCCGCATGGGTCGGAGCGGCGACGGCGAGTGCCAGAAGGGCGAGAGCTGTGCGCGCGAACCGGATCATCAGAAGCCGAGCCCCGCTGATACGACCGAATAGATATCCTTCGGCGGAATGACGAGCTCGATCGCCAGACGAATGCCGACGGCAAGGACGAGCAACGCCAAGAGCGCTCGCAATTGTTCGCCGCGCAGCTTCTGGCCGACGCGCACGCCGTATTGCGCGCCGATGACGCCGGCGATCATCAGGACGAAGGCGAGTACGATATCGACGGTATAGTTGGTCGACGCCTGGACGATGACCGTATAGGCCGAGACGAAGACGATCTGGAACAGCGACGTGCCGACGACGACGTTGGTCGGGATGCGCAGGAGATAGATCATTGCCGGCACCATGATGAAGCCGCCGCCGACGCCCATGATCGAGGTCAGGATACCGATGCAGAAGCCGAGGAAGGCAACCGGAATGACGCTGAGATAGATCTTCGACTTCTTGAAACGCATCTTCAACGGCAGGCCGTGCACCCAATTGTGCTGGCCGGGGCGACGCAGGGTCGTCGCCTCGTTCTTGGCGGCCTTGCGCATGGCGACGATGCTTTCCCAAAGCATCAGACCGCCGACAGTGCCGAGCAGCACGACGTAGAGCAGCGAGATCACCAGATCGAGCTGGCCGAGGCGGCGCAGCAGCGAAAACAGCCAGACGCCGACCGTCGCGCCCACGAGGCCACCGCAGAGCAACACCGTGCCGAGCTTGATATCGATGGTGCCGCGCCGAAAATGCGTGATCGCGCCGGATATCGACGAGGCAACCACCTGGTTGGCGCCGGTCGCCACCGCCACGACAGGCGGAATATTGTAGAAGATCAGGAGCGGCGTGATCAGGAAACCACCGCCAACGCCGAACATGCCGGAAAGAAAGCCGACGGCCGCGCCCATACCGAGAATGATGAGTATGTTCACCGACAACTCTGCGATGGGCAGATAGATCGTCACGCCGGGTCCTCGATATGCCAACGGCCCGCAATGCGGGCAAACCGGTTAGTGTGGCAAGCAATTCACCACGAATGAGGGATTATTCGAAAGGCCGGCACCTCTCCCGAGGGCGAGGCGGCTTCCGTCATGCACTCCTGCAGCGTTGCGCTTCCGCCAGGACATGCCAAGGTCACAACCGGACCTTGATTGCTGCATCAGTTCTTCCCTAGCCTGATTCCGATTAAGGAATTATGCAGCAGGCCCGACATTTCAACCTTTTCAGCCACATGGCAGACGGCTTCGCCACCCGCAACCCGTGTCGCCCGGCTCTGCGGCTTTATTACGGCGCAAGCCCAAGGGTCAGGAATTGCGCTTCAGCAATTCCTTGACCAACTGCTCGGTGATTTCGCCCGTCGGCTCCTGGCCGACCGACTTCTGGAAGGCCTTGATGGCAGCCACGGTCTTCTTGCCCATCTGGCCGTCGGGCTTGCCGGCGTCGAAGCCGTTGTTGTTCAGGATCGCCTGGATATTGCGGACCGCCTTGGTCATGTCGACGCTGGCGGTCTTGTTGGCCGGGCCGACCCAGGCATCCGGAACGTCGACCGTGTTCGCCTTGGCGTCGACCGGCTGCACCTTCCAGGCATCGGCCTTCGCCTTGGCGCTTTCGAGCTGCTCAGGCTTCATCGCCTTGGCAACTTCGTCACGCTTGGCGGCGGCATCCATGTCGCCTTCGCGGGCGGCGGCGGAGAACCATTTGTAGGATTCGGTCAGGTCCTGCGGCACGCCGTTGCCACGCGCATAGAGGACGGCGAGGTTGAACTGGCTATCGCGAATGCCGAGTTCGGCAGCCTTCGCGAACCACTTCGTTGCCTCGGCAAAGTCAGGCGAAGCATCGCGGCCACTCGCCAGCATGACCGCGAGGTTGTGCATGGCGCTGGCATTGCCCTGGCCGGCGGCGGCGAGATAGAGCGCCTTCGCCTTGGAGGCGTCACGCGTTAGGCCCATGCCTTTTTCATACATGCTCGCGAGGCGATACTGCGCCGGAACGACGCCGGCGTCGGCGGCGCGCTGATACCACTTGGCGGCTTCCGCCATGTTTTCAGGAACGCTGCGGCCTTCGCTAAAGCGGGCGCCGATTTCGTAGAAGGCAAGCGGGTCGCCGCCCTTGGCGGCCGTCACCAGGGCTGCCGGGCCGAAGCCTTCCGGCAGCACGATCTCGCTCGGTGCGGCCACCGGCGCCAGCGCGGTCGTTGCCGCGCCCTCGGCCGGAGAACTGATAAGGGCCGCACCACTGGCGGGTGCGTTGCCAGCGGGCGTCGCCTGGAACTCGGAGGCCGCCGAAGCGGTTTTCGTTTCTGCGACCGGCGCGAGCATCGGTGCCTTCTCTTCGGCCGGTGTCGCAATGGTGGTCGTCGGCACGGCCGTCGCCGGTACCGAGATCGAAGCTTCGGATACCTTCGCCGGGGCTTCAACGGAATCGACCGGTGCTGCGACTGCGATTTCGGATGCCGTGACCGGCGTTTCAGCCGGGGCTACGGCCGCGGTCTGCGGCAGAAGGCCTTCGACGATCTTGTTTTCGCGCGATTCCGGCACCGCCTGCTGCTCGATGATCGCGGCCGGCTCCACCGGTGCGGTCTCTTGCTTCTTCAGCATATTGCTGACCAGCGGATAGGACATGATCGCCAGCAGGACCGCGCCGACGGCCATGAGGATGGGCCGGCGGTGACGGGCAAAAGCGCCGCCGATGCCGGAGGTCTTTCCGCTTTGACCGACCTTGTTCAAGGTGTCGGCCTCTTCAACGGCGAGCTGGGCAGCACGGCGGGCGGCAGCGATGAAGTCCGACTTGTCGCCATCGGCAGGCTGAATGCCTGCCTTGTTCATCTGCCCGGCGCGCACGCGTTCCAGGATCTTCTTGACATCGGGAACGCCGGAACCCGGCTCCAGCAGCTGGTTGGCTTCCTCGGGCGCAAGCATTTCGGAGGGATCGATCGACGGGGTCGGCTCGACGAGCTGTCGGGACTGCTCCTGCTCGTGCACCGGCTCGGACCGCTTGCCGGAGAAGCGCCGGGTCAGGCCGGCAAGCAGGCCGGTGCGGGCTGCAGCGGCGGGTTCACGCGCATCTTCGACTTCAACGGTCGAGACCTGCCGGTCATCGGCAAACGCCGTTGCCGGCTCGTCCGTCTGGGCGACCACAGCCTGATCTTCGGCCTGCAGCGCACGGACGTTGCGCTGCAGGTCCTCGTAGCGGTCATCGAGGTCGTTGCCGCCGAAGGGATCGAGTTCCGGCTGCGCTGCCCTCGGCATCTGCGCGGGTTCGCGCAGCACCGGCGTCTCAGCCCGTGCCGGCATTGCCGGCTCGCGATTTTCGATGCGCTCCAGCTTGTCGGCGATATGCACGAGGGTCTCGTGCAGCGCCTCGAAGGTGCGCGCCGTGCGCTCCTCGCTGGAGCGGCTGAGGTCCTCGAGCGTGCGAAGGTCTTCGGCAAGCGCCGAGATTGCGGCCAGATCTCCACCGGAACCCCGCGGAGAGCCGTTCTTGGCATAGGCTTCCATCACCGCTTCGGCCGCCTGGCGAGCGGCCTCGACGATGTATTCGTCGCTGGTCGAGAGGTAGTCCTCGAGCGCGCTCATGCGGTTTTCGAAATCGACGGGCACCGCGCTCGCAGCGACGTCCGCGCGCGGCTGGCTGACCAGCGTCGACAGATTGGCGATCTGCGCTTCGAGGTTCTGCAGGGCGACACGATCATCGAACGGCGCAGCGTGGGTCTCTTCCAGACGCTGCGCGATGCCGACAAGGCGATCTTCCAGCCGGTCGAAGCGCGGATCGGAGGCCGGTTGAACGCCATGGGCGTCGAGTTCGTCGATCCGGCGTGCCAGATAGTCGAGCCGCTCGGCCAGTGTGTCGTTGACGCTGCCCTGGTCCAGGGCCTCGATCTTGCGCGAAATATCCGACAGATAATCGTTGAGATCCGACTGCGCGGTCCTGTTGCTGCGCTCCATCACCAGCGAAAGCTGGTCGAGACGCTCTTCGAGACGGGCGGCCGCCTTTTCGCCGGCGAGATCTTCGACCCGGGCGGTCAAGGCTTCCAGGCGGGCGCCGAGGCCGGAATCGTTCGGGCGCGACAGGCTGTCGATCTGACGGGACAGGTCGCCAAGCCGGCTTTCCAGCCGGTTGACGAAGCTACCGTCGAGACCCGTCGCCGTGCGACTGTTGGCAGCGATCGCGCGGCTGATTTCATCGAGCCGACCGTCGAGATCCGCAAACTGCGAAACGAGACGGCGGTCATCGGGTTGGATCTGGCGGCCCAGCATTTCGATGGCCTGGGCGACGGCGATCAGTTTGTCCTCAAGCGCGTCGACGGCCGAGCTGCCCTTCAGCGAGCCGATCTGCGACTTGATCTCGTCCAGGCGGTAGGCCAGCGCCACCAGCTCGTCGTCGCGGTTCTGATCAAACGCGATCAGCCGATCCTCGACGCCGGTCCAGCGGTTTTCCATGCGGCGCATGCTGTCTTCACGCGCAAGGCCGTCGATCATCGCACGCAGTTCGTCGAAGTCGCCACGCAGCGCGTCGGCCTGGGCGGGCGAGGCCTGGCGGCCGAGCTGCTGGATGCTGTCGGCAAGACGCTGCATGTCGCCGCGCACGTCTTCGGCGAAGCTGTGATCCTGCGCCTGAGCCTTGATGCCGCGAATCTCGGACCTGAGCGAATTCATCTCGCGCGTGAGGCCATCGGTGATGTCGCGCTTCAGGTCCTGGCGCAGACCGACGAGCGCCTCGGCGATATCGTTAACGGCCAAAGACGGGCGCTGCGGCTGGCTGTGCAACGGTTGCAGGCGGGGCTCTTCGGTAAGACGGTCAGAGGCCGGACGTTCGGGAACATAGCGTTCCGGTTCGCGCGCCGACATTCGGTCGCGAAGCGGCGGGCGCTCGCGCGAAGCGCTGAGGCTGCGCTGGCGCTGCATGATTTCGGCGACGGCGTCACGGGGCGTTGCGGGTTCCCTGGCTGGTTCGCGGGCCGGAAGACGCTCGGGAGGCCTTGGCGCCACGTCGCGGGCAGCGCCGCTCATCAGGCCTTCGATCCGCGCCTCAAGTCCTTCGATGGTGCGGTTCAAAGCGTCGAGCGACGGCCGCTCGCTATAGGACTGGCTGCCTGCGCGCTGAGGATTTGATCGCGATCCATTCATGGTGTTCTTCGCCCCTGTCGTCGGCCATCCCGAAAGTCGTCACGGAAGAAAACAGCTTTCCTCACCCCTGTGGCGCTTCCGACGTGGGCAAAGCTACAACGACACGACGCCAGGACCGGTTGCAGCTTTGACCATCTCAACACGCACCTTTCACGAAACGTGGTAAATAAGCCGTTAATCTGCCCAGGATTTTTAACGATTTGGCAGGATCGTACCGTGAGCGCGGGTTGCCGGCGCCCCTTTCGGCTCCCCTGGTGCCGCGACGAAACTTCGCAGCCCGCAATTTTTGACGTTTACGCAAACGTCAAAATTTTGTAGCATCCGGCCAACGATGCGAGACCGCCCTGGAGCATGCCGCTTTCCTGTGGAATCACTGGAAGGGAAAGATGCTCTAGAATCAAAGAGGATGGCGGCGCATCCGGCATCCTGCAACCGGGCGTCGACGACGAGGTACGGCGCCCGAAGCACCAAAAGGCGAGGAAAGCATGCCCATCTACAAAGCCCCGGTCGACGATACCCTCTTCATCCTGAACGACGTGCTCGGCATCGAGCGCTACAACAACCTGCCCGGTTTTGCTGATGCTACGCCGGACATGATCGAAGCGATCGTCGGCGAAGCGGCCAAGCTTGCCGAGGAAGCCCTGTTCCCGGTCAATCTCTCCGGCGACCAGGAAGGCTGCAAGCGCCGCGACGACGGCTCGGTCAGCGTACCCAAGGGCTTCAAGGAAGCCTTCGACCTCTACCGCGAAGGCGGCTGGCTCGGCCTCGCCGTTCCGGAGGAATTCGGCGGCCAGGGCCTGCCCTACACGCTGCACACCGCCGTCGGCGAGTACATGTCGTCCGCCAACATGGCACTGACCATGTATCCCGGCCTCACCCAGGGCGCGATCGCCGCGATCCTGGTGCATGGAACCGACGAGCAGAAGCAGGCCTATCTGCCGAAGATGGTTGCCGGCACCTGGACCGGCACGATGAATCTCACCGAGCCCCATTGCGGCACCGATCTCGGCCTGCTGCGCACCAAGGCAGTGCCCACCGGCAACGGCGCCTACAAGATCTCCGGCCAGAAGATCTTCATCTCGGCCGGCGAACACGACATGTCGGATAACATCATCCATCTGGTGCTCGCCCGCCTTGAGGGCGCGCCTGATGGTGTGAAGGGCATTTCGCTGTTCATCGTTCCGAAGTTCAAGCTCAATGCCGACGGCGAGCCTGGCGACCGCAACGGCGTTTCCTGCGGCGCGATCGAACACAAGATGGGCATCCACGGCAACTCGACCTGCGTCATGAACTATGACGAGGCCGAAGGTTACCTCATCGGTACGGAGAACAAGGGCCTCAACGCCATGTTCGTCATGATGAACGAGGCCCGCCTCGGCGTCGGCCTGCAGGGCCTGTCGATCGCCGAAATCGCCTACCAGAACGCCGCCAACTATGCCCGTGACCGCATCCAGGGCCGCTCGCTTTCCGGGCCGAAGGCGCCGGACAAGAAGGCCGACCCGATCATCGTGCATCCGGATGTGCGCCGCACGCTGATGACGATCCGCGCCTTCAACGAGGCCGGCCGCGCCTTTACGCTCTGGACCGCGCTGAAATCCGATATCGCCCACCGCTCCGACAATGACGCCGACCGCCAGACGGCCGACGACATTCTCGGCCTGATGACGCCGATCCTGAAGGGCGTGCTCACCGACAAGGGCTTCGACCACGCGGTCATGGCACAGCAGATGTTCGGCGGCCACGGCTATATCGAAGAACACGGTATGAGCCAGTATGTCCGTGATGCCCGTATCGCGATGATCTACGAAGGCGCCAACGGCATCCAGGCGCTCGACCTCGTCGGGCGCAAGCTGGGCCTCAATGGCGGTCGCGCCGTCATGGCACTGTTCAAGGAAATCGGCGATTTCTGTGAGGAAAACCGCAACAACGAGAAGCTGGCGAGCTACACCAAAGCGTTGAAGAAGGGCCTCAACGACCTGCAGGCCGCCACCATGTGGTTCATGCAGAACGCTATGGCCAAGCCCGACAATGCCGGCGCCGGCTCGACCGACTACATGCACCTCTTCGGCCTCGTCGTGCTTGGTTACATGTGGGCAAAAATTGCGAAGACTGCTGAGGAAAAACTTGCCTCTGGCGAAACGGCGCGCGCAGACTATCTGAAGAACAAGCTGATCACCGCGACCTTCTTCATGGAAAGGATTCTGCCGGAAACGGCCCTGCGCAAGGCCCGCATCGAGACCGGCGCCGACACGCTGATGGCGCTCGACGCGGCCGCCTTCTGAGCCGTTCGATTTCAAACTGTTTTGACGGGCAGCACCTGATGGTGCTGCCGAAAGGGAGATGAGACATGACGAAAGTCTTCGTTTACGACCACGTGCGCACGCCGCGCGGCCGTGGCAAGAAGGACGGATCGCTGCACGAAGTGCCATCCGTTCGCCTCGCCGCCAAGATGCTGGAGGCGGTGCGTGACCGCAACGACCTTGATACTTCGACCGTGGACGACATCATCATGGGCTGCGTCGATCCGGTGATGGATGCCGGTTCGGTGATCCCGAAGGCAGCCGCCTTCGAAGCGGGCTATTCCACCCGCGCGCCGGGCATGCAGATCTCGCGCTTCTGCGCCTCCGGTCTCGACGCCATCAACTTCGGCGCGGCCAAGATCGCCCAGGGTGCAGACGACATCGTGATTGCCGGCGGCGTCGAGAGCATGTCGCGCGTCGGTCTCGGCATGTCCGGCGGCTCCTGGTTCATGGACCCCTCGGTCAACCTGCCGGCCTTCTTCATGCCGCAGGGTGTTTCTGCCGACCTGATCGCCACGAAATACGGTTTCAGCCGCGACGACGTCGACGCCTATGCGGTGGAAAGCCAGAAGCGCGCGGCGCATTCCTGGGAGAAGGGCTATTTCAAGAAGTCCGTCGTGCCGGTCAAGGACGGGAACGGTCTGACGATCCTCGACCGTGACGAGCACATGCGTCCGGGCACCGACATGCAGGCGCTCGCCTCGCTCAACCCGTCGTTCCAGATGCCGGGCGAAATGGGCGGCTTCGAAGCCGTCGGCATCCAGGCGCATCCGGAGATCGAGAAGATCAACTACGTGCACCACGCCGGCAACTCGTCGGGCATTGTCGATGGCGCCGCAGCCGTGCTGCTCGGCTCCAAGGCCGGCGGCGAGAGCATGGGCCTGAAGCCCCGCGCCCGCATCCGCGCCTTCGCCAATATCGGCTCCGATCCGGCGCTGATGCTGACGGGCCCGGTCGACGTCACCGAAAAGCTTCTGAAGCGCGCCGACATGAAGCTGTCGGATATCGACCTCTTCGAACTCAACGAAGCCTTCGCCGCCGTCGTGCTGCGCTACATGCAGGCCTTCGACATCCCGCACGACAAGATCAACGTCAACGGCGGCGCGATCGCCATGGGCCATCCGCTCGGCGCCACCGGCGCGATGATCCTCGGCACCGTGCTCGACGAGCTGGAGCGTCGCGATCTCAACACCGCGCTCGTGACGCTCTGCATCGGCGCCGGCATGGGCACGGCCACGATCATCGAAAGGGTCTGACGATGGACGTGATGCGCCGCTCTTTTCTCGGACTGATGGGCCTGGGGCTGCTTGCAGCCGCCGGCTGCGTCTCCGACGAGGAAGGCGGCGACAGCTTCACGCTCACCGGTGCGATCACCAATGTCGCCAGCGGCCCGGTTCCGGCCGGCACGGTCACGATCAGGCTCGAAGAGCAGGGCGTGGCTGACGCCGCTGCCAAGCTGATCGCGGAAACCTCCGTCGTCAGCGATGGCAAGGCGACCCGCGTGCCCTTCGTGCTGCAGGTGCCCAAGCCCGAATTGGACAAGGCCGTCGATGCGGGCTTCACCATCCGCGTCGAGCGCGACAGCCGGCTGATCGCCACCAATACCAGCAAACAACGTTACAGCGGCAGATCGAATATCTCGCTGCGCATCGAACCCATTCTCTACTGAGGGGGAGAACCATGACGAATTACACCAATTTCAAGATCGAGACCGACGCCGACGGCATCGCACTCGTCACCTGGGACATGCCTGAGAAGTCGATGAACGTCTTCACCCAGGAGGTGATGGAGGAACTGAATGCCATCGTCGACGCAACGACTGCCGACGCAGCGGTCAAGGGCGTTGTCTTCACGTCCGGCAAGTCGACCTTCTCCGGCGGCGCTGATCTGTCGATGATCAAGTCGATGTTCACCTTCCAGCAGGAAGAGAAGAAGAAGGATCCGGATAACGCCGCCCAGAAGCTCTTCGACCTGGTCGGGCGCATGACCGGGCTCTTCCGCAAGCTCGAAACCTCGGGCAAGCCCTGGGTCTCGGCGATCAACGGCACCTGCATGGGCGGCGCTTTCGAGCTTTCGCTCGCCTGCCACGGCCGCGTTGCTTCCAATTCCAAGTCGGTGAAGATCGCCCTGCCTGAAGTCAAGGTCGGCATTTTCCCGGGCGCCGGCGGCACCCAGCGCGTGCCGCGGCTCACCAATGCGCAGGACGCGCTGCAGATGATGACGACGGGCTCGTCGCTGACGTCGGCGCGCGCCAAGGCGCTCGGCCTCGTGCATGAAGTCGTCGAAGCCGACAAGCTCATCGACGCCGCCAAGGCGATGATCAAGAACGGCCTGAAGCCGGTCCAGCCCTGGGACGAAAAGGGTTACAAGGTTCCGGGCGGCGGCATCTGGACGCCGGCCTCGGCCCAGCTCTGGCCGGCCGCTTCCGGCATCCTGCGCCGCGAGACCTACGGCAACTATCCGGGCGCCGTTGCCATCCTGAAATGCGTCTATGAAGGCCTGCAGGTGCCGTTCGACACGGCGCTCAAGATCGAGCAGCGCTACTTCACCGAGATCCTTCAGACGACCGAAGCCTTCTCGATGATCCGTTCGCTGTTCGTCTCGATGCAGGAACTCGGCAAGGGCGCCCGCCGCCCGGCCGGTGTGCCGAAATCGGAATTCAAACATGTCGGCGTCGTCGGCGCCGGCTTCATGGGCGCCTCGATCGCCTATGTGACGGCTGCCGCCGGCATTGCCGTCACGCTGATCGACCGCGACATGGAAGCGGCCGAAAAGGGCAAGGCCCACTCGGAAGGCCTGGTCAAGGATTCGGTCGGCAAGGGCCGCCTGACCAAGGAAGAAGGCGAAGCGCTGCTTTCCCGCATCACGCCTTCGGCCGACTACAACGACCTGAAGGAAGTCGGCCTTGTGGTCGAAGCCGTCTTTGAAGACCGCCAGGTCAAGAAGGACGTCATCGAGAAGGTCGAAGCGGTGATCGGCGAAGACACGATCTTTGCCTCCAACACCTCGACACTACCGATCACCGGCCTTGCCAAGAACTCCAAGCGCCCCGGCCAGTTCATCGGCATCCACTTCTTCTCGCCGGTCGAAAAGATGATGCTGACCGAAGTGATCCTCGGCAAGGAAAGCGGCGACAAGGCGCTCGCCGTCGCGCTCGACTATGTCGCCGCGATCAAGAAGACGCCGATCGTCGTCAACGACACGCGTGGCTTCTATGTCAACCGCTGCGTCTTCCGCTACATCCACGAAGCCTATGACATGCTGATCGAAGGCGTGCCGCCGGCGATGATCGAGAATGCCGCCAAGATGGCCGGTATGCCGGTTGGACCGCTGTCGCTCAACGACGAAGTGGCGATCGACCTCAGCCAGAAGATCCTCAAGGCCACCGTCGCCGACCTCGGCGAAAAGGCCGTCGATCCCAAGCACATGGCGCTGATCAACAAGATGGTCGACGACCTCGACCGTCGCGGCCGCAAGAACGGAAAGGGCTTCTACGAGTATCCGGTGAAGCCCGCCAAGAAGTATCTTTGGCCGGAGCTGAAGACGCTCTACCCGCAGAAGAACGCCGACAAGATCGACGTCGAAGTGCTGAAGCAGCGCTTCCTGGCGACGATCGCGCTCGAGGCCGCCCGCACCATGGAAGAGGGCATCGTCACCGACCCGCGCGAAGCAGACGTCGGCTCGATCCTCGGCTTCGGCTTTGCGCCCTATACCGGCGGCACGCTCTCCTACATCGACGGCATGGGCGTAAAGGCCTTCGTCAAGATGTGCGACAAGCTTGCCAAGGACTATGGCAGCCACTTCAAGCCGACGGCGCTCTTGAAGGAAATGGCCGAGCGCGGCGAGACCTTCTACGGCCGCTTCGACCCCTACGGCGAGAAGAAACAGGCGGCGTAAGTTCCGCGCATCGAATTGGAAGCAGGCCCCTCGGGGCCTGTTTTCGTTTGGGCGACGGCTCGTCCAAGGCTCATGGCCTAACGCAGCGCCCGCATTCGCGTGACCATCAAGTTGTTATGGTTGCGATGTTAGACCTATTCGGGTTGAAGCCGCGCAAGTGATGAAGCCATGAACAAAGTCCTGCTCCGCCCCGCGATCGCCGGCGACGAACCCTATCTGCACTGGCTGGAAGAGGCCTGCATGCGCGACTATGCCATGGCGCTCTGGGGCAACTGGCGGCCGCGTCCGGCGGATGCGCTTATCCTTGACGAACATCGCATCATCGTTGCGAACGGCGAGGATGTCGGCTGCGTCTCGGTCACCGTGCGCAACGACCATGTCTGGGTCAACAAGCTCTATGTGGCGCCCGGCCATCAGAAACGCGGCAATGGCGCGATCGCGCTCAGGCAGGTGCTCGGCGAAGCAAGGGCGGTTGGCCTGCCCTTGCGCCTCAGCGTCCTGGCCACCAACCCCGCCGTCGCCTTCTACCAGCGCGAAGGTCTCAGCATCTACGAGGAGACCCCAGAACGGCGCATGATGACGTCGCAGGTGCGTTAAGGCTACTTGCACCTCCCGATTGACGGCCTCCCTGCGCGGGCGCATGCTCGCCGGGATCAGAGGGGGACACGCCATGAGCGAGCCTGATCTCTATCTGCTTGGGCGCGCCGGGCCCGAGGAAGAACGCCTGAAGCGACAGATTGCCAATCTTGCCCCAGATTCCGACCAGCAGCTCGAAAGGGTCGGCATCCGGCCAGGCGAGCGCGTCATCGATCTCGGCTGTGGCCCCGGCGGCGTGCTGCACCTGCTTGGCAAACGCGTCGGGCCGACGGGCTCCGTGCTCGGTATCGAGCGCGACCCGCACTTCGTCGAACTTGCGCGCCGTTTCGTCGCCAGCCACGCCCTGCCTCAGGTGGAAGTGCGCGAAGGCGACGCCTATGCGACGGGCCTGCCCCGCCGTTCCTTCGACGGTGCCCATATGCGACTGGTGCTCGTCAACGTGCCACGGCCGGAGCTCATCGTGCTCGAAATGGTGTCGCTGGTAAAACCCGGCGGCTGGATCGCGAGCTTCGAGGCCGATTTTCTGGCGCATATCTGCGATCCGCCGCTTCCCGCCTGGGACCGCCTGCTTGCCGCCTATATCGCCTATTCGGCGGCCAGAGGCATCGACCTCCATATCGGCCGCCGCGTGCACCGGCTGTTCCGGCAAGCGGGTGTCGAGGCGATTTCGGTCGATGCCGTTGCGCATGTCTACCCGCCCGGTCACGACCGCCGGCCGATCCTCAGAGACTTCATCAACAATGTGCGTGACGGCCTGATCGGTGAAGGCTTCATCGACCGCGACGATCTCGACGACGACCTCATGGCGCTGGATCGGCACCTCGCCGACCCGTCCGTCCTCGTCACCTCGCACCTGTTCTTCCGGCTGACTGGCCGGGTGCCCGAAACACTTGTCATGAAGGCCTGAAGCGGCCTCTTGATCGCTCTGCAATCAATTCAGCTAGAGCGTCCTTTGTGCTCCGAACGCACGGCGCTCTAGGCGGCAGCACCGGCGCGACGGTGCGCCAGGCGTTCGCCGACGATGATCAGCAGACCGGCCGCAAAGATCAGGCCGGCGCCGGCAAAGACGTTCGCCGCCGGCACATCGCCCCAGATCAGGAAACCGAGACCGAAGGCCCAAACGAGCGAGGTGTATTCGAACGGCGCGATCACCGAGATCGGCGCCCGACGCATGCCCTCGAACAGCGCGTACTGGGCGATGCCGGCAATCACGCCGGTGCCTGCCATCAGTGCGACGTCGAAGAGCGCCGGCGGCGTCCAGAAGAAGCCGACCGCAAGCCCGGTCATCGCGATGAAGAAGACGTTTGAGATGGTCATCTGCACCAAGGTCGTTTCCTGCAGCGCGGTCTTGCGCAGCATGACGGTGCCGATCGCCCAGAAGACGGCGGCGGTGAGCGCCAGGAACACCGGCAGCGACAGCTTCATGCCGGTGCCGAGCGGGTCACAGGCGATGAGCACGCCGACGAAGCCGATGAAAACGGCGAACCAGCGGATCGGCGGCACGTCTTCCTTCAGGATCGGCACGGCAAGCAGCGTCACGATGATCGGCGCTGCATAGTAGAGCGTCGTCATCTCCGCGAGGCCAAGATCGCGCGCCGCGTTGAAATAGGAAAGCCAGGCCGCGAGCAGCAGCAGGTTGCGCACGAAGAGCGGCTTGATCACCGGAGATGAGATGGCGCTGCGCACCAGCTTGCCGCGGCCGATGACGAGGCAAAGCACGAGAATGGTGATGCTGCGGGTAAACAGGATCTGCCAGACCGAATAGCCGACGACGAGCCATTTGACCGACGCATCCTGCAACGAGAACAGGAAATAGGAAAACGTCGTCATGACGATGCCTGACAGTACGGTCTTGTTCATGGGAGGCCTCGATCGCGCCGGCGGGAGAGAAGCGGCAGCGTCCCGTCTGATAGCGCGGCCGCGACACACGCGGAAGAGGCATTCCCACGGACACGTGTGGCGATTTCTTGCGGGTAGATTCCGGTACTATCGGGCGCCACGCTTGATGGAGATCAAGAGCGGACGCTTGCGCGGCTGGTAGAAGACGGCGATAACGGCCACAAAACCAGGTTCAACGACATGCAGCCGCTCACCTTCGCCCTCGCCGCCCTGATCCTGCTCGCAACGCCGGGGCCGACAAACACGCTGCTCTGGCTGTCCGGCGCCTCTGCCGGTTTCCGCCGTTCGCTGCCGTTGCTCACCGGCGAGCTCGGCGGTTATCTCGCCGTCATCATCCCGGCCGTAGCACTATTGGCGCCATTCCTTGCCGCCCATCCGCAGCTCGGCCTTGCGCTCAGGCTCGTCGCCGCCTGCTGGGTTCTCTACCTCGCCTATGCGCTCTGGACCACCGATGCCGAGCGCAGCGAAGGTGTCGTCATCTCCATCCGCCAGGTCTTCGTTACGACGCTGCTCAATCCGAAGGCGCTGATCGTCGCCCTGGTGCTCTTGCCACAGACTGGACTGGCCGCCGTCTGGCCCTGGATCGCCGGCTTCTCGCTGCTGGTCGTCGCCGCCGGATCGACCTGGATCGGCGCCGGCGCCATGCTGGTGCAGATGTCGACGGGCTTGTCGGCCTCGCATCTGCCGCGACGGATTGCTGCCGTTTGTCTCACCCTTTTTTCGGTGGGCATCGCCGGCAGCGCGATCGCGGCCATGCACTGAGACCCCCCGGAGACAGAAAGGTCTCGGGGGTTCAATGCGCTCACGAGACCGATTGCTGCGTCACGCAGCAACAGCCGCTTCGCCGAGTTCCTCTGCCAGTGCCACACCGATCAATTGTTGCCAACCGTCGCGCCGGTATTCGAGCTTGTCGAGCCCGTCGAGGAAGGCAACCTGTTCGGTGAAGACGAGGCGCGTACCGTTGCCTTCCGGCTGAATGTCGACGGTCGCGACGGACGCCGAGATCCTCTTGTCGTTCTCAGCCATCGTGTAAGCAAAGATGATCCGGCGGTTCTCGACGATGTCGAGATAGACGGTGTCGTCATGATAGATCGTTTCGCCGTCCTGGCTGAAGCGACCGCTCTCGCGACCGCCGACGCGGAAGTCATGGCTGAATTCGGCCACCGGCCCGTCAGCACTGACGAACCAACGTTCCTTCGCGGCCGGCTCGGAGAAAGCCCTGAACACCTGTCCCGGCGTCGCCTTGAAGCTGCGCTCGATGGTGAAGCTCGCATGTTCCACGGATCTGTCGGTCATGTTCTCTCTCCTCTGATGTTCGAAAACCGCTGGCCTTTGCCTAACTGGTTTCATATAAAAACTGCTCTAATTTTGAAAGCAGTTGCACGATAGCTTCACTGATGCGATAATGCAAGCGGTTTTGAAGAGGTGCCAATGAAGGACGACATTCGCTCGGGTTGCCCGATCAATCTTTCGCTCGAAGTGTTCGGCGACAAATGGAGCCTGCTGATCATTCGCGACATGATCTTCGGCGGTAAACGGCACTTCCGGGAATTGCTGCGTTCCCAGGAGGGCATCTCGTCCAACATCCTGGCGGATCGGCTGAAGATGCTGGTCGAGCAGGGCATGCTGACCAAGGCGGACGACCCCACGCACAAGCAGAAGGCGATCTACAGTCTCACGGAGATGACGATCGCGCTGGTGCCGATCATGGCCCAGCTCGGCGCCTGGGGGCGGCGCTATCTGCCGGTCAGCGAAGAGCTCAGTATTCGCGCCGAGCAGATGGAAAACGGCGGTCCGGAACTCTGGGACCGCTTCATGGACGAGTTGCGACACGATCATCTCGGCGCGCTGCTCGATGGTCCGCCGCGGGTGCGCGCTACACTGCAGGCAGCCTATGAAGAGGTGGTGGCAAGAAAGGCACGCGAAAAGGCGACGGCCTGAGGCTATACGAACAGGCACTTCATCCGCTCAGAGCCCGATCACAGACAGCATGACGAAGGTCGCGAACAGCACGAAATGA
The DNA here is from genome assembly GCF_052044795.1 of Ensifer sp. 22521. Lineage (NCBI taxonomy): Bacteria > Pseudomonadati > Pseudomonadota > Alphaproteobacteria > Hyphomicrobiales > Rhizobiaceae > Ensifer > Ensifer sp. 22521. The sequence continues at coordinate 124,023 of NZ_JBQENM010000010.1, forward strand.
GTCATGCCCTCAATGGCGTTGGTCTGGCCGTCGTTGAGGTTGATCGCGGCCACGATCAAAGTGACCGCCACCATCACCGTCTGCACCGGCGACATGGCCATCAGGAAGGGCTGGCCGGTATAGAGCGCGATCGCCTCCATGACCGGCACCGTCAGGATCACCGTCGAAAGCGATGCCCCGAGCGCGATGTTGACGACCGCCTGCATGCGGTTGGCGAGTGCCGCCCGCATCGCGGTCATGACTTCCGGCGAGGCAGAGATCACGGCAACGACGATGGCGGTCACCGCCGGCGGGGCGCCGCTCCCCTTCAGGCCCGAGGTCAGCAGCGACGACATCACTTCCGCCAGCACGCCGATCAACACGATGCCAAGGATCAGTATCACGATCGACGGCAGCACCGGCTGATCCGGCCCACCCTGTATCGCGCTCCCCTCGCCCTTCGCCTTCGGATAGCTGTAGCTGAAGAAGTAGCTGTGCACCCCCACCTGCATGCGCAGGAACAGGGCATAGAGGGTGATCATCGCGCCGATGGTGAAGGCCGAATAGAGATGCCATCTCGCCGCCGGCACGAACTCCGGAACGACCATCGAGATGCCCATCGCCGTCAGAATCATGACGCTGTAGGTGCGGGCGGAATCGTCGTTATAGGGCTGCTCTCCATGTTTCAGGCCACCAAGCAGGGCGGCGAGGCCCAGGATGCCGTTGATATCGAGCATGACGGCCGCATAGATCGTGTCGCGCACGAGCGTCGGCGAGGTCTCGCTGGTCATCATGATCGCCAGCACGACGACCTCGACCAAGACCGCCGAGAGCGTCAGGATCATCGTGCCATAGGGATCGCCGACCTTGGACGCCAGCACCTCGGCATGGTGCGACACGCGCAGCGAGGCGAGCACGATCGCCACCACGAGACCGGCGGCACCGAGAAGCGTTGCCAGGCGCCCCATTTCGAGAAGCTCATGCTCCAGCGCGATCCCGGCAATCGCCGCAGCGAGGGCCACGAACAGCAGACGCTCCGATCTCATGCGCGCCAACAAACGTTCCCTCCGATGAAAGCCTGTCCTGCCCGTCACGCGAACTATAGGGGCCGCCGCCCCCAAAGCAAATGACGGAGAAAGGACTATTTTCCTTCGGATTCTTTACCGGTACTTCGCGTTTCGATAGTGTGGTGTCGAACAAACCCAGCAAGTGGCCGCCTGTTCGGCCCGGACCTTTCGCATGTTGTCTCACGGCACGATCTGGCACGCCATCGATGCATTGGCCGAGCGCAATCAGCTCTCGCCTTCCGGTCTCGCCCGCCGCGCCGGGCTCGACCCCACCTCCTTCAACAAGTCCAAGCGCCACTCTGCCGACGGGCGGGAACGCTGGCCTTCGACGGAATCGATCGCCAAGGTGCTCGAGGCGACCGGCGCCACGATGGACCAGTTCACCAGCCTGTTGAGCCCGAATGACACTCAGGCCACCCCGGCGACTGCAAGTGCCGCGATCCCGCTGATCGGCTTCGCCCAGGCGGGTGCCGGCGGCTTCTTCGACGACGGCGGTTTTCCGGCCGGCCAGGGCTGGGACGTGATCGACTTTCCAACAGTGGCGGAACGCCGGACGGGCATCTACGCGCTTGAGGTGCAGGGCGATAGCATGCTGCCACTGTACCGCGACGGCGACACCCTGATCGTCGATCCGGGGGCGCAGGTTCGGCGCGGCGACCGCGTCGTGGTCAAGACACGCGAAGGCGAGGTCATGGCGAAGGTCCTGACACGCCAGACGCCGCGCACGATCGAACTCCTTTCCCTCAACCCGGAGCACCCGAACCGGGGCTTCGAGATCAGCCAGATCGAATGGATCGCCCGGATCATCTGGGCCAGCCAATAGGACGTTCTTCCTGATGCGGCAGCATTTATACTCCCTTGCCGGCGGCATCGCCGCGATCGCGCTTTTCACCGGCATCCTCTACGCGGGTGCAGCCGCCATTCGCGACCGCGAGAGTGCCGCCACGCCGGACTTCGTCCTCGAAACGCCCGACATGACGGAAATCGAGCCGGCGCCGGATGACGCCGAAACGGATGATAACGTACCGCTCGACTTGGGAACACCGACCGACGGCACCGCGCAGCCCGGTGCGGTTACGACCGGCGATCAACCGCAGACGTCGACGACGGAAAACGCCGCACGCGCCATCGAGCCGCAACAATTCGGTCTGCCCGACACCGTCACCGGCGCGCCGCTCGAACGCGCGGAGCCGCGTGCCCCGCTGTCAGAGCCGGAGAAGCAAGCGAAGGCGACCGCCGGGCCGACCATCCTCTATCGCCCCGTGGCGATCGCCGCCGGTGTGATCCAGTTCGACAAGCTCACGCTGCAGATCGATGGCATCGAGCCCGAGCAGGCAGAGAGAACCTGCGAAACCGGGGGGAAGAGTTGGCCCTGCGGCATCGTCGCACGGACGGCCTTCAGAAACTTGCTGCGCGCACGCGCGGTCAGCTGCGACATGCCCGAGGGGAGCGCCGGCGCATCGGCCACCGCTTCCTGCTCGCTCGGCGGGCAGGATCTCGCAACCTGGCTCGTCGACAACGGCTGGGCGACGCCGGTACCCGGCTCGCCGCTCAAGACGCGGGCCGACGCTGCGCGCCAGGCGAAGCTCGGCTTCTATGGCGAAGATCCGCGCGACCTCAGTCACACGCCGATGACGTTCGACGACCCAACCCTCGGCACCGGGATGGACGAGCCGCAGCCAGACTTGTAAACAGCCGCGGCAATTCCCAGCTCTCAACCGTCCAGATCATCTCATTACATCGTTGAAACAGTGAGATGATCCAACTCTTTGAAACTCTGCAATCCGGATGGACACCGCTTCACGCCGTTCCCGGAATTGCGCTACCGCCGGAAAGACCCATGCTGCCAAGCCTCAGCCACCACGAAGCGCTCATCTATGTCATGGTGATGATGTCGGCGGTCGACCGCGAGATGAGCGACGACGAATTCACCCGCATCGGCCGGCTGGTGCAGTTCCTGCCGGTCTTCGAGGGATTCGACGAGGACCAGCTCGTCCATATCGGCCACGAATGCTCCGCCCAGCTCGCGGCTCCCGAGGGGTTGGACATCGCGCTGGAAATCGTGCGCGAGGCGCTTCCGGAAAAGTTCCATGAGACGGCCTATGCACTTGCCGTCGAGATCGCCGCCGCGGACCAGCGCATTCGCAACGAAGAGATCCGGCTGTTGCAATTGCTGCGCGACCGCCTCGGTCTCGACAAGCTCACCTGCGCCGCCATCGAACGAGGGGCGCTTGCTCGCTTCCGCCGGTAGCTCATCATTTCCTGGCGTTCACGCCAAGCTGTCTACAGCGCTGCGCGTCTTATCAGACGCGCAAAGGTCGCTGTAGCACTTTGAATTGCTGCATGTTTTTGACCTTTGATCGGGTACGATTAAAGGAAACATGCAGTGGGCGCTCAATAGATGCCGTTGGGGAAGTAGCGCAGGTAGATTTCCTCGAGCCGGCCGCTGCGCGAAAGCGCCAGCAGCGCGTGGTCGATCGCCTGGGTCAGCGCCGGTTCGGATTTGCGGTTCATGATCGTCAGGCCTTCACCGAGAAAGCGTTGCGAGAAATAGGCACCATCGACGAGTGCGCAGCAGCCCCCGGCAGTCGTGCCTGAGATCCAGAAGGAAAGCTGCAAACCGTCGGAAAAGACCGCCGGCACCTCACCCTTCTGCAGTGCCGTGAGCATGGCATCGCGATCTGGGAAGACCTTGGCCCCGATACTCGGGAAGAACGCCTTGAACATGGCCTCATGGGTGGTGCCCGCCACGACACCGACCGTTTTTTTCCTGAGGTCCTTCGGACCCGTCACGGCGCCGGCCGCCTTGGTGTTGATGGCCAAGCGGGCCGGAAGCCGCATGAAGGCGCGCGAGAAGCCGAAGCGCTGGCGCAGTTCCGGGCCGACGGCGATACCGGCGGCAACCGCTTCGCCCTGCCCCTGCTCCAGCGCCGGCAGCAGTTCCGCATAGGTCACTGCCTGGATCTGGCATTTGGCTTCGATGTCGAGCTCGCGGCAGATCTCGCGCACGAGATCGACGTGAAAACCGGAGAGCTTGCCGGACTGATCGATGAAGTTGAACGGCGGAAAGTCGACCGTCGTCAGGAAGCGCAAGCGCGCAAGGCCCGTGAGATCGGGCTTGGCGATGCGTTCGCGCGCATCGAACAGAATGGGCAGGTCCCTGGGCTGGGCCGCAAGCGGCGTTGCGATCAGGGACGCGCAGAGAGCGAACAGGGAAAGAAATCTCATGGGCAGCGGGCCGGCACGGTTCTTGTCTCAGGGGCGGCGCTTGGAACCGCGGGATGATTCATCGAGCGGTAAAGTAACCGTCCGCAAGGCAACTGGCCATAGGTCTCGCTCGAACGAGGCAAAAGAGGCTTCAGGAAGGATTGGAGCGGGTGATCGGGATCGAACCGACGACATCAAGCTTGGGAAGCTGGCGTTCTACCACTGAACTACACCCGCGATGCCTGCGAAATTTCCCGAACCGGGACGATCTGTCAAGGACCCTTGCGCGGTATCGCACGAGGGTCCCGTGCAAAATCCCTACTCGGCGCGGAAATGTTTCGAAAGCTTCAGGCCCTGGGCCTGGTAGTTGGAGCCGACGCCGAGGCCGTAGAGACCGTCAGGACGCTCCAACATGTGTTCATAGATCAGGCGGCCGACGATCTGGCCATGTTCGAGGATGAACGGCACCTCGTGGCTGCGCACTTCCAGAACGGCGCGGCTACCGCTGCCACCGGCAGAGGCATGGCCGAAGCCGGGATCGAAGAAGCCGGCATAGTGCACGCGAAACTCGCCCACCAGCGGATCGAACGGCGTCATCTCGGCCGCGTAAAGCGGCGGCACATGCACCGCTTCGCGCGAGACGAGGATGTAGAACTCGTCCGGATCGAGGATCAGCTCGTCGCGTCCGCGGCTGTAGAGCGGCTCCCAGAAATCGAAGATCTTGTGCTGCGCCTTCTTGTCGACGTCGATGACCGCGGTGTGGTGTTTGCCACGGTAGCCGATCAGACCCTCCGGACCGGTGCCCTTGAGGTCGATCGACAGCGCAATGCCGCCGCCGCTGACATTCGGGCGTTCGCTCGCCACCAGCACGTCGCTTTCATGCAGCGCCAGCAGCTCCTGTTCGGAGAGCAGCGACTGGCCCATGCGGAAGCGGATCTGCGACAGGCGCGAACCACGGCGCACGACGATCGGGAAGGTGCGCGGGCTGATTTCGAGATAGAGCGGACCGCTATAGCCGGCAGGAATCTTGTCGAACTCCTGGGCGCGGTCGGTGATCACGCGGGTGAAGATGTCGAGGCGGCCGGTCGAGCTTTTCGGATTGGCCGAGGCCGACATGCCCGCAGGCAGCGCCAGGCTCTCCATCAACGGCACGATGTACACGCAGCCGGTTTCAAGCACGGCACCGTCGGTGAGATCGACGACATGCAGCTTCAGCCGGTCGAGCTTGTCGGCGACGAGGTGGGACGGGCCGGGCATGAAGCTCGCGCGGACGCGGAAAGCCTTGGCGCCAAGGCGCAGGTCGAGGCTTGCCGGCTGGATCTGATCGTCATCCAGCGGCCTCTCGCTCTTCAGGCGCCCCGTTTCGAGCAGCGCGGCAATCGCGCGGTCGGCCAAAATCCCAGTATCGCGGGCCATTGCAGTCCTCTTTCCAGTTGCGAGACAAAACCAAACTCCGGGAATTGACGCAAGCGCACCCTAGCAGTATTGAAGCTTTATCCCGTGGTGATTTGGCCGGTCGGCTTGCAGCCACGTTAAACAAGTAGCTAAAAAGGCCGGGTGTCAAACCGGCTCGTTTTTGCGGCCGGTTTTTTTGTTTTTGAAGGTGATCGTCACATGAGCAAAAACTGGCGCCCGGCAACCCAACTCGTCCACGGCGGAACCACCCGCTCCCAGCATGGCGAGACGTCCGAGGCGATCTTCCTCACCCAGGGCTTCGTTTACGAGACATCCGAGGCGGCAGAAGCGCGTTTCAAGGGCGAGACCGAAGGCTTCATCTATGCCCGCTACGGCAGCCCGACCAACGACATGTTCGAAAAGCGCATGTGCATGCTGGAAGGCGCCGAAGACGCGCGGGCCACGGCTTCGGGCATGGCTGCCGTTTCTGCAGCAATCCTCTGCCAGCTGAAGGCCGGCGATCATATCGTTGCCGCCCGTGCGCTGTTCGGTTCCTGCCGCTGGGTGGTCGAAACGCTGGCGCCGAAATACGGCATCGAATGCACCTTGGTCGATGGACGCGATCTCGCCAACTGGGAAAAGGCGATCCAGAAGAACACCAAGGTCTTCTTCCTGGAAAGCCCGACCAACCCGACCCTCGAAGTCATCGACATTGCCGGTGTGGCCAAGCTCGCCAACCAGATCGGCGCCAAGGTCGTCGTCGACAACGTCTTTGCGACGCCACTCTTCCAGAAGCCGCTGGAACTCGGCGCCCATATCGTCGTCTATTCCGCCACCAAGCATATCGATGGCCAGGGCCGCTGCCTCGGCGGCGTCGTGCTTGCTGACAAGGAATGGATCAACGAGAACCTGCACGACTACTTCCGTCATACCGGCCCGGCCATGTCGCCGTTCAATGCCTGGACGCTGCTGAAGGGTATCGAAACCCTGCCGCTGCGCGTGCGCCAGCAGACGGAAACCGCACGCCGCGTCGCCGACTTCCTGGCTGAGCAGCCGCAGGTGGCGAAGGTCATCTACCCCGGCCGCAAGGATCACCCGCAGGCCGACATCATCGCCAAGCAGATGACCGGCGGCTCCACCCTCGTCGCGTTTGAACTGAAGGGCGGCAAGGATGCGGCCTTCGCGCTGCAGAACGCACTGGAGATCGTCCGCATCTCTAACAACCTCGGCGACAGCAAGAGCCTGATCACCCATCCGGCAACGACGACGCACAAGAACCTGACCGACGAGGCCCGCGAAGAGCTGGGCATTTCCGCCGGCACGGTGCGTTTCTCGGCCGGCATCGAAGACAGCGAGGATGTCGTCGAGGATTTCGCCCGCGCGCTTAGGGCCGTCAAAGCCTGAGGCAACGAAAAGATACGGCCGCCACGACAGGCGGCGGCCGTCGACCCCTCGTGGCGCTCATGCAGCGGGCGCCCCGCCATCCAATATGGCTTCACCAGCGGGATCGAGCGGGTTCGAACAGCCGATCCGGATACCCGCAAGCCCTTGCCCCAGAATGGGTATGCACAATCTTGCCGTTATTCTTGACGAAACCATCTTGCTGTAGAATACCCTGAAAGACCGAAGCAAGGTGTTGCCCATGTATCGCGCTTTGACCCGCGACATAGAAGTTACGGTGGAGCCGTACTATCTCGAAGAGCAGTCGGACCCCGATGACGGCCGCTATGTCTGGGGCTATCGCATTGTCATCTCAAACCATTCGGACGCAGCCGTGCGGTTGATGACCCGCTACTGGCATATCACAGATGAGAATGGGCAGGTCGATGAGGTCAGCGGTCCCGGCGTGATCGGCGAACAGCCGCTGCTCAACCCCGGCGACACCTATGAGTATTCGTCCGGCTGCCCGCTGGATACGCCGTCGGGCGTAATGTTCGGCCATTACAGTATGGAAGCGGAAGGCGGAGAGACCTTCAACGTGGCCATCCCCGCCTTCTCACTCGATTCACCCGGGCTCGTGCGTACCCTGAACTAGCTTGATCCGGAGTGGCGCCGGCTACTGCGGACGCACTTCGCTTGCCTCGAAACGATAGGTCGTCGAGCAGAATTCGCAGGTGACCTTCACGGCCCCCTCCTCGATGGTGCTTTCGATATCATCAGCGTCCAGATTGGCGAGCACCGAACGCAGCTTCTCGCGCGAGCAGCTGCAACGGTCAAAGACCGCCTGCGGCTCATAGACGCGAACGCCGCGCTCGTGAAACAGCCGGTAGAGCAAGCGTTCGGTTCCGACCATCGGGTCGGTCAGCTCGTCGGTGTCGATCGTCTCGACCATCACCTTGGCTTCCGCCCAGAGATCGTCATCCTCGAAGACGCCTTCCCCGTCATCGCCATCGCCGCCGGAAAGATCAGGCTGGCGCATGCGCTCCGGCGCTTCCGGCAGGAACTGCGCGACCATGCCGCCGGCACGCCAGCGATGGCGCGGCTTGCCGCTTTCATCGCGGTCGAGCAGCTCGGCAACGCCGAGCCTGACCTTGGTCGGGATCTGCTCTGACTGGCGGAAATAGACGCCAGCGATTTCTTCCAGCGTGGCGCCGTCCAGCGCAACGATGCCCTGATAGCGCTGAGTATGAGCGCCCTGGTCGATGGTGAAGGCGAGTACGCCCTTGCCAAGCAGTTCATGCGAAAGGGTGCGGCCATCCTTCTCGGCGTCGGCAAGCGCATCTGCATCGTAGCGGGCATAGGCGCGCACGCGATCCGGCGTCGAGAAGTCTGCGACGACGAGATCGACCGGACCATCGCCTTTCGTCTGGACGATCAGCTTGCCTTCGAACTTCAGCGAAGTGCCGAGCAGAACCGTCAGCACGACGGTTTCGGCAACGAGCCGCGCGACCGGAAGCGGATAGTTGTGGCGCTCCAGAATTGCGTCGAGCATCGGGCCGAGCTGCACGGCGCGGCCGCGCACGTCGAGGCCTTCCACCTGGAAAGGCACGACGTGATCGTCACCGGCGAAGTCGAATTCACCAAGCCCTGGCGTCATGTCAGTCATGTCTTGCTCCTTGCCTCAGCAACTGCGTTGCGCCGNCCCCGGCGCAACGTGCCCGCTGTCTCAATCGATCCCGCGATAAACGGATTGTCCACCGGATATGTGCCATCAGCCATTGCGCCGCGCACCACCCGTGGCAGTCGGCGCTTCACTGTTGCCAGGAGCGCCCTGCAGCCGCCTAGATCGTGTCGCACGGCGGCAATGTCAATAGCCGGCCTCACAGCCGCCGAAGCGCTGCGCCATCGCGCTCACCGCGGCGCTCGCAAGGGCCTAGACGAGCCCCATGCACCAGGCGATGATCGACTTCTGCGCATGCAGGCGGTTTTCGGCCTCGTCGAAGACCACCGACTGCGGACCGTCGATCACCTCGTCGGTCACCTCCTCGCCACGGTGCGCCGGCAGGCAATGCATGAACAGCGCATCGGATGCCGCTTGCTTCATCAGCGCCTCGTTGACCTGATAGGGCTGGAAGACGTTGTGGCCGCGGGCACGATGCTCCTGGTTCATCGACACCCAGGTGTCGGTGACAACGCAATTGGCGTTGGCGACCGCCTGCTCGGCATCGTGACACAGCAGGATCTCGCCGCCGTTGTTGCGGGCCCAGTTCAGGATCTTGTCCTGCGGCTCGGAGCCGAGCGGCACGGCCATGTTCATGCGATAGCCGAAGCGGGCGGAGCCTTCGATCAGCGAGTGCAGCACGTTGTTGCCGTCGCCGGTCCAGGCGATCGTCTTGCCCTTCACCGGTCCGCGATGCTCCTCGAAGGTCATGATGTCGGCCATAATCTGGCAGGGATGGGTGTCGTCGGTCAGGCCGTTGATGACAGGGACCGTCGCGTGTTCTGCCAATTCCAGCAGGCGGCGATGGTCGGTGGTGCGGATCATGATCGCATCGACATAGCGCGACAGGACCTTTGCCGTATCGCCGATGGTCTCGGCGCGACCGAGCTGCATCTCCGTGCCCGAAAGGAACAGGGTTTCGCCGCCGAGCTGGCGCATGCCGACATCGAAGGACACGCGGGTGCGGGTGGACGGCTTTTCGAAGATCATCGCCAGCATCTTGCCGGCGAGCGGCTTCTCGGCGGTTCCGGCCTTGGTCGTCGCCTTTCGGACGCGGGCATCATCGATGATCGTCCGAAGATCGGCGGCCGTCATGGCCGAAAGATCGAGAAAGTGTCTGGTGCCTGCCATCGTACTCGGTTCCTCAAAAAATCGAACCTATGTGCGCCACGCAGCGGCGTGAACGCACGAAGGTCATTCTACCATCCTGGGTCAGTCTTGGCCCTATCGGTCAGGCCGCAGCGTTACCACTTGCCTTCCGCACTGCTTCGGCGGCGCGCTCGATGCGTGCGAGGCCCTCGCGTGCTTCCTCCGCCGTCACCGTCAACGGCGGCAGCAGGCGCAACACGTTGTCGCCGGCCGGCACGGCCAGGAGCTTCTCGGCGCGGATCTCCTTCAGGAGATCCGCCGAGGGGCCCTTTACCTTGATGCCCAGCATCAGGCCATCGCCGCGGATATCTTCGATGATATCGGGATAGCGATCCTTCAGCGAAGCAAGACCCTGGCGGAAGACGAGCGCGACGTCGCGCACATGGGCGAGGAAGCCATCAGCGAGGATGACGTCGAGCACGGCGTTGCCGACGGCCATCGCCAGCGGATTGCCGCCATAGGTCGAGCCATGCGTGCCCGCCACCATGCCGGCTGCCGCCTCTTCCGTCGCCAGGCAAGCGCCGAGCGGGAAGCCGCCGCCGATGCCCTTGGCAACGGCCATGATATCCGGGCGGATGCCCGTCCACTCATGGGCAAAAAGCTTGCCGGTGCGGCCGACGCCGGTCTGAACCTCGTCGAGGATCAGGAGCAGGCCGAATTCGTCGCAGAGGGCGCGCAGTTCCTGCATGAATTCCTTGGTCGCGGGACGGATGCCGCCCTCGCCCTGGATCGGCTCGATCAGGATCGCGGCGGTCTCCTCGGTGATCGCATTCTTGACGGCCGCGATGTCGCCGAACGGAACCTGGTAGAACCCTGGGGCCTTTGGCCCGAAACCTTCAATGTACTTTTGCTGACCACCGGCGGCGATCGTCGCGATCGTGCGACCGTGGAACGCGCCCTCGAAGGTGATGATGTGAAACTTCTCCGGCTGGCCTTTGGCGAAGTGGTACCGCCGCGCCGTCTTGATCGCGCATTCCAGCGCTTCCGCACCGGAATTGGTGAAGAAGACCCGATCGGCAAAGGTGACGGCCGCCAAGCGGCGTCCAAGACTTTCCTGACCGGGAACTTCGTAAAGGTTGGAAAGGTGCCAGACCTTCTCGGCCTGCGCCTTCAGCGCCTCGACGAGATGCGGATGCGCGTGGCCGAGCGAGTTCACGGCAACGCCGGCGGCGAAGTCGAGATAGCGCGAGCCGTCTTCGGCGATCAGCCAGACGCCCTCTCCTCGCTCGAAACGCAACGGCGCGCGCATGTAGGTATCGTAAAGCGGCGTGGTTGCAGTCATGCGAGGCTCTCCTTACTCCAGTCGGCATCGGTCCCGCTGCTTCATGCGGCCCGATAAAAATCAAAAATGCCGCCTTTCGGCGGCGCAGGCACTATTCCTATTTCGCGCCGCAATGTCAATAAAACCAAGCCTTGCAGTGCAACAGAGAAGCCCGTTTCCCGGCGGCGAAAAAATCGCCCGGAAGGGCTTGCAAAAATGCAACGCCAGCCGAGCAAGTTGGGGAAAACTACGAAATCGATTCGGCGTGAATCCCGGGACTCTTGCCACGGAGTCCGACGGTCAGTACGTTAACATTCAATTACTAGACGCATGCGGCGGACCTAGTCACCAAAAGAGTTATCGCGTTTGCAACCTCGGGATTCAACCGGGGTGCGGTGAGGGATTCTGCCATCCCCAACGCTGAGAACGGAGAGTGCAGAAATGAACTGGACTGACGAGCGGGTGGAGAAACTGAAGAAGCTTTGGTCCGAGGGCCTGAGCGCAAGCCAGATCGCGGCACAGCTCGGCGGCGTCAGCCGTAACGCTGTCATCGGCAAGGTTCATCGCCTGAGCCTTCCAGGCCGCGCCAAAGCCGGCGGCAGCACCACTGCGGCGACCCGCCCGAAGCGGCCGACCTCGGCGCCGCGCGCTCCGAACTACGCCTCGCGCGTTTCGACCCGCACCGTTGCCCGTCCGTCCGGCGCCACCGTTCTCAAGGAGGAGATCGAAGTCGATCTCGTTGCCGAGCAGGATTTCAGCATCCAGACCGACGTGGTCGTGCCAATGTCGCGCCGCCTCGAGCTGACCCAGCTCACCGAACGCACCTGCAAGTGGCCGATCGGCGACCCGCTGAAGGAAGAGTTCCATTTCTGCGGCAACGATTCCCCGGAAGCTTCGCCCTATTGCAGCTTCCATGCGCGGCTTGCCTACCAGCCGTCCGCCGAGCGCCGTCGGATGCGCTAAGGATCCGCACAGGACCAAAACGAAAGGGGCCGATCGGCCCCTTTTTTATTGACTTTTGTTTGCCCTTCTCAGCTTTCGAGCGAGTAGCCGGCGCCGCGCACGGTGCGGATGACATCAGGCATGGTCGAGAAGTTCAGCGCCTTGCGCAGGCGGCCGACATGCACGTCGACGGTCCGCTCGTCGACATAGATGTCGTGGCCCCAGACGCCGTCCAGCAACTGCGAGCGCGAGAAGACACGGCCCGGAGAGGACATCAGGAACTCCAGCAGGCGGAACTCTGTCGGCCCCAGGCGAACTTCGCGGCTGCGGCGATGGACGCGATGGGTTTCCCGGTCGAGCTCGATGTCGCCGCAGCGCAGCAGCGTCGAGAGAACTTCGGGCTTCGCCCGGCGGAGCATCGCCTTGACGCGGGCCATCAGCTCCGGCGTGGAGAAGGGCTTGACCACATAGTCGTCGGCACCGGTCGCCAGACCGCGAACGCGCTCGCTTTCCTCGCCGCGCGCCGTCAGCATGATGATCGGCAACCGCTCCGTCTCCGGGCGCTGGCGCAGCCTACGGCAAAGCTCGATGCCGGAGACGCCCGGCAACATCCAGTCGAGGATCAGAAGGTCGGGCAGGCGTTCCTGTAGCCGGATCTCCGCCTCGTCACCCCTGAGGATCGTATCGACGTCGAAGCCTTCAGCTTCCAGATTGTAACGCAGCAGGACGCTCAGCGCCTCTTCGTCTTCGACCACGGCGATTTTTGGCAACATCAGGTAACGTCTCCTTACCGCGAGCGCCGTGCGGGTCCAGCGGACCGGCCGGCACTCAGACACTCTAAATCTGGAGCACCCCCGCCAATTTCAAAGGCGGTGCGAAAAGCCGCATGCTTCAGATGCAGGAATTCGGGGCCGCGACCGAAGCCGCGACCGGATGATATTCATGGGGCACGCATTGCGAACGGCGCGTTTAACGCCAGAGCGGGATGAGGAAAAGTGTATGCGGTTGTCCCCCCCGCATCCCGCTCCAACCTTCTAGTCGTTGACCGAGCCCAACGTCGACGTGTTGTCATCCTTCGGGCGCTCACCTTCCGGCTGGGCACCCGTCGCCATGTAATAGATCGTCTCGGCGATGTTGGTCGCGTGGTCGCCGATACGCTCGATGTTCTTGGCGCAGAACAGAAGATGCGTGCAGGGCGTGATATTGCGCGGATCTTCCATCATGTAGGTGAGCAACTCGCGGAACAGCGAGGTGTAGATCGCATCGATCTCCTCGTCGCGTTCGCGAATGCTGTTGGCCTTTTCCGGCGAACGCGACGCATAGACGTCGAGCACTTCCTTGAGCTGCACCAGAGCGAGTTCGGCGAGATGCTCGAGACCGCGGGCGAGCTTGCGCGGGATGCCCGAACCGGCAACCGCGATCACGCGCTTGGCAGTGTTCTTGCCGAGGTCGCCGACACGCTCCAGGTCGGAGGCGATGCGGATCGACCCCATGATCTCGCGAAGGTCGGCGGCGACCGGCTGGCGCTTGGCGATCGTGACAATCGCCTTCTCGCCGATCTGGCGCTCGGCATCATCGAGAACGGTGTCGTCCGAGATTACCTTTTGCGCCAGCGCCAGGTCGGAATTGACCAGGGCGCGGACGGATTCGGCGACCATCTGCTCGGCGAGACCGCCCATTTCCGAGATGCGGCGCGTCAGGTACTTCAGTTCTTCGTCATAGGCGGACATGATATGCATGGACATGATCGTCGATCCTTACAGGCGCTTTCCAGTGACTGTTGCAGCCGTGATTGGCCTCAGCCGAAGCGGCCCATGATGTAATCCTGGGTGCGCTGGTCATCCGGATTGGTGAACATCTTGTCGGTGTCGTTCTCCTCGACGAGATTGCCGAGGTGGAACATGGCGGTGCGCTGCGACACGCGGGCGGCCTGCTGCATCGAGTGGGTCACGATGACGATCGTGAAGTTCGTGCGCAGTTCGTGGATGAGTTCCTCGACCTTGGCGGTCGCGATCGGGTCGAGTGCCGAGCAGGGCTCGTCCATCAGGATGACTTCCGGGCTGACGGCAACAGCGCGTGCGATGCAAAGGCGCTGCTGCTGACCACCGGAGAGGCCGGTGCCCGGCTCCTGCAGGCGGTCCTTCACCTCGTTCCACAAACCTGCCTTCTGCAGGCTGGTCTCGACCACATCGTCAAAGTCCGCCTTGGTGCGGGCAAGTCCGTGGATGCGCGGACCGTAGGCGACGTTGTCGTAGATCGACTTCGGGAACGGGTTCGGCTTCTGGAAGACCATGCCGACGCGGGCGCGCAGCTCGACCACGTCAATGGTCGGGTCGTAGATGTCGTCCTCATCGAGCGTGATCTTGCCGGTCACACGGCAGTTCTCGATGGTGTCGTTCATGCGGTTCAGCGTGCGCAGGAAGGTCGACTTGCCGCAGCCCGACGGACCGATCAGCGCCGTTACCGTGTTCTCGCGGATGTTGAGGTTGACGTCGAAAAGCGCACGCTTCTCGCCGTAGTAGACCGACACATCCTTGCCGATCATCTTGAAGGGAACCGTGTTCATTTTCTGATCCAAGGCTTTCTCGACCGCTGCTTCTGACATGATGTTCATAGTAATTACCTCACTACCAACGGCGCTCAAAGCGACGTCGCAACAGAATGGCGCCAAGGTTCATGACGACGAGGAAGATGAGAAGAATGATGATCGCGCCGGAGGTGCGCTCGACGAAGGCGCGTTCCGCCTCGTTGGCCCACATGTAGATCTGCACCGGCAGCGCTGTCGACGGCTCCATCGGCGAACCGGGATAGTCGACGACGAAGGCGACCATGCCGATCAGCAGGAGCGGCGCGGTTTCGCCAAGCGCGTGGGCAAGACCGATAATCGTACCGGTCAGAATGCCCGGCATGGCCAGCGGCAGAACGTGGTGGAAGATGGTCTGCATCTTCGAGGCACCGAGACCGAGCGCCGCCGAACGGATGGACGGCGGAACCGCCTTCAAGGCCGCGCGGGTGGCGATGATGATCGTCGGCAGGGTCATCAGCGTCAGCACGAAACCGCCGACGACGGCCGCCGAACGCGGCATGCCGGCAAAGTTGATGAAGACGGCGAGACCCAACAGACCGTAGACGATCGACGGAACGGCCGCGAGGTTGTTGATGTTGACCTCGATCAGGTCGGTGAGCCGGTTCTTCGGAGCGAACTCTTCGAGATAGATCGAGGCGGCAACGCCGATCGGCAACGACAGCAGGAGCACGATCAGCATCATGTAGAACGAGCCGAGGGCGGCAACGCCGACGCCCGCCGCTTCAGGACGGCTGGAGGCGCCGAAGGTGAAGATGCCGGTGTTGAAGCTCTTCTTCAGGACGCCGGCGCTTGCGAGCTCGTTCATCCAGGTGACCTGCTGGTCCTTGACCTTGCGCTTGCTCTCTTCGACCTTGAGGTCGATCTGCCCCTTGTTGGCGGAGTCGATGTTGGCTTCGGCCAAAAGGGTGACCGGAATGGTCTTGCCGACGATGGACGGATCCGCCACGACAATGTCGCGCAAGAGCGTACGGGAGCTCGCAGAAACCATGTCGGTCGCCTGCTTGACCAGCGGCCGCTTGGTCGCATCGATGCCGAGCTGCTTGACGAGCGCATCACGCACCAGCAGCGGATAGTTGGCGGTCATCAGTACCTTGCTGTCGGTCGTGCGCTCACCGTTGGGGTCGATGACCTTTTCGGTGAATTCGATCGGCAGCGTGATCGTCGTCTGCTGGAACGCGGTGTAGCCGTTGGAAATGACGGTCCACAGCAGCAGCGCCAGGAAGAAGAGACCGGTGCTGATTGCCGCAATGCCGTAGGCGCGGAACCGGCGCTCGGCGGCATAGCGGCGCTTGATGCCGATATCGCGCTTTGCGGATTCAGGACGGGCGGAGATCCGGACGGTCGGGGAAGCGATGTCGGTCATTCGTACTGTTCCCGGTATTTGCGCACGATGTAGAGCGCGTAAATGTTGAGGCCGAGCGTGATGACAAAGAGCGTGATGCCCAGCGCGAAGGCCACCAGCGTCTGCGGCGAGGTGAACTCGAGGTCGCCCGTCAACTGGTTGACGATCTTCACGGTCACCGTCGTCATCGGCTCGAAGGGATTGATCTGCATGCGGGCCGCGACACCGGCTGCAAGCACCACGATCATCGTTTCGCCGACGGCACGCGATGCGGTCAGAAGCAGCGCGCCGACAATGCCGGGAAGTGCAGCCGGAAGAATGACCTTCTTGACCGTTTCCGAACGGGTGGCGCCGAGGCCCAGCGACCCGTCACGCAGCGCGCGCGGCACCTGGGTGATAATGTCGTCGGAAAGCGACGACACGAACGGGATCAGCATGATGCCCATGACGATGCCTGCGGTGACCACGCTCTGCGCCTGGATGAAGTTCTGGTAATTGCCGGTGGCAAGGCCGTTCAGCTGCGCCGAGATATCACGCAGGAACGGACCAACGGTCACGAGAGCGAAGAAACCGTAGACGATGGTCGGGATGCCGGCGAGCACTTCGAGCAGCGGCTTTGCGGTCGAACGCAAGCGCGGGCTTGCATACTCCGCCATGTAGATGGCTGCGAAGAGGCCGATCGGCACTGCAAAGAGCATGGCGACGAAAGCGATGTAGAGCGTGCCGGTGAGAAGCGGGATCAGCCCGAACTGGCCGGAGGCGCCGCCGCTGCCGGCAGCAGCGAAGCGCGGATCCCAGACCGTGCCGAAGAAGAATTCGAACGGCGAGACCATGGTGAAGAAGCGGCCGGCTTCCGACAGCATCGAGGCGACGATGCCGACCGTCGTCAGGATGGCGATGGAAGACGCGACGATCAGCGAACCGAGAATGACCCGCTCGACCTGGTTGCGTGCACGGAAGCGGGTAGCGATGTTGCGGATGGCGTAGATGCCGCCGGCAATCGCGATCAACAGTACGGCCGCGGTCATCAGCCAGCGGTTGGCGGCGGTCATCGCGTTGAAATGCTGGGCGACGGTGACCATGTAGGGCTCGCCTTCGCCGGCCAGGGCGACGCCCTTGGCCGCGAGCGTCGAGCGGAGATTGGCGGCACCGCTTTCGAGTGCCGCGACCTCCTCGCCGCTCAGGCGCAGCAGACCACCGGCAACGGACTTGACCTGGCCGAGCGCGAGCTGAACCGCGGCGGCCCCCTGGTTCTGGACGGTGTCCGGCAGGGCCGCGCGCGTGCTCCCGTCAATATAGATAGGACCGGTAATCAGCCAGGCGCCGAGAACGAGCGCCGCCGGCAGCATCGCCCAGATAGCGACGTAGCTACCGTGATAGCCCGGCAAGGAATGAAGGTTGGAGAGCTTGCCGCCAGCCTGCGCCAGCGAACGTGCGCGACCGGCAAAATAGGCAATGAAACCAATAACAATAATTAGCAAAAGAAGGAGCGAGGTACTCATCCGCACGTCTCCCCGGTATCGCCCGTCACGGGCCGCCGGCAAATCGAATGAAGGCATGCCCCGGCGCGAAGGATATCGCGCCGGGGCTTGTCGTTATCAGAGCATGTTGCCGGCTGCGAAAGCCTTGCGGATTTCTTCGCGCTCGGCGTCCGGAGCAGCAACCAGGCCGTACTCGGCGAGCGGGCTGTCCGGGCCGATCATCTGGTCGTTGATGAAGAACTCAACATATTCCTTGAGGCCCGGGATAACGCCGAGGTGTGCCTTCTTGACGTAGAAGAACAGCGGGCGGGAAACCGGATACTCGCCGGAAGCGATCGTTTCGGTCGACGGTACGATGCCGTTGACGGTCGCGACCTTCAGCTTGTCGGCGTTGTTTTCGTAGAAGGACAGGCCGAAGACACCGATGCCGTTCTTGTTGGCAGCGATACGGGCGAGCGTCTCGGTGTAGTCGCCGTCGATGTCGACAGCCATGCCGTCCTTGCGGACCGCGACGCACTTGCTGTGCTGCTGCTTTTCATCGGTAAC
This sequence comes from Ensifer sp. 22521, assembly GCF_052044795.1. Lineage (NCBI taxonomy): Bacteria > Pseudomonadati > Pseudomonadota > Alphaproteobacteria > Hyphomicrobiales > Rhizobiaceae > Ensifer > Ensifer sp. 22521. The sequence goes on from NZ_JBQENM010000010.1 coordinate 142,079, forward strand.
GGCAGCCTTGATGACGTCAACGGCGCCGGCGTTCTTGCAGCCTGCAGCCAGGATCTTCTCTTCGAAGACTTCGCGGGTGCCGTGCTTTTCGCCCGGGATGAAGGCGGCGATTTCAACTTCCGGAAGGGCGGAGTTGACTTCCGACCACTTCTTGTAAGGGTTGGCAACGAGCTTGCCGTCGACGACGACTTCAGCAGCGAGAGCCTTGTAGAGGTCTTCCGGCTTCAGGGCGAGGTCGGCATTGCCGGCGTCGGTCGCGAAGACGATACCGTCATAGCCGATCTTGACTTCCTGGATTTCGGTCACGCCAGCGGCCTTGCAGGCCTCGACTTCGCTGTCCTTGATCTTGCGCGAGGAGTTCGCGACGTCGATGGTGTCCGGGCCGACGCCCTTGCAGAATTCCTTCAGGCCGGCCGAGGAGCCGCCAGATTCAACGACCGGGGTCTTGAAGTCGGGGAAGGTCTCGCCGAACGTCTCGGCTACGATCTTGGCGTAGGGAAGAACGGTCGAGGAGCCAGCGACCTGAACCTGGTCACGGGCGGCGGCTGCGCCGGCAAATGCGGCAGACGCTACCAGCGCCGCGACAGTGAGTTTAAGAGCTTTCATAAAAGTTCTCCCGGAATGGGCTTGTGTTGGTGTGCGCCAAGCGTTGCAGCGCTCTTCGCCGTCTTATCGGCTGCCCCTAGTTAGCTGCCGATGGCCACACCTTTTATGTCAGTTTGACGAAACATTTATGACAGCTCATGTCATTGAAAATGCTAAGGGAAAATGAACGGTCCCGGGTTTTCCCGCGCCAATATGTCAGAACCGGACCGTAAAAGTCGTACCTTTGCCGATCTCAGAATGGATCAGCAGCCGGGCACGGTGCCGGGTGAGGATGTGCTTGACGATGGCAAGGCCCAATCCAGTGCCCTTTTTCGAGCGGCTCGCCTCGACATTGACCCGATAAAAACGCTCGGTAATGCGCGGGACATGCTCGGCGGGGATGCCCGGCCCATAGTCCTTCACGATCACCTCGGCCTGCGTGCCTTCTTCGCCGCCACGCAAGGTTATGTCGACCTTCTTGCCCTCCTGGCCGTACTTGCAGGCATTCTCGATCAGGTTCTCGAAGACTTCGATGAGCTCGTCGCGATCGCCCTGTACGATGACGGGCTTGTCCGGCACCACGAGAGAGACCGTGACGTTCAGGTCCTTCGCCAGCGGCAGGAGGCTGTCGCGGACATGGCCGAGCAAGGGCGCAAGGTCCACCGGATCGTCCGGCGCGATATGCGAGCGCAGCTCCAGTCGCGAGAGCGACAGGAGGTCGTCGACGAGGCGGCTCATGCGCGTCACCTGCTCATGCATGATGCCGAAGAATTTTTCCTGCGCCTTCAAGTCGTTGCGCGCGGGGCCCTGGAGGGTCTCGATGAAACCGCGCAGCGATGCCAGCGGCGTGCGCAGCTCATGGCTGGCATTGGCCACGAAATCCGACCGCATGCGGTCGATGCGGCGCGCCTGCGAGATATCGCGAAAGGTGATCAGGAAGATGCGGGGCGTCCGCCCCTCGCCGCCGATTTCGGCGGGTGCCACGCGCACGACATAGACGGCATCCGACGGCAGCCGCTCGGTATGCTCGATCTGGTTGGCCTTGCCGGTCGCCATCGTCTCGCGGATCATGTCGAGAACACCGGGCGAACGCACCCGGGCGGCCAGGTAAGTGTTCGGCGGAATGGTGCCGAAGGCTTTCTCCGCGGCGATGTTCTGGAAAACCACCGTCTCATCGGCGGCGACGACCAACACCGGCATGTCGAGCGCATTCAGCGCCGGCACCAGCGGATCGCTGGTCGGGCCATCGACGGCCACAGCCTTGGCCGGGCTCAAGATCACCGAGGCCGGCGCACTGCGGTTGAGCAGCGCCGCAACCAGAACGATCCAGAAGGGAAGCACGATAAGGAAATGGATGCCGGCAAAGGTCGCAAGGATCGCCAAAAGCAGGGTGAGGCCCAGCAGCCAGCGCTCAGCCTTCAGCCGCGGCACCAGGTCCCGCCAGAACGCTTTCGAACCGTCCACCTCGACATCCTCATGAATCACTTTGTCTTCCTCCCGGACCAAAATGATCGAGGAATAGCGATCCTTCATGACATGATTTTCACGACCGGCTTGAATCCGCAATGCAATTGTGGCCTCCTCCAAGGAAATCGGGCCTTGAGCACCGCGACTTTTCGGCGCTGCTTGGAGCTGCAGAAGTTTGAAAACGCGCATGATCCTGCCGATGATCGAAGCCGGTTTTCGGGCCCGTGCGCCAAGCCGAAAGGGCGAGCATATGGCGTTAGCGGAGACGACGGAAAAGGCGGAAAGCCGCGCAGTGGAGCTGCAGATCGACGGCAAGAGCCGCGTCTTCGACATCGACAATCCCGAGTTGCCGAAGTGGATCGACGACGCAGCGTTTTCGTCCGATGACTATCCCTACAAGAAGAAGCTCGACGAGGAAGAATATCTCGAGACGCTGGAGAAGCTTCAGATCGAGCTCGTCAAGGTTCAGCTCTGGCAGCAGAAAACCGGAAAACGCATCATCGCGCTGTTCGAGGGCCGCGACGCCGCCGGCAAGGGCGGCGCGATCCATGCGACCATGGGCAACCTGAACCCACGCTGGGCGCGCATCGTGGCGCTGACGAAGCCGACAGAGACCGAGCGCGGGCAATGGTATTTTCAGCGCTATGTCGCGACCATGCCGACGGCTGGGGAATTCGTGCTGTTCGACCGCTCCTGGTACAACCGCGCAGGCGTCGAGCCGGTCATGGGCTTCTGCACGCCCGAGCAGCACAAGCAGTTCCTGAAGCAGGCGCCTCGCTTCGAAAAAATGATCGTGCACGAGGATATCCAGTTCTTCAAATTCTGGATCAACATCGGCCGCGAGATGCAGCTCAAGCGCTTCCACGATCGCTGCCACGATCCGCTGAAGATCTGGAAGCTGTCGCCGATGGACATCGCCGCCCTCAACAAGTGGGACAACTACACGGCAAAGCGCAACGAGATGCTGAAGGCAACACACACGGAACACGCACCCTGGACCGTGGTGCGCGGCAACGACAAGCGACGCGCGCGCCTCAATCTCATCCGCCACATCCTCTCCACGCTCGACTATGACGGCAAGGACAAGAGCGCGATCGGTGAGGTCGACGACAAGATTGTCGGGTCCGGCCCGGGCTTTCTGAAGTAGCGCCCATACGACAGCGGCCGAAGGAGACGGCCCCGCCAGAGGGCGGCCAACGCGGTCAATTGGGGTCAGAGGCTCGAGGACGAAGAGGCCTCGTGCGGGACTTATTGGCCCGGAAGGACGCGTATGGCGTAGAGGGTGAGGCCCTTGCCCTCGCCGCTGATATCGCTGTTGATCACGATCCGGCCGGCGGAGTTCGGTGCAAGGCTGCGATCGAAGGTGACCTTGAACAGCATGTCGAGCCGTTCGTCATGCACCGTGAAGCGATGACGGCCGCATTCGCCAAGCGAGGAGAAATTGCACTCGACGGCAAACTCGGTCGTCTTGCCTGGCTGGGCCTGCACCGTCAGCGCCATGGTCGAGGTTTTGCCGGACAGCTGCGCCAGGACCGTTGCCGGGATTTCGATGGTGATGTCGCCTTCCGTTTCGGCAACCGAGGAAGTCAACTGGATGCGCTTGCCACCGTCGTCATCCACCGGCTCGGCCTTGGCGCGTGAGCCCGCCACGACCGCGGCAGTGTTTTCAGGCGCAAAGACTTCCACCCAGTCACCGGTGAAGCCCTGCTGGGCGCCGAGCGTTTGCAGACCGGCAGCACCGTCGAAATCTTCCGATGCCACCGATGCCGGCGGGTTGGCGACGTTGGTGTCGCGTTCGGCCGCGGATTTCAGAAGATCATTGGTCTGCACCCACCAGGCGGCGGCACCTGCGGCTGCGGCAAGGGTGACGACCACCATGGTGAAGGACAGGAAGCGGCTGCGCTTGCGGCGGCGCTTTCGATCGGTATCACCACGAACCTCGGGCGCGGCGGTGGCGGCTTCCGCGCTCTTTGTGGCAGTATCCGCTGCCGCACGCGTCGAGACGACCGGGCCAACACGGTCGGCACGAAGGCCGCCGAGACCGCCGTCATTCGCCGCGGGACGGGACGCATCGGCAGCAAAGCCAGGCTCGCGGCGGTCCGCCGCCGGCGACTGCGCTTGGGCCTGAGGCCGGGATTGCGCTTGGGATTGCGGCTCGATACGCGCCTGCTCAGGGCCACGTGCGCGGACGTTATCATCGACACTGACGACGGGAGGTGTGGCAACGGGAGGCGCCGGTTGCCGCGCCCTGAGGGCGGCACGCTCCTCCGTTTCGATCGCATGGATCACCGCCTCCAGCCGATGGCGCTGCTGGGCGATGACGTTGCCGTCCTCAATTCCCTGTTTCTGCAGCCCGGCTTCCAGCGCCTGGCGGGCCGACTGATAGATGCGCGCGCGAGTTTCCGCGCTGGCGCGGTCGGAGCGCTCAAGCGCATTTCTGATCGCAGTCTCAAGTCCGCTCACATCAAGTCCTCTGTGTAGGCAGGGCTTTGGGCCTGCCGGCGCGCTCCAGCTGATCGGTACCCCTCGATCTTTCTCCAAGGGCCTAACGGTTAAATCTGGAGGCACGCCGTTGGTTTTGTTAACAATTGCGTAACCGCTGCTTTCGGAATCCGCAAGTCCGGCGNCCAAGCCCGGGGAAAACGCGACAACTTCGCAGGCACAATGCAGGATAAGCCGGCGTCGCCGGCGCGAAAACCACCTCTTTGCAAGCGATGAACTTGCTGCTATCTGTTTTGACGTTTACGCAAACGTCAAAGTTCAATGCGCCAATCGAGGGATGGAGAAACCGATGCCGCTTCCGCCAATTCTTTCCGGAACGACGAGACTGCCGGTCGTCGGCGCGCCCCTGTTCATCATCTCCAATCCGCAGTTGACGATCGCACAGTGCAAGGCCGGCGTGATCGGCGCCTTCCCTGCGCTCAACGCTCGTCCGCATTCGCAGCTCGACGAATGGCTTGCCGAGATCACCGAGACGCTCGCCGATCACGACGCCAAGAACCCGGGCCGGCGCGCCGCGCCCTTCGCCGTCAATCAGATCGTGCACAAGTCCAACGCGCGTCTCGAACAGGACCTGATGCTCTGCATCAAATACAAGGTTCCGGTGGTCATTTCGTCGCTCGGCGCCGTGCCCGAGGTCAATGCCGCGATCCATTCCTATGGTGGGATCGTGCTGCATGACATCATCAACAACCGCCACGCCAATTCGGCGATCCGCAAGGGCGCCGATGGCCTGATCGCCGTTGCTGCCGGCGCCGGCGGTCATGCCGGCACGCTTTCGCCGTTTGCGCTCATCCAGGAAATCCGCTCCTGGTTCGACGGCCCGCTGCTTCTTTCCGGCGCGATCGCCACCGGCGGCGCCATCCTGGCCGCCCAGGCGATGGGTGCCGACATGGCCTATATCGGCTCGCCGTTCATCGCGACGGAAGAGGCGCGCGCCACCGACGCCTACAAGCAGATGATCGTCGACAGCAACGCCGCCGACATCGTCTATTCCAATTATTTCACCGGCATTCACGGCAACTACCTGAAGCCCTCGATCGCTGCTGCCGGCATGGATCCGGACAATCTGCCGGAAGCAGATCCGTCGAAGATGGACTTTGGCGCCGCAACCGACAGCGCCAAGGCCTGGAAGGACATCTGGGGCTGCGGCCAGGGCATCGGCGCGGTCAAGGAAGTGACCTCCGTCGCCCGTCTCGTCGACCGGTTCGAGCGCGAATACGATGCGGCACGTACCCGCCTTGGCCTGAAAGCCATGCCCGTCGCGGCCACCAACAAGGAATTTTCAAGTTCTCGAAACTGATGGCTTGAAATCTTGGCGCTTTGCGTTTATCAGCGCCTCACATTCGTTCCGCGGTCTTCCGCGGAACCGCCTCCGGGCCGCTTTAGCTCAGTCGGTAGAGCACATCATTCGTAATGATGGGGTCACGTGTTCGAGTCACGTAAGCGGCACCATTCTTCTCCGGAAATCAAATCGAACTCCATTCAGCAGACTGGTGCGGTGTTTCCCAAGTCCGCGTTTCGGCGCTTTCGCTTGCGGCAAGGCGACCGTTTGCAGGTCGCGACGGAGAACGGCGTTATGCCGCGTGGATCTTCCAACCATTAGCCAGGTCCGACATGGCTCCAGGCGCATCCACGCCGCCCAACCAAATTTCCAAACCCTTGGCGCTCGGCAATTGGCGCTTTTCCGGGAACCATGGCCGGCTAGGCGCGACAGCGATAAGCATCCCCTCATCATTACCGATCACGGCAAAGCCGGGAGAGGCCGGTCCGAGCGTTGCGACCCCGAACGTCCGGGCGGCCTCGGCAACGACACTCCCGACGTCTTCGGTCGGAAGTCCGACCTCGCTGAGGCAGGATAAATCAGCGCCGCTGAACGGCCGCTTTCCAGTCGGGCGGATTAGCCTCCGGCGGCCGATCAATTCCAGCACCGAGCTATCGGGACCATCGAAGTAGATGGATTTTGACTGCCAATGCCCCTCAAGAACGAAGCACTCTCCGCCATCCGGTTCCCGTTGGAGAGGCGTACGTTCCTTCAGCCATTCTATTGCGGCATCGAACCGATCATAGGGCACATTGAAAGCCAGGTGCACGCCGTGTGGTGCATCTCCAACGGCCGAGACCAGCCGGATTTCGCTCCATCCCACTTGGATGGAATTCCCGGCTGTCGGCAGTTTCAGCACATCGCGAAAGAAGGCTACGCTCTTCGAGACATCCGATGCAGGGAGTGTCAGTTTATTTATGCGCATGAAATCCGATCCCGACGACGCAATTAGCTTTTCGAGCTCCTTGTTACGACCTCAACATAAGTTGAGGTCAAGAAGCTCGCGATACCAATTCACCGCTGCCGGCGCCGTGTGCGCAAATGCCGGCCGTCGCCAACTGTCCTCCGGGCACGATGGCCGCGAGGGGCACTGGCACCGGCCGCGCATCAGCTTGGTCGGGATTATTGCGCCACTTTGACGCCCGGCGGCTGCCAGGTGCCCTGGCCCGCCGGCAAGATCGAAGGTGGCGTAGGCTTCGGCCAATATAGGCGCATCACGAGATAGATTTTGTCGTCCGGCGCCGGAAGCCAATTGGACTCCTTGTCCGCACCGGGGCTGTCTTTTTGGATGTACAGCGTCAGCGAGCCGTCCGCCCCCTTTTTCATCGCCGGCAACATCGGAGAGTTGATGAGGTAGCGATTGATCGGATTCTTGACCAAGAGCTGGCTCTTGCCGTCGTACATCGTAACGGACCAAAACGCATTCACTGGCGGCAACTGATCGGGTGCGAAGGTGATCGTGTAGTTGTGCTTGCTGGCGTCGAGCGGCTCACCGGTAGCGTCCGTTCGGGTATAGGGGTACATGGCTTCCACGGCATCGTTGCCATAGAGACCGCCCTTGGCGGCGCCTGCCCTCATCAACCAATCGCCGTTGTAGAAGGCCTCGTCGCCAAAGAACGAGCCGATGTTCCAGCCGTTGATGTCCTTGTTTCCGCTGGCCAGCCATTTGTCGACTTTGTCATTTCCTTGCTTCATGGCCACCAGGAATTCGGCTTTGTGTTCGAGCGATAGCTCCTTGAACTCGAAGGCCTTGCCGGGGCCGATACCAATCTTGGCAAGTTTCGCACGAACCGCCTTGTCCCTTGGCGTCTCAGGGACGAACTGCAGGGCCGCGTCGAGATACTGGAAGAAGTTATCCTTGATCCCGGCAGTGGTGGCAGGAAGGAACTCGATCTTGGGCGCGGCAAGCGGGGCGGGTTGTCCAAGGAAAGCGGAAAGCGGCTGCGCCTTGTAGCCGGCCTGAATTTTCTCGACGTTCGGCATGTCGTCGGGGTGGAAGAGCTGGGTACGGAAAGCCGCGAACGTGAACGGCGTCGTCGATCGGAAGACCTGCTTGATTCCGGGGGGCGTTTCCCCTTTCCAATCGGGGCCGACCACCAGATAGTCGCCCGGCTCGGTCCCCGTGGCGCGCGTGCCGATGTAGCCGAAATTGTAGGTGTTGCCGTCGATCAGCTGGACCGAGTAGTAGCGGTCCTTTTCGACCGTCGGCACAGAGATGACCATCGGTTCGGCGCGCAAATCCAGCCAGAGAATCGAGTAAGGCGTGTCGCTGTTCGGCGTGATGATTGCCGTGTCCGCCGGGGTGGCGACATGGTGCATGTTGTAAATTTCGTTGAACGGTGCCTTGAACTGCCCCGAGTTTCTGTCTACGGCATACTCCTGCATGACGGCATAGTTCATCACGAGCGGCAGGCCATAGATGAAGCCTTCCTCGGCAATGTCCTTGGCCTCGATGATGCCGGGATAGCTCTGCGCCATCAGCAGGTTTGGCCTCGCAATCGCAGCGCTAGCGGCGATCACCGCGGTGGATCGAAGTAGATCTCTCTTCGTCAACATTTACCGTACTCCTCCATTATTCGATGAGTTATCGAAACGACGAGAGCTGTGGGGCAGCTCAGGAACCCTGGACGCAATTGTGCAGTTCGTTGGCTGTTGGTGAGGTATTCGCGAGAGCTGTGCAGGCTGCAGTCGGGATCGCACCGACGCGCAATCCGGCGGGTGCTAATACAGAAATGCCCGCCGGTAGCCGCGCCTGGCCACGCCTGCATAAGAGAGCGGCGTCAACGGCATGCCGATGATGTCGATGAACACAGAGACCTCGGAGCCCTTCTCCGGCATTTCGCCACCAACCACCTTGACCGTGTAAGTCAAGTTATTGTCGTTCAGCTCCGGATTCTCCAGGACGACGACAACCTGTCGGAGCTTGTTCCCTTCGAGGATCGACAGGTCGGCATTCGGCGGATCGGAAAGGAAGCTGTCCTTGCCCTTGCTCCAGAACGGCAAGAAAGCGGTCGTGGCCATGTTCCCGGCAATGCGCTCCGGACGGTCAGAGAAAAACAACGTGGCGCCGCCAATACCTTCGAGCGTCAGCTTGCTCGTCGCCTTGTCGAATTTCATAGCGCTTGCGGTTTGAACGAACAAGAAGTCGGCCGCTTCATCGGTCGCCTGCGCCAGTCGCGGCATGAACGGCACTGTCGTCGCCGCGACAGCTGTGGCTGCTAGCAGTAGGTTCCGTCTGGTTGTCATAGTCGTACCCCTCCCATAGGTCGCAAGACGTTCAGATCTCTACTTGTGCTACTCACACGTTTTACGGCACTAAACAGTATTCGCAATACAAAACCACTCATTTTGCGCCACGGCTGTCTTATTTCTGGAGTGTTGCACGCATGGCTGAGATCCCGGTCATCTCCAACCGCATCCTGTCTGGTATGCCGGCCTTCATACGCCGTGAAATGGGGCAAAAGGCGCTGCTGCAGGCCAATCGTGCTATCGGGTTCGATCTCGAACTGACCGAGGGAGAGAACTGCTTCATCCCGCACGCGGCGGTAATCGGCTTCGTCGAGGCGGCCGCGCGGACAGCCGGTGAGGCCAACTTCGGAATTCTGATCACGCCGATGATGAACATCGCCAACTATGGCAGCTTCGGACACTACGTGCTTGGCGCCGACTCCTTGGGGCAGGCCATCGAGCGCAGCATTGCTGGCCTTCGTTTTCACAGTACGGTTGATAGGATGTCAGTCGCAGTGGTTGGCGACGAGGTACGGTACAGCTATGCGTTCGCTTTGGCCGGCCACTCTGGATATGCCAGTATTGTCTGTGCCGCCGCGGGCGTCCTGCTCAGCCTCTTCAAGCCTTATCTGCCCTCTGACTGGCGACCGCTGCGCGTCGAGCTTGACACCGACAGACCGCGCCAGACGGGCATTTTTGAAGACGTCTTCCAGTGTCCGGTTCTCTTCAACGCACCCGCGACAAGCATCGTCATGGATCGCCATCATCTTTCCGCTGCTCCAAGGGCCGCTTCGTGGCCAATTGTCACCATCGAGGATGTGGCGCGAGACCGGCAAGGCGGCGCTCCACGGGATCTGCTCGAGGTCATCGTGGAGCAGGTGCGGGTCCAAGTTCTCACCGGCAGCGTGTCGATCGATAGCGCCGCGCAAACATTGGACACCAGCGTCCGGACGCTGCAACGTGAACTGAATCGGGCTGGCACCGATTTTCGCGGGTTGGCGGGCGCCGCAAGGGTTCAGCGAGCCATTGAGCTGCTGCTGCATACGAACGGCTCGATCACGCGCGTCTCGGCGGAGTTAGGGTATTCGTCCCCAGCCAATTTTGCCCGGGCATTCCGAAAGGCAACCGGCAACGGACCGCGGGAATTTCGCTCGAATATCTCGCCTTGAAGGTACGGCCGTTGGCCGTTCAGCAGCGTGAACGGCTGCCAAGGTGAGAAGTATTTGGTCAGTCTTGCTCCATGGGAACTCGGTCCATTCGTATCTGCCGTAACAGGTTTCGTCCCGCGATCAGCAATTCAAACAGGAATGCGACAAGTGATCCAATGAGCGAGACTATGGCACCACCGAAAAACCAGAAGAGATTCTCCTGGCGCAGCCCGATGGCAAGAGCGCCAGCAAGGAGATTTAGGATTGCGCCGCCCGTGCAAATGCCGGCCATCTTCCACCGGCATGCCTCCCGGGCCGACGGGCATGCATCCCGTGCCCGATTTCATGACGCGCCTCAGCCGCCTGCAGGCCGTGACGATCGTTTCCATTCGCGGGCGGGCAAGCGGCATCGGCAGCGAACTGGCGCTTGCGGCCGACATGCGTTTCGCCAGCCGCGAGAAAGCGGTACTATCGCAGTTCGAAGTCGGTGCCGGCTTCGTCCCGGGCGGCGGGCCGATGGCCTACCTGCCTCGCCTCGTCGGCCGCGGCCGAGCGATCGAAATTCTGATCGGCGCGGATGATTTCAACGGTGAACTGGCCGAACGCTACGGCTACGTGAACAGAGCACTACCGGACGCGGAACTGATGCCTTTGTCGATGCCCTGGCGAAACGCATCGCCTCGTTCGATCAATATGCCATTGTCGAGACCAAGAAGCTGATTGACAGAGCCAGCCTGCCACCGCAGGCGGAAATGCAACCCGGGTGGGATGCGTTCATCACTTCGGTCCAGCGCCCAGCGGCGCAATCCCGCGTCAAGGCTTTGGTCGAGCAGGGACTGCAGCAACCCGGCGACGTTGAAAGGAACCTCGGCCACTACACCGCGAAGTACCGCGAGTAGCCGGTGCCATGCCAATCGGCGGCTCAACGGGAGCCACCGCGTCAAAGGGAGCGAAAGATGAAGATACTGATGGTTCTGACCTCACATGACCAGCTTGGCAATACCGGCAAACCGACCGGATTCTGGCTCGAGGAATTCGCTGCGCCCTATTACGTTTTCCGGGATGCAGGCGTCGACATTACCCTGGCCTCGCCCAAGGGTGGGCAACCGCCGATCGACCCGAAAAGCGACGATCCGGGCAACCAGACCGAAGCGATGGCCCGCTTCAAGGACGATCCCGCCGCGCAACGGGTCCTCGCCAACACCCACCGGCTTGCCGACGTCAAGGCCGATGATTTCGACGCGGTGTTCTATCCGGGCGGTCACGGACCAATGTGGGACCTCGCCAACGACGTGAACTCGATCGCGCTGATCGAGAGCTTCTACAATGCCGGCAAGCCGGTCGCTGCCGTCTGCCATGGGCCGGGGGTGCTCCGCAAGGTAACCTATCAGGGTGAGCCTATCGTCAAGGGAAAGCGCGTCACCGGCTTCACCAACTCGGAGGAGGAAGCCGTGCAACTGACGGATGTCGTCCCCTTCCTCGTCGAAGACGAATTGAAGCGTCTCGGCGGTCGCTTCGAAAAGGCGGCCGATTGGGCGGATTTCACGGTCGTCGATGGCCGTCTCGTCACCGGACAGAATCCGGCGTCCTCGACCTCTGGCGCCAAGGAATTGCTGAAGCTTCTGCGGTGAATGCGAGGTGGCGGNCCGGCCGCTACATTCACAACGGGACATCAAACCCAGACCAACCTGCCGTTTCAGCCGTCACTTCAGGTTGCCGTCGCCACTGCGATCCGCAGTCTTGAAGTCGGCCATCACCCTGTCCAGAAACTCCTTCTGGGTGACCTTGCCGTCGCTGTTGGCGTCGGTGGCTGCAAACTGCTGAGCGTTCAGCGCCTGCTTCGTCTCGTCGGGGCTGAGACTTCCGTCCTTGTTCTTGTCCAGGTTGGCAAAGGCGGCCGTCATGAAGCTCTCGTATTCGGAACGTTCGACCGCGCCGTCCTTGTTGCTGTCGAGCGCACTCATCTGGCCCTGGTTCATCGTTGCAGCCTGCTGCGCGACAGCGAGACCAGCCGGGTAGAACACAAGGACGCTCAAAAGAACGAGCTTTCTCATCCCTCAACCTTCCGCGATCAATAGTAGCGGCACGTCAGCGCATTGCCGGCTGCAGCGCCAAGTGTCGCACCACCGCCAACCGCCCAGAGCTGACCAGTACCAGAGCCGATCGTCGAGCCGATCAGGCCGCCGACGATTGCGCCACCCACCGTTCCGGCAATGCAGCCGAATTCGTTGCCCGTCGGGCCGCTCTTCGACACGTAGGCAGATTGGCACCCGGACAAGGCTAGGGCGCCGGCAAGAATGATAGTTACGGTCTGTTTGCTCATTTTATCCTCCAATATGGCCGTCTGTTTGGAATAGAGATCGGGCGGAGGCGCCATTGAGTGGCGTCGGATGTAAATAAGCTTCCGAGTATGCTCCCAGGATAAGGGAGGCTCTTCTGTTTTTTCTGAAGCAGCTCACCAATAAAACACATAGTCCGGAGACAAGGGCCCCAAACTTGACGGGCGAATACTACCCTTTGCCGCCGGCAATGACAATGTTCCGCGTAGTATTAGCTTTCCCGCCGCAATAACCCACAGCCTTGGCCAGGGACGTGCGCCGACGGACGAAAAACCCCCTCGCCCTAGATTTATTTGGGTCTCCCGCGAGATATCATCGTTTGTGGCCTAGCGGCGAGCGGGCTAGGTCTGGCTTGCCCGGCACGGGCCTCTTGCTTTCACCTCGCGTATCCACCGCACGGACGAAACGCACATTCAGCGGAACCGACCCGATTATCCGCTGCTGTTTCGGGCAGATGCCCGATCCGGCCAAACCATGGGCATCCCCGCCTTGCAAGAAAGAGCAGACCGAATGGATAGAATGACGACAATCAAATTAGGGCTTACTACTGCAATCCTCTTTTCACTCACCGCGACCGTCTTTGCCGCCGACGGCGAGCAGGCCCGAATTGCCGCAGCCGTGGACAAGGCAATCCGACCGATCATGGGCGAATACAAGGTGCCGGGCATGGCGATCGCGGTCACCGTTGACGGCCAGCACTACTTCGTCAACTACGGCGTCGCCTCCAAGGAAACGAAGGCGCCCGTCACCGAAAACACACTGTTCGAGCTGGGCTCGATCAGCAAGACCTTTGCCGGCACGCTCGCATCCTATGCGCAGGTGCTCGGCAAGCTGTCCTTCGACGACCATCCCGGCAAATACATGCCAGATCTCAGCGGCAGCGCGATCGACAAGGCGACCCTGCTCAATCTCGCCACCTATACCGCCGGCGGCCTGCCGTTGCAGTTCCCCGACGAGGTCAAGAGCAACGCTGACATGCTGACTTACTTCAGCAACTGGAAACCGGGCGCCGAACCAGGCAAGGAGCGTCGCTACTCCAACCCGAGCATCGGCCTCTTCGGCCATGCCGCGGGCCTGGCGATGGGCAGCAATTTCGCCACGGCGCTCGAGACCGAGTTGTTTCCGAAGCTCGGCCTCAAGCACAGCTATGTCACCGTGCCCAGAAGCGCGATGGGCAGCTACGCCTGGGGCTACGGCAAGGCAGACAAGCCGATCCGGGTCAACCCGGGCATGTTCGACGCCGAGGCCTACGGCGTGAAATCCTCCGCGGCAGACATGATCCGCTTCGTCGAAGCCAATATCCAGCCGGAGCAGTTCGACGGCCCCGTTCGCAAGGCCCTAGAGGGAACGCATATCGGCTACTTCGATACCGGCAAGATGATCCAGAGCCTCGGCTGGGAGCAGTATCCCTACCCGGTTTCGCTGGAGCGGCTGCTCGACGGCAACTCCGGGACGATGGCCATGGAAGCCAATCCGGCTACGGCATTGAACCCTCCGAAGCGGCCCGATGGCGCGACGCTTTACAACAAGACCGGATCCACCAGCGGCTTCGGCGGCTATGTCGCCTTCGTTCCGGAAAAGAAGATCGGTGTCGTCATGCTGGCGAACCGGAACTTCCCGAATCCGGAGCGCATCAAGGCAGTGCATGCAATTCTGAAGACGCTGGCAACTGCGGCGGAATAGGCGGCCAAGCGTCCATCAAAGGCACCCTCCCCGTGTTGCGGCAGCCCGCAGCACGGGAGAACCTGCGCTCATCAACAACCCAACGGCGAAACCGCAATCCCCAGCCGCTTGCATATTAGCGCCGAGTGTTGTCATCTTCGTTTCGCGAAAGCGCGATCAGATGCGGCCAAGTTCAGGCGTATATGGGGATGCCGATGTTCGAGCGGGTGGGGTTTCAGGGTTCGCTGCAGCACGGATGTGCAAGAGGAGGGCGGACAACCTTCGTCCTGGCGGCTTTGGCATTGCTTGCCGGATGCGGTGGTCATGCCAAGGGCGTGATGGCACCTGTCGCGGTCACCGCTCCCACCCCCGGTACATCGACCGTAGACATGCTTGTCGCAACCACGCGCCAACCGTCCGGCGATCCGGCGACGCTGTTTTCCGGCGAGCGAGACGCCAATACCTTCCTCACCGACGTCGCGGTCTCGATCCCGCCGGACACGGTGCGGAAATCTGGCACCGTGCAATGGCCGCGCAAGCTGCCCCCGGATCCCGCCAAGGAATTCGCCGTCACGCGTGTGCGTGAGCTCCAGACACTCGATGAAGCCAAGTCCTGGTTTCTACAACACGACGTCGGCGGCCACGCCTTCGTCTTCGTCCACGGCTTCAACAACCGCTACGAGGATTCCGTCTACCGCCTTGCCCAGATCGTCCACGACTCGGAGGTCCAGGCAACGCCAGTCCTGTTTACCTGGCCGTCCCGTGCCAATGTGTTCGACTACAATTACGACAAGGAAAGCACGAACTATTCGCGCACGGCACTCGAAGACATTCTGAAAAAGCTCTCGGACGCGCCGAAGGTGAAGGACATCACCATCCTCGCCCATTCGATGGGGACCTGGCTGACGATGGAATCGCTCCGGCAGATGGCCATCCGCGACGGCAACGTGCCGTCGAAGATCGAGAACGTCATTCTCGCCTCGCCGGATATCGATCTCGACGTCTTTGCCAAGCAATTCGTCGAGATGGGCAAGAAGCGGCCGAAGTTCACGATCTTCGTTTCGCAGGACGATCGTGCGCTGGCACTTTCGAGTTTCATTTCCGGTGACGTATCTCGCCTTGGCGCGATCGACCCATCGGCGGAGCCCTACCGTACCCAGCTGGAAAGGGCCGGCATCACCGCCATCGACCTGACCAAGGTCAAGACGGAGGACGGCCTGCATCACGGCAAGTTCGCAGAAAGCCCGCAGATCGTTCAGCTCATCGGCACGCGGCTTGCCACGGGGCAGACGCTCACCGACTCCGACATCTCGGTCGGAACCGGCATTGCCGCGGTTGTTGCCGGCACGGCGAGAAATGTCGGCAATGTCGCTGCGGTCACCGTCTCGGCGCCGGTATCGATCCTCGAAAATCCGCAGCCGACGAAGAAGAAGAGGGTGGTCGTCGGAGATACGCTGTCAAGCGACACGCCGCAGCCCGTGAAGATCAAGTGACGGATCAGCGGCTGCCGCTCTTTGACGGCAGCCGCCATCAACCGTCGTCGCCGACGAAGCGGTAGCCGACGCCCGGCTCCGTGCGGATGATCTTCGGGTCGGCCGGGTCACGCTCGATCTTGCCGCGCAACTGACCGATGAAGACTCTGAGATAGTGCAGGTCCTCGCCATGCGCGACGCCCCAGACCGAGGTCAGCAGCGTCTTGTGGGTGACGACACGGCCGGCATGGTGCGCCAGCATCACCAAGAGATCATATTCCTTCGGCGTCAGCCGCACCGGCTCGCCATCCTTCGTCACCACGCGCTTGATGGTGTCGATCGATACGCCATCGGCAGAAAGCTGCGTCTGGCCGCCCTCCATCTGGATGCGGTGACGCAGTGCCGTGCGGATGCGGGCGGTCAGCTCGCCGATGCCGAAGGGTTTTTCAATGTAATCGTCGGCGCCAAGGTCGAGCGCGGCGATCTTTTCGCTTTCACGGTCGCGGGCTGACAGGATGATGATCGGCACCTGGGACCAGCCACGCAGGTTTGCGATGACCTCCTTGCCGTCCATATCGGGCAGGCCGAGATCGAGGATGACGAGGTCCGGCGCCGTCGTTGCGGCCGCCTTCAATGCCTCGGCACCGGTCATGGCCTCCAGCACGTCATAGCCGGCAGCGCTCAATGCGGGCTTCAGGAAACGCTGGATCTGCGGTTCGTCGTCGACAACGAGGATACGCTCCACGCTCATGCACTGTCCTTTTCGGAGATTTCGGCCTTGGCGGCAGGAAAGCGCATGGAAATGCGCGTGCCGCGGCGGCGAAGCGCCGGGCTTTCCGCCTTGATCTGCCCGCCCATGGCCTCGACGAAGCCCTTGGCGATCGACAGCCCAAGGCCTGTCCCTGGCGTACGGCCATCCGCCTTGCCGCGGCGGAAAAATTTCTCGAAGACCTGCTCGAGATCCTTCGGCGCAATGCCCCTGCCGAGGTCGGTCACCGACAGCACGATCTCGTTACCGTCCGAGCGGGCATAGATGCTGATCGGCTCGTCGCCGCCATATTTGTTGGCGTTGTCGAGCAGGTTGAAGAGCACCTGCCCGAGAAGCACGCTGTCGCCGCGCATCAAAGGCAGATCCGGCGCGATGCTGGTTTCGATCTCGCGCTCGGGGAAGTATTTGCGGGCACGATCGACCGAGGCGCGCACAGCATCAGCGACATCGACCCAATCGCGCTTGGCATTAACTGTGCCCGCCTCGATGCGGGTCATGTCGAGCAGGTTCGCAACGAAGCGCGTCAGGCGCGCTCCCTCCTCCTCGATCGACTGCAGCAGGTCATCGCGGCTTTCCGGCGGCATGCGGTCGCCGAGTTGGCGCAGGCTGGTGACCGCGCCGGTGATGGTCGCAAGCGGCGTCCGGAGGTCATGGGAGATCGACGACAGGAGGGCCGCACGAAAGCGTTCGCCTTCAAGTTTCGCTGCGTGATCGAGGCTTTCGCGCGACAGACGCGCCCGGTCGACAGCGATCGCGGTCTGGTCGAGGATTGCCGCCAGCGCGCGCTCCTCGTTGATTTCAAGCGGCTTGTCCGCCTGAACGAAGCCGCAGACGCCGACGACGCCGTGTGGGCTCGTCAGCGGACGGAAGTGAAACGGGCTGTTCGGTAGCGTTCCCGTGCCATTTCCGGCCGGCTCCTTCTTGTCCATTGCCCAGCGCGCCGCCATCACGTCGGTGACGTCGAGCTCGGTGTCCGGTGGCCAGGCGGCCTTCAACTGCAGGTCCCCCTCCTCCGGCAAAAGCAGCGCCGAACTGCGCCTGAGTGTGGTCTGCATCTGCGTCACCGCCGCCCAAAGCACGTCGTCGGCCTTGGCGGTGCCGGAAAGCTTGCGGGAGAAATCGTAGAGCGCCTGGGTCGCTGCGGCGCGCCGGCGGGCGGTCTTCGCCTGTTCGCGCACCCGCGATGCGAGGCTGCCGGCAAGGGCAGCGGCGACCAGGAAGATGAAGAGCGCGAAGACCTCGTGCGGCTCGGCAATGGTGAACGTGCCGACCGGCTCGATGAAGAAGAAGTTATAGGCCAGAACCGAAAACAAAGCCGCCGCGATCGCCGAGATGTGGCCGGCATAGGTCGCCGAGGCCAAGACGGCGAGCAGATAGAGAAGCGAGATGTTGGGCAGGATGATGAAGCGCTCGATCAACAGGCCGATCGCCGTGGCCACGCCCACCGAGCCGGCGGCAATGCCAACGGCGCGCCCGGTGCCGGGCGGCAGCGTCTTTTTCGCGGTGGACCGCCGCTTGGCAGGCACCGTCTCGCGATCGGTGACAAGGTGGATGCCGACCCCGGACACGCGCTCGGCCAGGGCGTCGGGAAGAGATTGACGCAGAAAGCGCATCGGAAAGGACTGGCGGCGCGCACCGATGACGATCTGCGTCGCATGTTCGCGACGCGCAAGCTTCAAGATCTCCTCGACGAAGTCGTTGCCGATGATGCGGCGCGTCTCGGCGCCAAGCTGTTCGGCAAGACGAAAGGTCTCGTCGAGCCGGCGCACATCCTCACCATCGCCGCTCTCACGGTCGGCGCGCTCAATGAAGACGACAATCCAGGGAGCGTTCAATCCCTCTGCCAGCCGGCTTGCGGTGCGGACCACCTTCTCGGAAAGCGCATCGGACCCGATGCAGACGAGCAGGCGCTCGCCGCTCGCCCAAACGCCTTCGATCGCATTCTGCTTGAGGTAGTCGACCATCTGGTCGTCGACCCGGTCGGCCGTGCGCCTGAGCGCCAGTTCGCGCAGTGCCGTCAAGTTGCCGAGGCGAAAGAAGCGATCGACAGCACGCTTGGCGCTGTCGGGCAGGTATACCTTGCCCTCCTTCAGCCGCTCGATCAGTTCGGCCGGCGGGAGATCGACGAGCAGCACCTCGTCGGCCCGCTTCAGTACCGTATCCGGCACCCGCTCGCGCACAGGCACGCCAGCGATCTGCGCAACGACATCGGAAAGACTTTCCAGGTGCTGGATGTTGAGCGCTGTCCAGACATCGATGCCGGCGGCGATCAGTTCCTCGATGTCCTGATAGCGCTTCGGATGCCGGCTTTCAGCCGGGTTGCTGTGAGCGAGCTCGTCAACGACGATGATCTTGGGACGTCGGGCAAGGGCCGCATCCAGGTCGAACTCGGACAGCACGCGGCCGCGAAGGGGCACATCGCGGCGTGGCAAGATTTCTAGTCCCTCGACCAGCGCGGCGGTCTCGCTGCGCCCATGGGTTTCGACAAGCCCGATGACGATATCGACGCCGTCTTCCTTCAGACGACGGGCCCGGCTCAGCATCGCATAGGTCTTGCCGACGCCTGGGGCTGCGCCGAGGAAAACGNTTTTCCTCGGCGGTCCTGCGCGGCAAGGGCCAGCAGTGCGTCTGGATCCGGGCGACTTTTGGCGTCGCGTTCACTGTCGGGCATTCATCGTCTCAGGCGTGAGGTATCAGGTTCGGGGCGCATCAAGGGCCAGATTGAGTTCTAGCACATTGACGCGCGGCTCGCCTACGACCCCGAGCAGACGACCTTCCGTCGCCCTGTCGACCAGAGCTGTGACATCCGCCTCGCTGAGACCGCGCGCCTTGGCAATGCGGGCCACCTGCGCCTGGGCAAAAGCCGGCGTGATATGCGGATCGAGGCCGGAGCCTGACGTCGTCACCGCATCAGCAGGAATTTCGCCCGTAAAGCCGGCGGTCTTCAGTCGCTCGACGTCGGCGGCGACGCGATCCTTCAGCTTGACCGAGGTCGTGCCAAGGTTGGAGCCACTCGAGGCGCCGGCATTGTAGGCTTCCGGTCCGGTCGCCGATGGGCGGGGCCAGAAGTATTTGTCGGAGGTGAAGTTCTGGCCGATCAGCTCGGAACCGATCAGGGCACCGTCCTTCTCGATGAGGCTGCCGTTTGCCTGTGCCGGCATCAGCACCTGCGACATGCCGGTGATGGCGAAGGGATAGGCAAGCCCGGTGATGAGCGTCAAGAGCAATGTCATCACGATGGCAGGGCGAAGTTGGTTCAGCATGGTTACACCAGATTGAGTGCGTTGACGGCGAGATCGACGAGCTTGATACCTGCGAAGGGCAACAGGATGCCGCCGAGACCGTAGACGAGGAGGTTGCGACGCAAGAGCGCTGCGGCACCAACTGGCCGATACTTGACGCCCTTCAGCGCTAGCGGGATCAGCGCGACGATGATCAACGCGTTGAAGATGACCGCCGAGAGGATCGCCGATTGCGGCGAGGCAAGGCCCATGACGTTGAGTGCGGCGAGCGCCGGATAGGTGGTGATGAACAACGCCGGGATGATGGCGAAGTACTTCGCCACGTCGTTGGCGATGGAGAAGGTCGTCAGCGAACCGCGGGTCATCAGGAGCTGCTTGCCGATTTCGACGATTTCGATGAGCTTTGTCGGGCTGGAATCGAGATCCACCATGTTGGCGGCCTCGCGGGCGGCCTGCGTGCCGGTCTGCATGGCAACGCCGACATCGGCCTGGGCAAGCGCCGGCGCATCGTTGGTGCCGTCGCCGCACATGGCAATGAGGCGTCCGCCCTGCTGTTCCTTGCGGATATAGGCAAGCTTGTCCTCAGGCGTTGCTTCGGCCAGGAAGTCGTCGACACCAGCTTCGGATGCGATCGCTGCAGCGGTCACCGGGTTGTCGCCGGTCACCATGACGGTGCGGATGCCCATGGCGCGAAGGGCGGCAAAGCGCTCCTTGATGCCCGGCTTGACGACGTCCTTCAAGTGGATGACGCCGAGCAGGCGCGGGCCGTCGGCGACGGCGAGCGGCGTGCCGCCGGTGCGCGCCACCTGGTCGACGGCGCGGCGGAACTCGGCCGGCACATTCTCGTCGCGGATGCCCGTAAACTTCAGGATCGAGTCGACCGCACCCTTGCGCAGCCGGCGGCCGCCGAAATCGACGCCCGAAAGCCTCGTCTCCGCAGCAAAGGGGATGACCGCATCGATGCCGGTCGTACCGGCCGAGCTTGCGCCACCGCCGACGGCAAGCGCGACGACCTCCCCCTTTCCGGACGCGGGAAGCGAAACATCCGGCGCCTGGCGGCCGAACTCGCCGGTCGCAAGCGCTGCGATCGAGCGTCCCTCCGGCGTTTCGTCGGCAAGGCTCGCAAGCAGCGCTGCGTCGGCAAGCTCCGCCTCGCTGACGCCCGGCACCGGCATGAAGTCGGCGGCCATGCGGTTGCCGAAGGTGATCGTACCTGTCTTGTCGAGCAGCAGCGTGTCGACGTCGCCGGCGGCCTCGACCGCGCGGCCGGAGGTGGCAATCACGTTGAAGCGGACCAGGCGGTCCATGCCGGCGATACCGATGGCCGAGAGCAGGCCACCGATGGTGGTCGGGATCAGAGTGACGAGCAGCGCAGAAAGCACGGTGACCGACAGCAGAGTGCCGGAATAGCCGGCGAGCCCCCAGAGTGTGACGACGGCCACGAGGAAGATCAGCGTCAGGCCCGAGAGCAGGATCGACAGCGCGATCTCGTTCGGGGTCTTCTGGCGCTGGGCACCCTCGATCAGCGCGATCATGCGGTCGACGAAGGTATTGCCGGGCGCAACGCCGATGCGGACCTTGATCCAATCGGAAAGCACCTGCGTGCCGCCGGTGACGGCCGAACGGTCGCCGCCGGATTCACGAATGACAGGAGCCGATTCACCGGTAATCGCGCTTTCGTTGACGGAAGCGACACCCTCGACGACGTCGCCGTCACCGGGGATCAGTTCCCCAGCTTCGACCAGAACGACGTCGCCGACCTTCAGCGAAGTCGCCGGGATCGTCTGGGTTTCGCGACCCTCGGCCGATACGAGCTTGCGTGCCGTCAGTTCGGATTTGGTGCGACGCAGACTGTCGGCCTGAGCCTTGCCGCGGCCTTCGGCGACAGCCTCGGCAAAGGTGGCGAAGAGCACGGTGAACCACAGCCAGGCGGCGATCTGCCCGGAGAAGAGCGGGCTGCCGGTGCCGGTCATAAGATCGCGGACAAAGAGGCCAGTGACCACGGCCGCAACCACTTCGGTGACGAAGATCACCGGGTTGCGCACGAGTTGGCGCGGATCGAGCTTGACGAAGGCCGCCTTGATAGCCGGCAGGAGGATTGCCGGATCCAGAAGACTTGGAGCAACTGGTTTGGAAGACATGTGTCGAATTCCTTTAGAAGGTCTGGCCGGCAAGCATCGAGAAATGCTCGACGATGGGACCGAGAGCGAGCGCCGGGAAGAACTGCAGCCCGCCGAGAATGAGGATGATGCCAACGAGCAGGCCGACGAAGAGCGGCGTGTCGGTCGGGAAGGTGCCCTTGGAGGCCGGTACACGGGTCTTGACCGCGATCGAGCCGGCGATCGCCATGACGGGCACCGCATAGGCAAAGCGACCGAGCAGCATGGCGAGACCAAGCGTGGTGTTGTACCAGGGCGTATTGCCGGTAAGGCCACCAAAGGCCGAGCCGTTGTTGCCGGCAGCCGAAGTGAAGGCATAGAGGATTTCCGACAGGCCGTGCGGGCCTGCGGTACCGATGCTTGCGACGGCAAAAGGCAGCATGGCGGAGACGGCGGCAAAGCCGAGGATCGTCACCGGCAGGATGAGGACCGCGAACATCGCGTATTTCATCTCGCGAGATTCGATCTTCTTGCCGAGCAGTTCCGGCGTGCGGCCAACCATCAGGCCGGCGACGAAGACGGCGAGGATGGCAAAGACGACCATGCCGTAGAGACCGGACCCAACGCCACCAGGCAGAACTTCGCCGAGCTGCATCAGGAACATCGGTACAAGACCGCCGATACCGGTGAGCGAGCCGTGCATCCCGTTGACGCCGCCATCCGACAGGCCGGTGGTGACCGCGGCATAGAGCGCCGTCATCGCCTGGCCGAAACGGACTTCCTTGCCTTCCATGTTGCCCTGGGCAGCATCGAGACCGAGTGTCGTCAGGATCGGGTTGCCCTGCGCTTCCGCCCAGTAGACCACCGCGACGCCCGATATCAAAAGGATGCCGGTAACGGCGATGAAGGCCCAGCCCTGGCGACGGTTACCGACCATCTGGCCGAAGGTGTAGACGAGGGCGGCCGAGATCGACAGCATCGCGAAGATGTTGAGGTAATTGGAGAGGGCCGTCGGGTTTTCGAACGGGTGGGCGGCGTTGACGTTGAAGAAGCCGCCACCATTGGTGCCGAGCTGCTTGATCGCCTCCTGGCTCGCGACCGGGCCGAGCGAGATCGTCTGCTTGGCGCCTTCGAGCGTCGTTGCGGTGAGGTCCGCGTGGAAGGTCTGCGGCAGGCCGGTCCAGACCATGGCAAGCGCCATGACGACGGCGATCGGCAACAGCACGTAGAGGGTCGAACGGGTGAGATCGACCCAGAAATTGCCGACGGTTGAGGCGTTCGAGCGGGCAAAGGCGCGGGTCACGGCGAGCGCCATGGCGATGCCGGTCGCCGCCGACACGAAGTTATGCACCGTCAGCCCCGCCATCTGGCTGAAATGGCTGAGCGTGGTTTCGCCGCCGTAGTTCTGCCAGTTGGTGTTGGTGACGAAGCTGACCGCCGTGTTGAAGGCGAGATCGGATGGCATGCCGGCAAAACCCTGCGGGTTCATCGGCAGGTAAGCCTGCAGCCGCAGAATCGCATAGAGAGAAACGAAGCCTGCAAGGCTGAAGGCGAGCATCGACATCGCGTAGGCGAGCCAGCCCTGCTCCTTGTTCGGATCGACGCCGGCGGCGAGACAAAGACCGCGCTCGACAGGACCGAGGACAGGTGAAAAGACGTTGCGTTCACCGGAGAAGACCCGCGCCATGTAAAGCCCCAGCGGCTTGATGACGATCAGGACGGCGATGAAGAGGAGGCTGATCTGCAGCCACCCGATGATAGACATGAGATTTCTCCGCGAAGGGCGTCAGAATCGTTCGGGGCGAACGAGGGTGACGACGAGATAGGCCGCAAGGGCGACGGCGACTGCGAGACCAATCAGGGCTTCGAACATGACGCCCTCCTCAAAGACGGCTCAGCGCGCGCGCATAAAGCGCAAACACGACAAAGCCGCCGATGCCGGCGGCAAGGAAAAGAACATCGGACATGCAAAAATACTCCGGACTATTGAAGTCCGGATCTTGCGTCCGCTCAGGGTCAATTATCGATTGCGATGGTTGGGAGGGGGTGTAAGGAAAAGATAAAGACGCCCGCCGACGACATTCCGAGAGAGGCGGAAAGCGCAGATACGAGGCATCGGATCATCTCGCGTTTCCAATGAAACAGGGAGACGGTCTCACCGGCCGCGCCCAGGCAACCGGCGGCTCAGCCATTGGTGACTCAGCCCTTGATGATGTGGTTGACGGTCGTGTCGGTGGGGGTGGGGGTGGTGACTTCACGCATCCACTCGCGCCAGATGGCAACCAGCAGCGCCATCAGCACCGGGCCGACGAAGAGGCCGAGGAAACCCATGGTCTTCACGCCGCCGACGAGGCCGAAGAAGGTCGGCAGGAAGGGAAGCTTGATCGGCCCGCCGACGAGGCGCGGACGCAGCGTCTTGTCGACGATGAAGAGTTCGGTCGTGCCCCAGGCAAACAGCGCGATGCCGTGAACCGGCGAACCGCTGGCGACGAGATAGACCGAGACCAGCGAGAAGCACAGCGGCGCACCACCAGGAACAAGCGCCATCAGGCCGGTGATGATGCCGAGCGTGACCGGCGACGGAACGCCGGCGAGCCAGTAGGCGACGCCGAGAACTATGCCTTCTCCGATGGCGATGATGCCCATGCCGGTGACTGTGGAGCTGATCGTCATTGGCACGACGCGCGACAAGCGCTCCCAGCGCATCGGGAAGATGCGTTCGCCGAGACGGTCGAGCTGGCCGGAGAAGGACTGGCCATCACGATAGACGAAGAACAGCGTGATCAGCATGAAGAGCAGCGTCAGGAAGGCGTGAAAGGTCGACGCGCCGACGACGAGGACGCCGCGGTAGATGTTGCCGATGTTGGAGCCGCTGACCAACTGGACCAGTTCCCCGAGCGCACCCGGATGACCGACATGCTTGACCCATTGTTCGCCAAGCCAAACGCCGGCAATCGGAATGCTGGTCAGCCAGGCGGGAACCACGGCACCGTTGGCATTGGTCTCGACGGCCCAGACGACCCAGTCGCGCACTTCGTCCACCGCATAGACGGCAGCAAGAGAAATCGGCACGACGATGAAGGAGATGACGCAGACGATGGCGATGGTGGCCGCAAGCGTGCGGTTGCCGTTCACGGCGGCAAGCAGCCGGCGATAGATCGGCCAGCTGGCAAAGCCGATGACGACGGCGGCCAGAACCGGGACGAGGAAACCGTGGAAAAAGTAAACGCCGGCAAGAAGAACGAAGACCAGCATCCAGCGGGCAGCCGTCATCGGTCCAACGAGGGCATGGCGCGAAATCGCGGTGTGCCCGAGAAGCCGTGGCTCCACGGCGAAGTTTTCTCGTTCGCGATTGCCCAATTGCACCAATGATCCTCCGTCTTTCGACGAGCTTACAACAATCCAGAGGCCTTGCCAGCCTTTGCAGCGCCAAGCGCGGCCCTTTGCCCCTGCTTTACGGTAGTTTGAGGGCGATAACTGACGCTAGCGGCGGGACATGACAGAAAAATTTAGGAGGGTTCAAGATCCCCAGGCTTTCTTTCGGCCTGATCGGTCATTCCGCCGCAGGCTTGGCACGCATGCCGGCCGGTTGAGCGCGATCGACAAAGACGGATGCGAGGAAGATGCCGAAGCCGGCAACGCCGAGAACGGCGCCGACGAGGCCTGTGGAGGTCCAGCCATAGCCTGCAGCGATCGAGGCACCGCCGAGCCAGGCGCCAAGCGCGTTGGCGAGATTGAAGGCGGAATGGCTAAGGGCGGCGGCAAGCGTCTGTGCCTCGCCGGCGACATCCATCAGCCGGGTCTGCACGCCCGGCACGACGGCGAAACCGCCGCCGATGAAGAGCACGTTGACGATCGCGATCCACGGATTGCCCATGGTGAAATAGAAAAGCACATAGGCGAAGATGTTGAAGACGATGGCGATGCCGATTGCCGGCAGCAGCGCCCAATCGGCCAGTCGCGCGCCGACGATGTTGCCGAGGATCATGCCGGCGCCGAAGACCGAGAGCATGACCGGCACATTGGCAAGAGAAACACCTGCGACCTCGGTCAGCGCCGGCGTGATGTAGCTGAAGACTGCGAACATGCCGCCGCAGCCGATGGCGCAGATGCCAAGCATCAGCCAGACCTGCAGCTTGCCAAGCGCGCCGAGCTCGCGAAGCGGCGTTGCCTTCGGATTGCCCTTGTCGCGCGGCACGTGGACGAAGGTCAGCGCCACGGTCAAAAGGCTGATGGCGCCGACGATGGCGAAAGCGGACCGCCAGCCGAGCGCCTGGCCGAACCACGCGACAAGCGGCGTGCCGAAGAGGGTTGCGATCGTCAGCCCCATCATCACCCGGCCGACTGCGCGCGCCCGCTGGTTCGGCGCCGCGAGGCCGGCGGCCACCAAGGCGGCCACACCGAAATACGCACCATGCGGCAGGCCGGCGAAGAAGCGCGCGGCGATCAGCGTGTAGAAATCCGGTGCGATCGCGCTTGCAAAATTGCCGACGGCGAAAACCAGCATCAGCGCGAGCAGCACGCGGAAGCGGGAGAAGCGGGCAGCAAGCACCGCGATCAGCGGCGCGCCGACGACGACGCCGAGAGCATAGGCGCTGATCACTGCCCCTGCCCGCGGCACCGAAACGGCGACATCCTCAGCGACTTGCGGCAAGAGACCCATGATCGCGAACTCGCCGGTGCCGATCCCGAAGCCGCCGACTGCAAGCGCCACTTCGGCAGCAGAAACACGGGCACGGCGCGGTTCGACGGCGGAAGAACAAGCTTCGTCACACATGAGCAATGGCCTGCGTCGTCCGGCCCGAGCGGACCGGAGAAGAATCTGGGGGATATGTCGGCGGATGTTGGATCGAACCAACAGGGATATGCTGCAATGCAATACAGTGTTTTGCCCTAGCAGGCAAAGGCTTTGCAGCTCTCGTCATACTTTTTCAAGGGCGCAATCCGCGCCCGTTAACCGTAAGCTCAGTTGACGTTTACGTCAAAGTTATATAATCCCGAATCTCAGCTTGAAGAGGTGTCTCAAAAGCATCATCTTCATCGGCATGAGAAGGTCAGGAGGGATTTTCTCAGGCCGCGAGCAGGCCAGCCTGTGGCGACCAGAGGGAGAGAGGTCATGGTGGAAGTCAGCGCACAACAAACGGGTACCAGCCCAGGCAAGATCTGGCTGAAATCCTATCCACCCGGCATAGCCGCCGAAATCGGCCCCCTGCCCTATAAATCGATCGGCGAATTTTTCGACCACGCCGTCGCCCGCTATTCGACCCGCCCAGCCTTCACCTGCATGGGCAAGACGCTGAGTTTTGCGGACCTCAATGCCGAATCCGCCAAGATCGGTGCCTGGCTGCAATCTCTCGGCCTCGTCAAGGGCGACCGTGTCGCCGTGATGATGCCGAACATCCTGCAGAACCCCGTCATCGTCTACGGCATTCTTAGAGCCGGCTTTACCGTCGTAAACGTCAACCCGCTCTATACGCCGCGCGAGTTGCAGCACCAGCTCGTCGATTCCGGCGCCAAGGCGATCTTCGTTCTGGAAAACTTCGCGCATACGGTGCAGCAGGTGGCCGACAAGACCTCGGTCAAGCACGTCGTCGTCGCAACGATGGGCGACATGCTGGGCCTCAAGGGCGCGATCGTCAATCTCGTGGTCCGTCGCGTCAAGAAGCTGGTTCCCGCCTGGTCGATCCCCGGTCACCTCTCCTTCAAAAACGTGCTCGCCAAGGGCGGCCGAGCCAAGTTGACGAAGCCGAACGTTGTTCCCAGCGACGTCGCCTTCCTGCAGTATACTGGCGGCACCACGGGTGTTTCGAAGGGCGCAACACTCACCCATTCGAACCTGCTCTCCAACATGGCGCAGATGGAGATCTGGTTCCACACGGCGTTCCGCTCACGCGCCCGCCCGGAAAATCTCGTCTTCATGTGCGCGCTGCCGCTCTACCACATCTTCGCGCTGACGGTGAATTCGCTGATGGGCCTTGCCACCGGCGGCAACAACATCCTGATCCCGAACCCGCGCGACATTCCGGGCTTCGTCAAGGAACTCGGCAAGCACAAGATCAATATCTTCCCGGGCCTCAACACGCTGTTCAACGCGCTGATGAACAATGCGGAGTTCCAGAAGCTCGATTTCTCGTCGCTGATGCTGACCTTCGGTGGCGGCATGGCGATCCAGCGTCCGGTCGCCGAACGCTGGAAGCAGATGACCGGTTGCTCGATTGCCGAAGGCTACGGCCTGTCGGAGACTTCGCCGGTGGCAACGGCCAACATCCTCGACGCGACCGAGTTCACCGGCACGATCGGCATGCCGATCCCTTCGACCGAAGTCGAGATCCGCGACGACCTGGGCAACACGCTGCCGATTGGCGAAGTCGGCGAGATCTGCATTCGCGGCCCGCAGGTGATGGCCGGCTACTGGCAGCGGCCGGATGAAACAGCCAAGGCGATCTCGCCGGACGGTTTCTTCCGCTCGGGCGATATCGGCTTCATGAACACGGACGGCCTAGTCAAGATCGTCGACCGCAAGAAGGACATGATCCTCGTTTCCGGCTTCAACGTCTTCCCGAACGAGATCGAGGAAGTAGCGATGACCCATCCGGGCATTCTCGAATGCGCCGCGATCGGCGTTCCCGACGAGCATTCCGGCGAGGCCGTCAAGCTCTTCGTGGTCAAGAAGGATCCGGCGCTGACGGAGGACGACGTGAAGCGCCACTGCGCCGCCAACCTCACCAACTACAAGCGCCCGCGTTACGTCGAATTCCGCACCGAGCTGCCGAAAACCAATGTCGGCAAGATCCTGCGTAAAGACCTGCGCGGCTGAATTAGTCCAAAATTCAAACGATTTAATAAATCCTGAAAACCGCCACTTCGGCGGTTTTGCGGGCTTGATTTGAGCGGCTTAAAGCGAATAGCTACGCAGGCGATTGTCCGACACCCCTGTCCGACACAAGGAGCCCTGCGATGAAAGCGCTTGTCGACCAACTCAAAGCAACCGCCTCTGAGACCAACGCAACCGATATCCGCGCTGCCTTCGCCAGCGACGCCGAACGCTTCCAGCGCTTCAGCACCACGCTCGGCGACCTGCTGCTCGACTATTCGAAATGCGCCGTCAATGACAGGGTGCTTGACGGCCTCGAAGCGCTAGCCAAGGCGGCCAAGGTCGAGGAGAAGCGGGACGCCATGTTCCGCGGCGACATTATCAACATCACCGAGGAGCGTGCCGTGCTGCACACGGCGCTGCGCAACCGCGGCAACCGCGCGATCCTCGTCGACGGCAAGGACGTGATGCCCGACGTCAACGGCGTGCTCGACGCCATGGGCGCCTTTGCCGACGGCATCCGCTCGGGCGCGCTGAAAGGCGCCACCGGCAAGAAGATCACCGATGTCATCAACATCGGCATCGGCGGCTCCGACCTTGGCCCGGTCATGGCGACGCTGGCTCTCGCGCCCTTCCATGACGGCCCGCGCCTTCACTTTGTCTCCAACATCGACGGCGCCCACATCGCCGACACGCTGAAGCTCGTCGATCCGGAAACCTCGCTCTTTATCATCGCCTCGAAGACCTTCACGACGATCGAGACGATGACCAATGCCGCGACCGCCCGCGCCTTCATCGCCGACAAGCTCGGCGAGGTCGCCGTCGGCCACCACTTCGCTGCCGTCTCGACGGCGCTCGACAAGGTCGCCGCCTTCGGCATCGACCAGGCCCGCGTCTTCGGTTTCTGGGATTGGGTCGGCGGCCGCTACTCGATCTGGTCCGCGATCGGCCTGCCGCTGATGATCGCCATCGGCAAGGAGAATTTCGGGCGCTTCCTCGATGGCGGCCATGCCATCGACGAGCATTTCCGCACCGCCCCGATCCGCAAGAACATTCCCGTCCTGCTCGGCCTTCTCGGCTTCTATAACCGCAACGTGCTCGGCTACCCGTCGCGCGCGATCCTGCCTTATGACCAGCGTCTGTCGCGCTTCCCTGCCTATCTGCAACAGCTCGACATGGAATCGAACGGCAAGGCGGTAACGCTCGACAGCAAGCCGGTCGAATTTTCGACTGGTCCCGTCGTCTGGGGCGAGCCCGGCACCAATGGCCAGCACGCATTCTATCAGCTCATCCACCAGGGCACGGACATCATCCCGGCCGAGTTCATGATCGCGGCAAACGGCCATGAAAAGAACCTGCGCCACCAGCACGAACTGCTGATTGCCAATTGCCTAGCGCAATCCGAGGCGCTGATGAAGGGTCGTACCCTGGCTGAGGCCAAGGCGCAGCTCACTGCCAAGGGCATGGCCGACGTCAAGGCTGACAAGATCGCGCCGCACCGCGTCTTTGCCGGCAACCGCCCGTCGCTGACGATCGTCTACGACCAGCTCGACCCGTTCGCGCTCGGCCGCCTGATCGCGCTCTACGAGCACCGCGTCTTCGTCGAAGGCGCGCTCTTCAACATCAACTCCTTCGACCAGTGGGGCGTCGAACTCGGCAAGGAGCTGGCAACAGGCCTGCTTCCGGTCGTCGAAGGCAAGGAAAGTGCTGCCGGCCACGATTCTTCAACCGCAGGTCTGGTCGCAGCGTTGCTGAAGGCAGCGCGCTGAGGAGCATCTCCAAGCGGTTCCATCCTGAACCGCATCGCGTCAAACGATAAGGCCCGAAGCGCAGATCGCGCCTCGGGCCTTATCATATAGCGCAGGCCGGCAGCACCGTGGCGCCCGCCGGTTTCAGCACCTGCATCAGATCGAGATTCGATAGGACCGGAAAATAGTATTCAACTGCAGGAAAAGACAGGGATTTTTGAGAAATCGAAGAGGCATGCCGCGACACCAAAATCACAATTGACGAGAATTACTTATTGTTTTACGATAAAAATACAAGCCAAACGATAAGGGAATTTTTATGACGGAAACCGCCGAGAGGCTGCGCAAGCTCAGCCGCTTCATGAAGCTCATGGTGGTGTTGAGCGGCGCACTGTTCTGCTCAGCCGTCGTCTACGGGCACTGGCAGATTTTCTTCGACCGACAGGGCTTCGAACAGGGTATTCGGGACGTCGTCTTTCCCCGCGTCGATGTCATCACCCTTTCCTACCGCGCCATCGCCACCGTCATTTTCCTGACCGCGATCAACAACGCACTCGTCATCGCCGGCCTCGCCTTCGCGTGGCAGCTGTTCGATGGCTTCCAGCGCGGCGAGATTCTTACCAGCCGCAATGGCGTGCTGTTGCGGCGCGTGGGGCTGACGGCGCTTGCGGGAGCACTATGCATGACGATCAGCAATGGCATCGGCATCCTGGCTGTCACCTACGACAACCCGGGCACCACGGGACATGCGGTGGTCTTCGATATCAGTGGCGGCGCTATCATCGTGCTGCTGATGGCGGGGCTCGTCGTCGGTCTCGGCCACGTCCTGGTCATCGCGTCGGGGGTCGAGGCGGAGAACAGGAGCTTCGTCTAGCGGATGCCGATCGTCGTCAATCTCGATGTGATGCTGGCGAAGCGCAAGGTCCGCTCACGCGATCTCGCCGAGCAGGTGGGGATCACCGAGCAGAACATCTCGCTGTTGAAATCGGGAAAAGTGAAAGGCGTGCGCTTCGATACGCTGGAGAAGATCTGCGCCGTGCTGCAATGCCAGCCGGGCGATATCCTGGAATACCGCCCGGAACAGGAAGAGTAGGCCAGAGAAAATGACTCAGAGGCCGATTTCGTGCTTCCACGGCGGGTTCGCGCCGGCGCGCGAGACGGTGACCGCGGCGGCCTTGGCGGCGAGCGCCAGCGCGTTGCGAACGGCAGTTTCGCTGAGATCGGCGACATCGGCCTTGGTCAGGAGACCGCCGAGCTTGAGGGATGCCAGCACGCCGGCATCGAACGTGTCGCCGGCGCCGACAGTGTCGACCACCGTGACCTTCTCGCCCGCAACTTCGACCTTGTGGCGCGCCGTGTAGCCGACGGCGCCATCGGCGCCCTTGGTGATCAGCACCAGCTTCGGTCCGCGCTTCAGCCATTCGGCGGCAAGGTCGTCGTGGCTGCCTTCCATGCCGAACCAGGCAAGATCTTCGTCGGAGAACTTGATGATATCCGACATCGCCGCCATGCGGTTCATGCGGGCGAGATGTGCCTCGCGGTCCCGGATGAAGCCGGGCCGGATGTTCGGATCGAAGGAGATGACCCGCTTCTCGTGCTCGCGCGTCATCAAGGCTTCATAGGTCGAGCCGCAGGGCTCGGGGATCAGGCTGATCGCACCGAAATGCAGCGCCTCGCAGAAATCGCCAAGCGCCGGCAGGTGCTCTGACGTGATCATCCGGCCTGCCGTGTTTTCATCAAAGAAGGCGTAGCTTGCATGGCCATTGACGAGCTTAACGAAGGCAAGCGTCGTATGCAGCGAAAGCGTCGCGCACGGACCGAAATCGACATTCGCCGCCTTCAGCGTTTCGCGCAGGATATCGCCGAACATGTCGTCGGAGAGGCCCGTGAAGAAACCGGTCTGGATGCCAAGGCGCCCGAGCGCGATTGCCGTGTTGAAGATCGCTCCGCCGGCATAGGGCGCAAACGCGCTCTCGCCCGCGGCCGTGTCCCGCGGCAGCATGTCGATCAGCGCTTCTCCGCAACATACGATCATCGGCTCTTCCTCCTCGATGGACTTCAATCGATTTAAAAACGAAAACTCAGGAGTTGCGAGGCCCCGGCATAGGCCTCTTCAATCGTTAGGCCAGGGCGCTCACGCCGCCGTTGCGGCCGGACCAGGCGAGCGGCGCGTTGAGGAAGGCTTCGACTTCGCTCAGCGTCTTCTCGTCGAACAGCGCCTGCTCGCGGGCAACCGCAAGGACGTTGCGCCAGGTCGCGATCCAGTGCAGATCGACGCCCTTGCCCTTCATCTCGCCGACCGCTTCCGGGAAGATGTCGTAGTAGAAGAGCGCAATGCCGTGGTCGACGATGCCGCCGGCCGCACGAATGGCGTCGATGAACTTGAACATCGAACCGCCGGCCGTCGTCAGGTCCTCGATAACGAGCACGCGTGCGCCTTCCGGCATGTGCCCTTCGATCTGGGCGTTGCGGCCGTGGCCCTTCGGCGCCTTGCGGACATAGATCATCGGCAGGCCCAGGCGCTCGGCGAGCATGGCCGCGAAGGGAATGCCGGCCGTTTCGCCGCCGGCAACCACGTCGAATTTCTCGAAACCGGCCTGACGCAGGATCGTGGCTGCGGCAAAATCCATCACAGCCGAACGGATGCGCGGGTAGGAAATCAGCTTGCGGCAGTCGATATAGACGGGGCTCGCCATGCCGGACGACAGCTTGTAGGGCTCATCGGCACGGAAGTGTACAGCCTTGATCTCCCAGAGCATCTTGGCGACCAGCTCAGCCATAACGGCCTTGTCGGTGAACGCGTTGGAAAACATCAAACTCTCCTTCAAAACTCTACAGCGCCGCGCGTCTGTTCAGACGCGCAAAGGTCGCTGTAACATTTTTAACTGCTGCATAATTTTGTCCTTGGATCCATCCGATACAAGGAATTATGCAGTGATCAGACGACGGCCCAGTGCAGCGGGAACATCGGATCGAAAACGGTGACCAGACCGGCGCCGGTCTCGATCTTCTTGGGATAGGTGACCGCTTCAGCCTGCTTGCGCAGCGTGATCGTTTCCTCGTTGACCGGCAGACCGTACCAGGTGGGGCCGTTCAGCGAGGCGAAGGCTTCGAGCTTGTCGAGTGCACCCTCCTCCTCGAACACATGCGCCAGGCAGCTCATGGTGTTGATCGAGGTGTAGATGCCGGCGCAGCCGCAGGCGCATTCCTTCAGCGGATCGACATGGGGGGCGGAGTCGGTGCCGAGGAAGAAGCGCTTGTCGCCGGAGACGGCGGCCGCGCGCAGCGCCAGACGGTGGTTCTCACGCTTGGCGACCGGCAGGCAGTAGTAGTGCGGCTTGATCCCGCCGACCAGGATCGCATTGCGGTTGATGATCAGGTGATGGGTGGTGATCGAGCCGGCAAGGTTTGCCTTCGACGCCTTGATGTAATCGATGCCGTCCTTGGTGGTGACGTGTTCCATCGTCACCTTCAGTTCCGGCAGCCGCTTGCGCAACGGATCGAGCACGGTCTCGATGAACACGGCTTCGCGGTCGAAGATGTCGACATCCGAGCTCGTGACCTCGCCATGGACGCAGAGCGGCAGGCCGACCTTCGCCATGCGCTCCAGCACCGGCATCGCTTCATCGATGTTGCGCACGCCGCTGTGCGAATTGGTCGTCGCGCCCGCCGGGTAAAGCTTGACCGCCTTGACGAGGCCGCTCCTGTGGCCGGCCTCGACGTCGTCAGGATTGGTGCCTGCGGTGAGATAGAGCGTCATCAGCGGCTCGAACCGGTCGCCCGCGGGAAGCGCGGCGAGGATGCGCTCGCGATAGGCGCTGGCGTCGGCGGTCGTCACGACCGGCGGCACCAGGTTGGGCATGATGATCGCGCGGGCGAAATGGCGGCTGGTATCGGCGATAACGCCTTTCAGCATGTCGCCGTCGCGCAGGTGAAGGTGCCAATCATCCGGCCGGCGGATAACGAGGTCTTGCATGGTCAGCGTTCTCCTAGCTCAGAACGGAATGCAGGCGGAAACCGCTTACACTCATCCCGCTCTGCTCGCGCCCGATCCGCGCGCGCGGCTTTGCAGCCGGCAGGTGCGGGTGGCGGGCGGTTACTCATGTGGTGGAACCGCGTCTCGATAACACCAATGCGCCAGGAAACACAATCCGCAATCCGACCATCGATCAGAAATCCGCAAGCACGAGATCTGCGCGTCGCTGGTGCTCGACGACGCGATGCGCGTTGGGGATGTCGTTGCCGTGGGCTTTCCGCTTCGCCGCCTCCTCCTCGTAACCGTGATCGTACCAGCGTTTCAAAAGACGCCGCTCCAGCTCCTCGATC
The DNA here is from genome assembly GCF_052044795.1 of Ensifer sp. 22521. NCBI lineage: Bacteria > Pseudomonadati > Pseudomonadota > Alphaproteobacteria > Hyphomicrobiales > Rhizobiaceae > Ensifer > Ensifer sp. 22521. Next base: position 176,801 of record NZ_JBQENM010000010.1, read on the forward strand.
CCCGGGTTGATAAAGATGGAGAAATCGAAGGCACCCGCGAGCTTGTTCCAGGGGGCCTCGTCGAGAAGCAGATAGTTGCCCTCCACGAGAACCATGCGTGTTTCGGGCGCAACGATCCGGGCCGAGGCGATCGCCAATTCCCGCGACCGGTCGAAAACCGGAACAAGCACCTCGCCGTCATTGGCGCGGACCGCCTGAACCGTCGACAGGAACGCCCTAACGTCAAACGTTTCCGGCGCGCCCTTGCGAGGGAGCAGGCCCTTTTCTTCCAGGACGGCATTGTCCATGTGGAAGCCGTCCATTGGCAGCACCGCCGCCTTTTCGCCGCGGGCGACCAGGGCCTCGGCGAGCGCGTCCGACAGCGTCGACTTGCCGGCACCCGGAGGGCCGGCAATGGCGACGACGAAACGGGCAGCACCAGCCGCCCGTTTCAGGATTTCGTTGGCGATCGGCTCGACGTTCATGCCGCGAGCGCTTCGCGCGGCGGCTCCTTCGCCCCGGTCATGAAGGCGACAGCATCCGACATCGTGTGCTCCTTCGGATTGATGACGCATAGCCGTTTGCCGAGACGATGGACATGGATTCTGTCAGCCACCTCGAACACATGCGGCATGTTGTGCGAGATCAGCACGATCGGCAGACCGCGGGAACGCACGTCGAGGATCAGCTCCAGCACCCGCCGGCTTTCCTTGACACCAAGTGCTGCCGTCGGCTCGTCCATGATCACCACCTTGGACCCGAAGGCTGCGGCGCGCGCCACGGCCACACCCTGGCGCTGGCCGCCCGAAAGCGTTTCCACCGCCTGGTTGATGTTCTGGATGGTCATCAGACCGAGCTCGGACAGCTTTGCCCGTGCCCGCTTCTCCATCTCCCCACGGTCGAGCGTGCGGAAGAGCTTGCCCATGATGCCCGGCTTGCGAATCTCGCGGCCGAGAAACATGTTGTCGGCGATCGACAGCGCCGGCGACAGCGCCAGGTTCTGGTAGACCGTCTCGATGCCGGCCGAGCGTGCATCCATCGGCGAGCGGAAGTGGACTGGCTGGCCCTCGAGCATGATCTCACCCTCATCGGGCGTGACGGCGCCCGATATCGCCTTGATCATCGAGGACTTGCCGGCACCGTTGTCGCCGATCACGGCGAGGATCTCGCCGGGATAGAGGTCGAAGTCGGCATAGTCGAGGGCGGTCACGCGACCGTAGCGCTTGACGAGGCCGCGGGCTGTGAGAATGGGTTCCTGTGTCATCAGGCAGCTACCTTTCTGATCCACTGGTCGATGGCGACGGCGGTGATGATCAGCACGCCGGTGAGGAAGACCTTCCATTGCGGGTCAGCGCCCAGCATGTTGAGGCCCATGGAGACGACGCCGACGATCATCGCGCCGATCAGGGTTCCAAGGATCGACCCACGTCCGCCGAAGAGCGAGATGCCGCCGATCACGGCTGCTGTGATGGCCTGCAGATTGTAGTCGGTGACGGCTGCCGACGGCGAGATCGAACCATTGCGGCCGATCGAGACCCAGGCGGCGAGTGCGGCGATCAGCCCGGCCAGTGTATAGGCGCTGAGCAGGACGCGGCTGGTGCGGATACCGGAGAGCTTGGCCGCTTCCGGATCGTCGCCGACAGCGTAAAGATGACGCCCCCAGGCCGTGTGATTGAGCGCATACCAGAGGCCGAAGACCAGCAAGACCATCATCACCACACCGAGCGTGAACACAGCGGAGCCCACCTTGAAGCTGACACCGAAGACGTGGAGCATCTGGGTGACGGCCGTCACATCGGCCTCGCGGATCGTCGCATTGGCCGAATAGATGAAGTTCGTCGACATGATCACGTACCAGGTGCCGAGCGTGACGATGAACGGCGGAAGCTTGACCCTGGAGACGAGGAAGCCGTTGAGAAAGCCGCAGGCGCCGCCGACGACGAAGCCGAGGAAGATCGCGATCGGTGCCGGAAGCCCATAGGTCACGGCGCAGTTGCCCATGATGACCGCCGAAAGCACCATGATCACCCCGATCGAAAGATCGATACCGGCGGTCAGGATCACCAGGGTCTGCGCGGCGCCGAGGATACCGACGATGGCGATCTGCTGGAGGATGAGGGTCAGCGTGTAGGACGAGAAGAACTTCCCGCCGATGGCAATGCCGAAGATCAGAATTGCTGCGACAAGCACGATGAACGGCACGGCCGCCGGCGTCGAATGCAGGAAATGCTGGATCTTCTGGATCGCGGTCTTGTCATGCGTATCGAACGACGCGACCTGCGTCGAACTGTTGACCAGGACTTTTTCGAATTCCTGGGATGGTTGTGCGGCTGTGTTGGGCTCGCCCATGGACCTTCCTCCCGTGAACCCCGCTCCCAAGGGGTTGCGATGCAGTCGTGCACAGCCCGCCCACAAAGACGCGGGCATAAGCACTCTTAAGAAGCTGCGCGGTTTTCATCGCCGTGTCAAAGACATCGGCGCTTACGCGAAGGGCGGCCGGGGCCGCCCTTCCGTTAATGGCTCATGCGTTCGAAGAGCAAAGGCGATCAGCCCCAGCACTTCTCCGTGCCGACCTTGGTGTCGATCGATTCGACACCGGCAGCCGGCTTGTCGGTGACGAGCGAAACGCCGGTGTCGAAGAAGTCCTTGCCTTCCGTCGGCTTCGGCTTTTCACCGGTATCGGCGAACTTCTTGATCGCCTCGATGCCGAGGGCCGCCATCATCAGCGGATATTGCTGCGAGGTGGCGCCGATGACACCTTCAGCGACCGACTTGACGCCCGGGCAACCGCCGTCGACAGAGACGATCAGCACGTCCTTCTCCTTGCCGACGGCCTTCAGCGCCTGATAGGCGCCAACGGCGGCCGGCTCGTTGATGGTGTGGATCACGTTGATGTCGGGATCCTTCTGCAGAAGGTTTTCCATCGCCTTGCGGCCACCTTCTTCGTTGCCGTTGGTGACGTCGTGGCCGACGATGCGCGGATCATCTTCGTCGCCGATCTTGTTCGGATCCTTCGTGTCGATGCCGAAGCCCATCATGAAGCCCTGGTCGCGCAGGACGTCGACCGTCGGCTGCGACGGAAGTAGATCGAGGAAGCCGATCTTGGCGGTCTTGGCACCCTCGCCCATGGTGGCGACGGCCCATTGGCCGATCAGCTTGCCGGCGAGCAGGTTGTCGGTTGCAAACGTCGCGTCGGCAGCGGTCGGCGGATCGAGCGGTGTATCGAGCGCGATCACGAGCAGACCAGCGTCCTGCGCCTTCTTCACCTGATCGACGATCGCCTTGGTGTCGGAGGCGGCGATCAGGATGCCCTTGGCGCCATCGGCGATGCAGGATTCGATTGCAGCCACCTGGCTGTCGTGGTCGCCGTCGATCTTGCCGGCATAGGCCTTCAGCGTCACGCCGAGTTCCTGCGCCTTGGCGGTAGCACCCTCCTTCATCTTGACGAAGAAGGGGTTGGTGTCGGTCTTGGTAATGAGGCAGGCGCCGACATCAGCAGCCTGTGCCGGCGCGGCGAAAACGACGCCAAGGGACAGCGCGCCGAAAGCAGCGGAAAGAACAGTCTTCTTCATGAAATCCTCCCAAGGATTGAAAATCGGGTCGGCGGACCGCCCCCAGGCCACGCGACAGCAACATTTTCCTCCGTTGCAATCGACGCTTCCGAGACAAAAACAAACATTAAAATTCCGGGGTGTCAATAAATAAATCAAATTGAATTATTATTTCGATGTGGCATTCTTGGGATGACGACGCTCCGTCCGAGAAGCGGAGCGTCAGACAAATTGACAGAGTCACAGCAAGCGGAAACAACAGACCTGCGCCAAGCGGGCACCAGAGCGGAATGAGGAAAAGTGCATGCGGTTTTCCGCCTGATCCCGCTCCAGCTTTTGAGAAGCGATCACGTCTATGGTTTTGGGTCGATCCGACCCTGAACCATCGTGATCTAATGCCAACGGGAGGAGACGGTGGCATGTCACTGACAGACGGTCCTGATCGGGGACCGATGCAACCTGAGGTCATTGACCCTAGCGGCGGGGCCAACCAGACGCGCGTGCGCGCCTATAACGAGCGCCTGGTCATGTCGCTGGTCAGGCGTCACGGCGGCCTCTCCAAAGCCGATATCGCCCGGCGTTCCGGCCTTTCGGCGCAGACCGTATCGGTGATCATGCGGGCGCTGGAAAGCGACGGCCTGCTGGTCAAGGGCGATCCCGTTCGCGGCAAGGTTGGACAACCATCGACACCGATGCGGCTCAATCCGGACGCGGTCTTTTCCTTCGGCGTGAAAATCGGCCGGCGCAGCGCCGATCTCGTGCTGATGGATTTCGTCGGCACCATCCGGCTGCATCTGCATCATGTGCATGCCTATCCGCTGCCCGGCGATCTCGTCGATTTCATCATTTCCGGCATGGCGAAGCTCGAACAGCAACTCAACCCCGATCAGCGCAAGCGGATCGCCGGCATCGGCATCGCCACGCCCTTCGAACTGTGGAACTGGGCGGAGGAAGTGGGCGCGCCGCGGGAAGAAATGAACAAGTGGCGCGACATCGATCTGCAGGCGGCAATCTCGGCCCGCACCACCTATCCGGTCTTCCTGCAGAACGACGGCACCAGCGCCTGCGGCGCCGAGCTCGCCTTCGGCGTCGGCGCCATCTACCCGGACTTCGTCTATTTCTATATCGGCTCGTTCATCGGCGGCGGCGTCGTCCTGAACTCGGCGCTCTTCTCCGGGCGTACCGGAACGGCTGGCGCCATCGGCCCCCTGCCGGTCTCGGGCAAGGACGGCAGGACCATCCAGCTCCTCAAGATCGCCTCGGTCTTCGTGCTCGAAAATCTGCTGCGCGAACGCGGCATCGACCCGCGGCCGCTCTGGTACTCGGCTGACGACTGGATCGACTTCGGCGAACCGCTCGACATCTGGATCGACGACTGTGGCGCGGCGCTTGCCCAGGCTGTCGTGTCGGCCGTCTCGATCGTCGACTTCTCGGCCGTTGTCATCGACGGCGGCTTCCCACCCTGGGTCCGGGCCCGGTTGCTCGCCGCCACCCGCAGGGCGCTCTACGAGCTCGACCTCCAGGGCGTTACCATCCCTGAACTGGTGGAAGGCCTGGTTGGTAGCCACGCGCGCGCCATCGGCGGCGCCAGCCTGCCGCTCTTCTCCCGCTATCTGCTCGACACCAATGTCCTCTTCAAGGAGCTCGGCTGATGCTGAAAGGACTAAACCCGATCCTCAGTCCCGAGTTGCTCGCAACGCTCCGGGCGATGGGGCACGGCGATGAAATCGCGCTGGTCGACGGCAACTATCCGGGCCAGGAACATGCACGCCGTCTCGTCCGGCTCGACGGGCACCCGCTGATCCCGGTGCTCGACGCCATCCTCAGCGTTTTGCCAATCGACGATTTCGTGCCCGAAGCGATCTTCCGCGCCACCGTCAAACAGGACAGGGAGGCGCTGGACCCGGTGCATCAGGAGATCGTCGCGTGCTGCGCCCGGCACGAGCCCGGCCGCCGTGTCGTGCCCTTGCTCGGAGCGGATTTTTACCCGCGCGTAAGAGCCGCCCACACGGTCGTCCAGACGAGCGAGCCCAGGCTCTACGGCAACGTCATTCTGCGCAAGGGCGTGATTTATCCCTGAAATGCAAGAAGCCCGCCGAACGAGCGACGGGCTTGATGTTACTGCGGTAAACCAGAGTATGCCTTGTGCGTTGATCCCAACGCGCGGCATGTTCGGTCTCAGGCGCCGCGCTTGTCGACCGACAGAGCGCCGGGGCCGAAGACGGCGAGCACGAGGAAACCACCGGCGATCGCGATATTCTTCATCATCATCAGGCCGTTGAAGACGGTCAGCAGGCCGTTGGCTTCCGGCGGGAAGTTCGGGATGTTGATCGCTCCGCTGTGGAAGGCGAAAGCGGTGATAAGGCTGAACGCCGCAAGCAGATAGGCGGCAATCTTCGTCTGGAAGCCGACGAGAACGGCAAGACCGGCGACGAGTTCGAAGAGGCCGGCAAGGTAAGCGAGTGCGGTCGGTGCCGGCCAGCCAGCGCCGGTGATCATCTGGGCCGTGCCCGACGGATCCATCAGCTTGCTGAAACCGGACATGATGAACATGATAGAGAGGAGGACGCGTCCGATGAGGACGACAACATTCTGAGGCATGCGAGGCTCCTGTGAGAAACGGTTGTTGGCAACAGAAGTATCAGCATTTTGAAATTCATCTAGCCGCTCCGAGAGCGACAGATCGTTCAAGAAAATGAAACGACCAGCCGGCATCGTCAACCTCCGAGCTTGGCGCTTTCTGACTTATCCGCAGACAAACACGGAACTACATCGTCGGCACATCGTTCTTTTCTATTGCAAGGACGAGGCGGCTGGGCGAAGAATTTCGGCGCGGCAGGGGACGCCGCGCGGGGGCATGTCATGAACGAAATCAACAGGAGCCCGACTTTCTGGCGCTCGTTTCCGATCTTTGAAGAATTCGACAAGAATGCCATTGCCGAGCTTGCCGACATCGCGACCTACAGGAAGTGGCCGGCCGGCACCGTAATCTTCCAGCGTGGCGACGAAGGCAATTACATGATTGTCGTCATTTCCGGGCGCATCAAGCTGTCGCTGATCACGCCGCAAGGCCGGGAACTAATGCTGCGCCAGCACGAAGCCGGCGCGATCTTCGGCGAGATGGCGGTGCTCGATGGCCAGACGCGGTCGGCCGACGCAACGGCGATGACAGCGTCGGAAGGGTATGTCATCGGCAAGAAGTCGTTCCTCGATATCGTCACCAACCGGCCGGAAGCGGCCGAGGCCGTCATCCGCTTCCTCTGCGCCCAGCTGCGCGACACGACCGAGCGACTCGAGACCATCGCGCTCTATGATCTCAATGCCCGCGTCGCGCGCTTCTTCCTCGCCACGCTCCGCCAGATCCACGGCAACGAGCTGCCGGAAAGCGCCAATCTAAGGCTGACCATGAGCCAGACGGACATCGCCGGTGTGCTCGGCGCCAGCCGGCCGAAGGTCAACCGCGCCATCCAGTGGCTGGAGGAAAGCGGCGCGATCAGAAGAAACGAGGGCATCATCGCCTGCAAGGTCGGCCGCCTGCAAAGCATCGCCGATCCGGAGGAGGACTAGCGCGCATGGCCGCTGAGCCGCGCCGGCAATTGCGTTTCACTCCGCTTGCCGGCGGGTTCCTGACGAGCTTGCTGGTTGCCGTCGCCCTCTATCTCTTCGCCGAGCCGGTATTAGAAACGCAGCGCGAGCTGTTCTTCGACAGCCTGACACAGTGGATTCCCGCGCCGCAGTCGCCTGACATCATTGTGGTCGACATCGACCGCCAGGCCCATCAATCGCGCCCGTCAGGCGAATGGGACAGGACGGCAACCGCCGATCTTCTGTCGCGGCTTGCGACGGCCGGCGCCGAGGCCGTGGCGGTCGACTTCGTCTTCAGCGCCGATTGCAACACGACCGGCGACGGCAATGCGGCCCTCGCCTCCGCGCTTGGACGTGTCCCCGTCGTGCTCGGCTTTCTGATTGCCGATACGATCCAGGAGCGGCCACGTCCGGTGCCACCGCTGGCACTGAGCCGCCCCTTCGCCCCGCCCGAACTCTGGTTCCTCGACGGCGCCGAAACCTCCTGTGCCGCGTTCATGGACCGGGCGAAGGCGGCCGCCGCTTCGTTTCTCGTTGGCGACGAAGACGCGCGGATCCGGCGGGTGCAGGCCTATGCCATCCTCGGCAACGACGCCTATCCGACGCTGGCGATCGAGGCGACACGGCTGATGCGCGGGGCCGGCACGCCGATCCTCGGCGGCGCACCGGCCTGGCTGCGCATCGACGGACGGGTGATCGCGCTCGATGAAACCGGCAGCCTGCGCTTCGTCGCCAGTGCTGCGGACCGGCTCGCCGCCCGCACCGTTTCCGCCGCCGACGTGTTGTCCGGCAAGGCGGCGGCGGACCGGTTTGCAGGCAAACTCGTACTCATCGGCAGCAGCCTGCCGAGCCTCGGGGGCTTACGGCCCAGCGCCTCGATGCCGCTCGAACCCTCGGTGCAGATCCACGCGGATATCGCCAACGCGGTCCTGACCGGCTTCATACCGAAGCGCGAAAGCCGGCTTCCGCTCGCCGAGGCCGCCATGGTCCTCGTCGCCGGATGTGGTCTCGCCTTCGCGGCCGCGCGCCTTCGGCCACTGATATCGGCGGCCCTTGGCCTTATCGCCGTCGCCGCCGTCGTCGCGGCAGCAGCGTTCATCTATGACACCAGTGGCTGGCTTATCGATGCGGTCAGCATTTCGGTCGCGCTCGCCGTCGTTCTGGCGGTGACGAGCATCCTGCAATTTGCTCGGGTGCGGCGATCGGAAGCGGCGGCACGGCAGAAATTCTCGCAATACCTGCCGCAATCGGTCGTCGCCCGCTATATCGACAATCCCGGGCTTGCACGCGTGGCCGGCGAGGAACGGCAGGTGACAGCGCTCTTCACCGACATCGAGAGCTTTTCCTCCCTGTCGCAGAGACTGAAGCCGCGGGACCTCATTGCCTTGCTCGACATCTACTTTTCGGAGGTCAACGCGCTGGTGGCCGAGCACGGCGGCATGGTCGACAAGGTGGTGGGCGATGCCGTGCACGCCTTTTTCAACGCGCCCGAGGACCTGCCGGAACACGTCGACAGGGCGATCGCGTGTGCCAGAGCGATCCATGCATTGACGGAAGAGATGCGGGGACGCCCGCAGTTTGCCGCCAACAGCTTCGGCAGGACCCGGATCGGCGTCGAGACCGGACCGGCGGTGGTCGGCGAAGTCGGCGCCGGCGGCAAGCTCGACTACACCGCCCATGGCGACGCGATCAATCTGGCGGCGCGGCTTCAGGAGGCGAACAAGTTCCTAGGCACATCGATCTGCGTCGGGCCTGCTGCAGCGGCGGAAAGCAAGCAGCCGCTTCGCCCGCTCGGCAGCCACGAAATTCGCGGCTTCTCGACGATGGAGCTTTTCACGGTTTCGGAGTAAAGCGCCGCAAAGCCTGGGACACAATGCGCGGAGCGCGCTTTTCGTCGGGAGTAGCGACGGCTCAACGCGTTAGCCCGACGCTGGCATAGGCTTCCCTGATGCGCGGCTCACCCCAGTTGACGGGCTCGCTCGGGGCGTCACCGCGATGATGAAACTCCACCCCCTGCCCCGCAGCGACGATCCGGGTCACGCCGCCACGCGCGACCGAAACGCTCCCATGTTCGACGAAGACGGCAAATGCGGCCCGGCTCGGTCCGCAAAAGAACTTGGTGCCGCGCACGCCGATCATGCCGAAGGCCGTGCGGACCGCCACATCGACCTTGGGCAGGCCCTCGGGCCGATCGAACACCATGCGGCCCGTTCCGAGTTCGAGCGTACCACCCTGACCGGCGATGAAGCTGTCGACGAGCAGCTCGGTTTCGGCGCCGAGCAGCACGCGCGTATCGGTGCCGAGGTTCAAGGTCGCATAGCTCTCGACGTTCGTGCGCACGCGGTCGTTCTCGAAGAGCTGGCTACCGACCGTGAGCGGGTCGTCCTTTTTCGCCTGCTTCCGTCTAACGTCGCCGCGGACCTCCGTTGCCTCGCCAAGTGAAGGGCTTGCCCAGGAGGTGGCGACACCGCCGCCGGCCGCCGTCAGCAGCAGGCCGCCGACGACAACGCGTCGGCTCACCAGCATCTTGCGCATTGGCGCTGCCAGATCTTCCATTGCCCTCTCCCGTTTGAGCGTTGCGACCTTCGAGGATAGCCCCGGCGTTCCCGGATGCAAGCCGGCTCAAGGGCCCGGCTCTCTATGTCCCTCCGTCACTTCGCCAGAGCTTTCGCCACCAGGCTGTTCCCGCCGTAACAGCCCTCCGTGACGGTCGCCGATAAATTGATCCTGAAGACACGGGGAGAGCATCATGGAAAAGCGCAGCACATCCGGAACCCGCATCATCAATGCCCTCTTCCTGGCGATCGTCAGTCTGCTGGCAGTGGCCGCGATCGCCCTCCCGTCGGCACGCGCTGCCGATCTCTCCGCCGCCGAAGTCTGCGACCGCGAAGCGGGCAGCATCTTCGACCTGCAGCGCAACCAGACTTTCCCGGCCGTTTCCGCCGAAGACATCAGGATCGGCGTGGCGCTTTCGGCCTGCCGCGAGGCCTACAACCAGAAGAGCGGCGCCCGCACCGAATTTCAGCTCGCCCGCGTGCTCGACAAGGCCGGGCAGAAGACCCAGTCGCTGCGCATTCTCGGTGAAGCCGCCGAACATGGCCACGCGCTGGCGATGACCAACTATGCCGTTCTCGTCGGTGAACAGGGCGACACGGCAACCGAATTCGCGCTGAACCAGAAGGCCGCTGCTGCCGGCAACGTTCTCGCGGCCTACAATCTCGGCGTCTCCTACCGCGACGGCATGGGCACGCCGGTCAACGGCAAGCTGGCGATCGAATGGTTCGAACGGGCATCGCTCGCCGGCGACGACGTCGCCGCCTTCAACCTCGCGGTGATCCTGGACGAAGGCAAGCTGGTGCCGGAAGACAACGCCAAGGCTGCCAAGCTTTATCGCCTGGCCGCAGACCGCGGCAATGTCGATGCCATGGTCAATCTCGGCCTGATGCTCGAGAACGGTGAAGGCACCGCCAAGGATATCCCGGCCGCCCGTGCGATCTTCCGCAAGGCCGCCAACGAAGGTGACGCCTTCGCCGAACGCAAGCTCGCGGAACTTACCGGCAACGACGCCCTGCAGACGGCCATGCTCGGCAAGACCAGCCGCATCAAATAATCCAACACGCCTCCCAAGGGCCGCGCGGGCCGGAGATCATAGGGATCTTCGGCCCGCGTTTTCGTTTGGGCAATTCCAGAAACGGTGTGAAGCGACGATTCATTCGGAACTGCATGTTTCAAAGCAGGTCGGGTTAGCGAATTTCGCCCGCCTGCGGTCCCCAGGTATCGGTCAGCGCAAAGCCGTCGGCCAGCGGATCGAAGGGATCGAGCGCCACCTGGTGCAGGCCGAAGGTCCAGCCGCGGCCAGCAATCGTCGGGATGATCGCCTCGCGGCCGGCGACGGTCGTCACGCCTTCGAGGCCCACTTCGAACTCGGAGCCGATGATCGAGCGCGACTTCAGGACGTCGCCGACCTTGACCTTGCCGCGGGCGTGCAGCGTCGCGAGATTGGCCGAGCTGCCGGTGCCGCAAGGCGAGCGGTCGACGCGGCCCGGCCACATGGTCGTGCAGGTGCGGATCGTGCCGTCCGCCTCGACATCGCGGAACATGACGTAGGCGACGCCCTTGATTTCCGGGATCTCCGGATGGACGACGGGGATGGTGCGGTTGACGATATCCTTCAGGATCATGCCCGCTTCGACGATCTCGCGGGCGTTCGCCTTGTCGATCGTTGTGCCGATCTGGCCGACATCGACCAGCGCGTAGAAGATGCCGCCGTAGCAGAGGTCGAGCTTGATCTTGCCCCACTTCGGCGTATCGACCTCGACGTCGAGCTCATGCACGAAGGACGGGACCATCGTCAGCTTCACCTTCTCGCACCGGCCGTCGCGGCAGGTCGCAGTGGCCTTGACGAGGCCGGAGGCCGTGTCGAGCATGACCACCGTTTCGGGCTCTTTCATTTCGATGATGCCGGATTCGAGCAGCGCCGTCGTGACGCAGATCGAGTTCGAGCCGGACATGGCATGCGCCTGGTCGGCCTGGAGGATGATGAAGCCGGCGTCTGCCTCCGGCCGCTTCGGCGGCACCAGCAGGTTGACCGAGCCGATCGAACCGGAGCGCGGCTCCAGGCACAGGAACCGGCGCAGGCTGTCATCGACCGTGTTGATGTGGTTGAGCTGCTCGGCGATCGAGTTTCCCGGGATCTTCGGCACGCCGCCGATCGCGACCTTGCCGATCTCACCCTCGCAATGAACGTCCAGCAACTGGATTGTGCGCTTCCACCGCATGCAGTTTCTCCAATTCGCTTGCCGTCGCCCTAGCGGCGATCATAGCTGATATATCAGATGCGTTTGCATTAGCGCTTTCCTAGGCCCGCCGCAAGAAGAACCGCCGAGCTCCGAGAGAGTCGCCCCAAAGTTGCCGCTTGACGCGTCATACGCCGCGCGACAGCTTGGGCCACCCGCGACGCAACCTTCTGGATCTCCATGACAAAGCTGATCATCTTTACCGACCTACACATGGTGCCCGAAGGCACGACGATCATCGGGCTCGATCCCTACCAGCGCCTGGCCAATGGCATCGAACACGTCAACCGTTACCATGCGGACGCCGACCGGGTGATTTTCACCGGCGACCTCACCCACTACGCCGATCGCACCTCCTACGAACGGCTGAAACGGCTCATCGATCAGCTCACGCCGCCGGTTGCCATAACCATCGGCAACCACGATCGGCGCGAGGTCTTCCTCGACGTCTTTGCCGATACGGCGACAGACGAACACGGCTTCGTGCAGCAGGCGATCGATTTTCCGGATTGCCGCGTCATCCTGCTCGATACGCTCTTTGCGCCGCCCTATGATTATCCCACCAGCCATGTCGGCGTGCTCTGTGCCAAACGTCTTGCCTGGCTCGACCGGCAGCTTGCCGAGGCCGGCGACAAACCGGCGCTGCTGTTCATGCATCATCCGCCACACAGAACGGGCTTTACCGGCATGGACATGATCCGGCTCGCCAACGAGACGGAGTTCTACGCGCTCGTCAAACGACACGGCAACGTGCGGCATATCTTTGCCGGCCACGTGCACCGCACGATCAGCGGCTCCAGCCGCGGCATTCCGTTCTCGATCTTCAAGAGCCCCGTGCACCAGCAGCCGATGCCCTTCGACACACCCGATACGTCTCTGTCTGTCGACGAGCCGGCGGCCTACGGCATCGCCGTCGTGACCGACGATGGCGTGCTGGTGCATACGGAAGACTACGAGATTGCCCGCCGTGACGCGACCATCGCGTGAGGGCCATTTCGGACAGCAGACCTTCATGCTAGTTTGGCGCATGACCCATTCCGCTTCCGACGACATCTTCGATTGCCAGAGCTGCGGCGCCTGCTGCGCCTATTCGGCCGACTGGCCGCGCTTCTCGCTGGAGACGGACGAGGAGCTCGACCTGATCCCGGCGGAATATGTGTCGACCGATCTCGGCGGCATGCGCTGCGAGGACGATCGTTGCTCCGCACTCGGCGGCAAGCTCGGCGAGCACGTCGGCTGCAAGATCTATGCGATCAGGCCAATCGTCTGCCGCACCTGCATGCCCGGCGATGACGAGTGCCTGATGGCGCGCGAGAAGCATTTCGGTAAGGCAGCCTGATCTCTGATCATCCGGTGATATCGCGAACAATCCGCATTGTCTCCGGTAATGTTCGGCCGTAGCGGTGAAACATTCCGCAAAAGACAAAAAATGCCGGATGGATGTACGGCGAAAGGAAGCGTATTTTCCGCCCACGATCGGGGGCGCGCCGCGCCCTCCAAACCGCTTCCCGGAGGATAGCGCTCGATGAGCCAGACACCGCTTCAAAAGACCACGACCGAAACCGGCGCGCCGCAGGCTCCCTTCGCCGATTTCGCCCCGCCGGTGCGGCCGCAGAGCACGCTGCGCCAGGCAATCACTGCCGCCTACCGCCGCCCGGAAACGGAAGCGCTGCCGGCGCTGATCGAAGCCGCAACGCTTGACGCCGCGACCCGCGCGGCAGCGGCCAAGACCGCACGCAAGCTGATCGAGGCACTGCGCGCCAAGCACAAGGGTTCGGGCGTCGAGGGTCTGGTGCAGGAGTATTCGCTGTCGAGCCAGGAAGGCGTGGCGCTGATGTGCCTTGCCGAAGCGCTGCTGCGCATTCCTGATACCGCAACGCGCGACGCGCTGATCCGCGACAAGATCTCCGACGGCGACTGGAAGTCGCATATCGGCGGCGGCCGCTCGCTGTTCGTCAACGCCGCCACCTGGGGTCTCGTCGTCACCGGCAAGCTCACCGCCACCGTGAACGACCGCAGCCTTTCGGCCGCTCTGACCCGTCTCATCGCCCGTTGCGGCGAGCCGGTCATCCGCCGCGGCGTCGACATGGCGATGCGCATGATGGGCGAACAGTTCGTGACCGGCGAGACCATCGACGAGGCGCTGCGCCGTTCGCGCGCGCTCGAACAGAAGGGCTTCCGCTATTCCTACGACATGCTCGGCGAAGCGGCGACGACGGCTGCCGACGCGGAGCGCTACTACCGCGACTACGAGACGGCGATCCATGCCATCGGCAAGGCGTCCGCCGGCCGCGGCATCTATGAAGGTCCCGGCATCTCGATCAAGCTTTCGGCGCTGCATCCGCGCTACGCCCGTTCGCAAGCCTCGCGCGTCATGGAAGAGCTGCTGCCGAAGGTGAAGGCGCTCGCTCTCATCGCCAAGAAATACGACATCGGTCTCAACATCGACGCCGAGGAAGCCGATCGCCTCGAACTTTCGCTCGACCTGCTCGAAGAACTCTGCCTCGACAAGGACCTCGCCGGCTGGGCCGGCATGGGCTTCGTCGTCCAGGCCTACGGTAAGCGCTGCCCCTACGTGCTCGATTTCATCATCGATCTTGCCCGCCGCGCCGAACGCCGCGTCATGGTTCGCCTCGTCAAGGGCGCCTATTGGGACGCCGAGATCAAGCGCGCCCAGCTCGACGGTCTCGAAGACTTCCCGGTCTATACCCGCAAGATCTACACCGACGTCTCCTACATCGCCTGCGCCAAGAAGCTCTTGGCCGCAACCGACGTGATCTTCCCGCAGTTTGCCACGCACAACGCCCAATCGCTTGCGACCATCTACGAAATGGCCGGCAAGGACTTCAAGGTCGGTAAGTACGAGTTCCAGTGCCTGCACGGCATGGGCGAGCCGCTCTATGACGAGGTGGTCGGCAAGGGCAATCTCGACCGTCCCTGCCGTATCTATGCGCCGGTCGGCACACATGAGACGCTGCTTGCCTATCTCGTTCGCCGACTGCTCGAGAACGGTGCGAACTCCTCCTTCGTCAACCGCATCGCCGACCCGAAGGTCTCGGTCGACGAACTGATTGCCGATCCGGTCGAGATCGTCCGCGCCATGCCCATCGTCGGCGCGCCGCATGACCAGATCGCTCTGCCCGACAATCTCTTCGGCGAAACGCGCCGCAACTCGGCCGGTCTCGATCTCTCGAACGAAGCGGGCCTCACCTCGCTGACCGCAGCACTTCAGGCCAGTGCGGCCGTCGACTGGAAGGCCGTTCCGCAGCTGGCAACCGGCCCGGCCTCGGGCGAAACGCGGGCCGTCGTCAACCCCGGCGACCACCGCGACGTGGTCGGCTCGGTCACCGAGGCTTCCGAAGCCGATGCCCGTCAGGCCGCGACCCTTGCCGCCAAGGCCGCCGCAAGCTGGGCCGCCGTCTCGCCGGCCGAACGTGCTTCTTGCCTGGTGCGCGCCGCCGATCTGATGCAGGCACGCATGCCGACGCTGCTCGGCCTGATTGCCCGCGAAGCCGGCAAGTCTCTGCCGAACGCCATTGCCGAAGTACGCGAAGCGATCGACTTCCTGCGTTACTACGCCGAACAGACGCGCCGCACGCTCGGCCCGGCCCACAAGGCGCTTGGACCCATCGTCTGCATCAGCCCGTGGAACTTCCCGCTGGCGATCTTCGCCGGCCAGATTGCCGCGGCCCTCGTTGCCGGCAACCCGGTGCTGGCAAAGCCGGCCGAGGAAACGCCGCTGATTGCCGCTGAAGGCGTGCGCATCCTGCACGAGGCCGGCATCCCCGCCGACGCCCTGCAGTTGCTCCCCGGCGACGGCCGTATCGGCGCGGCCCTGGTGGCTGCACCGGAAATCGCCGGCGTCATGTTCACCGGCTCGACCGAAGTCGCGCGCCTGATCCAGGCGCAGCTTGCCGACCGGCTTTCGCCCGCCGGCCGACCGATCCCGCTGATCGCCGAGACCGGCGGCCAGAACGCCATGATCGTCGACAGCTCGGCACTTGCCGAACAGGTCGTCGGCGATGTCATCGCCTCGGCTTTCGACAGCGCCGGCCAGCGCTGCTCGGCGCTGCGTGTTCTCTGCCTGCAGGAAGACGTCGCCGACCGCACGCTTTCGATGCTGAAGGGTGCGCTGCACGAGCTGAAGATCGGCCGCACGGACCGGCTCTCGGTCGATGTCGGCCCGGTCATCACCGCCGAAGCCAAGGGCATCATCGAGAAGCATATCGACGCGATGCGCGGTCTCGGCCGCAAGGTCGAGCAGATCGGCCTTGCCTCCGGAACCGAAGAGGGCACCTTCGTGCCACCGACGATCATCGAGCTCGACAAGCTCTCCGACCTCAAGCGCGAAGTCTTCGGTCCGGTGCTGCACGTCATCCGTTACCGCCGCGACGATCTCGACCAGCTGATCGACGACATCAACGCCACCGGCTACGGCCTGACCTTCGGCCTGCACACGCGCCTCGACGAGACGATCGCGCATGTGACCGCACGGGTGAAGGCGGGCAATCTCTATGTCAACCGCAACGTCATCGGCGCTGTCGTCGGCGTTCAGCCCTTCGGCGGACGCGGCCTCTCCGGCACCGGCCCGAAGGCCGGCGGCCCGCTCTATCTCGGCCGTCTCGTCGCCACCGCACCGGTTCCGCCACAGCACAGCTCGGTTCACACCGATCCGGCGCTGCTCGACTTTGCCAAGTGGCTCGACGGCAAGGGTGCCAAGACTGAGGCAGAAGCTGCCCGCACCGCCGGCAGCAACTCGGCCCTCGGCCTGCTTTCGGAGCTTCCGGGCCCGGTCGGCGAACGCAACCTCTATGCGCTGCACCCGCGCGGCCGCGTCCTGCTGGTTCCGGCGACGGAAACCGGTCTCTACCACCAGCTGGGTGCTGCGCTTGCGACCGGCAACACCGTGGTCGTCGACGCCGCTTCCGGCCTCCAGGCCTCGTTGAAGGACCTGCCGGCGAGCGTTTCCGCCCGACTTTCCTGGTCGAAGGAATGGGCGGCCGATGGTCCGTTCGCTGGTGCACTCGTCGAAGGCGACGGCGAACGCGTGCGCGAGGTCAGCAAGGCGATTGCCGGCCTGCCGGGCCCGCTCGTTCTCGTCCAGGCGGCTTCGACCGAAGAGATCGGCAGGAACCCCGACGCCTATTGCCTGAACTGGCTGCTCGAGGAGGTCTCGACCTCGATCAACACGGCGGCCGCCGGCGGCAATGCCAGCCTGATGGCGATCGGCTGATCGTCACTCGTCCTCACAGACAAGAATGCCTCTCCCGAACGCGGGAGAGGCGATGAAGGGGCTGGGGCTTCACCCGGTCGTCGTGGCGCTGCCCTCTCCTCTTCATCTCTGTGCTTGTCACAGAGATCCAGCTGCGCCGCGTCGGCGGCGCGAAAGAACCTTTCAAGGCGACACTGCAGACGGCGCCGCAGACGCGCCGTGACTGCATTTCCGTGACAAGCACAGAAATGAGGGCCGGAAAAGTTCGGACCCGCTCCGATACTCAAGCCCTGTGTCGCGCCCCAAACCATGGTGGCGCCCTTGCCCGCAATCCGTTATCAGCGTTTCAGAAACGGAAGCAGCCATGTTCACCCTCACGCGCATCGAAACGGCAACCCAGGACGCCAAGAAGAGCCGGTTTCTGGCCATTGCCGCGCCTATTGCCGATGAACAGGCGGCGAAGGATTTCCTGAGCGCCCATTCCGATCCCACGGCGAACCACAATTGCTGGGCCTGGCGCATCGGCCAGGCCTATCGCTTCAGCGACGACGGCGAGCCGAGCGGCACGGCCGGCAAGCCTATTCTCGCCGCGATTGACGGCCAAGAGCTCGACCGGGTCGCCGTGGTGGTCACCCGCTGGTTCGGCGGTATCCTGCTTGGCAGCGGTGGCCTGGTGCGCGCCTATGGCGGCACGGCGGCGCTCTGCCTCAGGGCTGCGGAAAAGATCGAGATGATCAAAACCGTGCGTGCGACCGTCGCAGTCGACTTTTCCGACATGGCGCTGATCAAGGCGCGGCTCCTCGCCCGCGACGTGACCATTGCCGGCGAGAGCTTCACGGACAAGGGCCCGGTTCTGACCGTGGACCTGCGCAAGGATGAAGCGGAGGCGATCCTTTCCATGGTCGTCGATCTCAGCCGCGGCAAGGCCTTAGTCTCGCTCGACGACTAGCTCCCGGCGCGCCCACGCCCCAAGCGATCAGCTTCCGCCCGAAAACGCGTTCTCAGCCAGCCTGTCGAGAAAAGTGTGCGCGGTTTCCCGCTCTCTATCTCGCTCTAATTTACTCGATCAGACCGGTCATAATAGAAGCGCTCCACACAGCCTATGATCGACGACGCAAAACAGGAGACAGCACCATGAAAACGAGAGTTCTTGGCAAGACCGGCGCAACCATTTCCGAGATCGGCTTCGGCGCCTGGCAGATCGGAGGCTCCTGGGGCGATGTCAGCGAGGCAGACGGCAAGCGTGCACTCAATGCCGCACTTGATGCCGGCGTCACCTTCGTTGATACGGCCGACGTCTATGGCGATGGCCGGTCCGAAAAGATCATCGCGGCAGTGTTGAAGGAGCGCGGCGGCGACAGGCCCTTCGTTGCAACCAAGGCCGGCCGCCGGCTCAACCCGCACGTGACCGAAGGCTATACGGGCGAGAACATCGAGGCCTTCATCGACCGCAGCCTCGCCAATCTCGGCGTCGAGACGCTCGATCTCGTACAGCTGCACTGCCCGCCGACCGAGGTCTACTATCGTCCGGAGCTGTTCGGTGCGCTGGACCGGCTCGTCGCCAAGGGCAAGATCCGGCACTACGGCGTGTCGGTCGAAAAGGTCGAGGAAGCGCTGAAGGCGATCGAATATCCCGGCGTTGCGACCGTGCAGATCATCTACAACATCTTCCGCCAGCGCCCGCACGACCTGTTCTTCACGGAAGCTCAGAAGAAGAATGTCGGCGTCATCGTACGCGTGCCGCTCGCCTCCGGCCTGCTTTCCGGCAAGATCACCCGGGAAACCGCCTTTGCCGCTGACGATCACCGCAACTTCAACCGGCACGGCGAAGCCTTCGACGTCGGCGAGACCTTTGCCGGTGTGCCGTTCGAAGCGGCGCTGGAAGCCGTCGAGCAACTTCGTCCGCTGGTGCCCGAAGGCGTGCCGATGGCACAGTTCGCGCTACGCTGGATCCTCGAGCAGCAGGCCGTCTCGGTGGTCATCCCCGGCGCCCGCAACGAGGCGCAGGCAAAATCCAACGCAGCCGCCAGCGCGCTTGCAGCCATAGACGAGCAGACCAAGGCGGCCATCACCGCAGTTTACGAGCGGCTGGTGAAGGTTCATGTTCATCATCGCTGGTAACTGACGCCACCGCCGCAGGCGTGGAGAAGGAGACGCGGTAATGCCTGATCCCTTCGAGCTCAAACGTTTCGTCGAAGCCCAGGACCGTGTCTATGCCGCGGTTCTGGACGAACTCGGCCACGGCCGCAAACGGACACATTGGATGTGGTTCGTCTTCCCGCAGATCGCCGGCCTCGGCCATTCGCCGATGGCAGAGCGCTATGCGATCTCCGGGCTCGACGAAGCGCGGGCCTATCTCGCCCACCCGCTGCTGGGGCTGCGGCTTCGGCAATGCACCGAACTGGTCAATGCGGTTTCAGGGAAATCGGCACACGACATCTTCTCCAGCCCCGACGACGTGAAGTTCCGGTCATCGATGACCTTGTTTGCCGAGGCCGACGAGGGCGGGCACCTGTTCGAACAGGCGCTTGAGCACTATTTCGGGGGAGAGAAGGATCGGCGCACTCTGGACATACTGGCGCACCTTCGGTGACACCAACGCTCGCGGAACGCCGTTTGGCGTCCGTCAGAGATTGGGCGTCGAGTTAACCAGGAAGAACAGGATCGTGAAGGCACATATCGAAAGGCCAGCTACGATCACCAGCAGTTCTTTCATCATATAGCGATACATCCGGCACCTCCTTTCCTTCAGCGGCCGCGATATCTTCGTGAATATAGGAAGTCATTGGGCCAATTCTCAGACACAGGCGTCAAAAGTTCGTGAAGGCGCTTCCGCCTTTTTGTGATCCGGAGTCACTATCCCCCAAAGGCTCCGAGACGGGTTCGGCGCCTCCACGACCTCTAGAAATTACATTATACTAATATATATTCCTTGTCACGTAACCACTTCGGAGCATTGAACAATTGCCCCCACGCTCCGCGCGGCGAATATGTCGCAGTAGCAAAAATCGTCGTGACTGTGGGCAAGGCCCCTACCCCTCGAAGTGGACGGTCATCCGCAAATGACGATGCTCGTCGACGAGCAACGTCTCATGTGCGAAGTCGGTACCGACCTCGTCGTCGGCTCCGCACCGCCCGAGAAGGCAGGCTCCGCCTCGGCCATGACCGAAACCGTGCAGGAATCTCGGCATTTCGCTCGGCATCGCCGTGCTCGGCAGCATCTCGACTGCGATCTATCGCCATTCGATTGGTCTCAGCACACCCGATGACCTCGGGGACGCGGCCCGCGAGGCTGTCAGCGACAGTCTGTGGGGCCCGTGGGCGGTGCAGGCGGAACTGCCGGCGGGCCTCATCGAGAATGCCCGGGCGGCCTTTACGACAGGCTTCAACAGCGCGGCCATCCTCAGCGCGATCGCCGTGACCATCCTTGCGATCTTCGCAGCGGTGGGGTTTGCGTCATATCGAGAAACTCGGGCCGCCATCCGAGCGAGCGGGATCGCTCGGCCGTTCGCGCACCGCCGCCAAAGCAATCGGCTCGCAACCAAGCGTGGCCGAACGGCTGCGCGACCGACAGCTGCGCCAACGTCGCACAGCGCCGCGCTTGACTGAAAGGATGGCCCCAAAACGCAAAAATCCCCGCACAAACGACGGGGATCTGGACTAGCCTAAGCTATTGAAGAAGAATGGCGCACCCGAAGAGATTCGAACTCCTGACCCCCAGATTCGTAGTCTGGTGCTCTATCCAGCTGAGCTACGGGTGCTTGCCTGAAGCGGTCGAACCGCTTGCGTGAGCGGTTCTCTAAAGGGTCCTTTCGGGGATTGCAAGCGCCGTTCGGCAAAAAAATTTCATTTTTACGACGATGCCCCGACTTGCTGTGGACAGTCGCTACGACTGCGGTGCAGCAATGCCCTGAAAAGCAGGGTGTTGCGCCGCGGAAGCGGCCCCGGAAAAATTTGTTGGAGGCGCCAGCCTTAGCGGCTACCCGCCTCATGGGGCGGGAATTGCCGTGCGCTAGTGGCGAAACTTCGAGCGGAATGCGTCGAGCGGCACCGGCCGGTCGGGCAGTTCGATGCGGAAGAGCGTGCCGGGCGTCGGCTTTTCGACAAGCGCGATCGTGCCGCCATGGGCAAGCACCAGCTCGCGCGCGATCGCGAGACCAAGTCCGGTGCCACCGGAGCGGGC
Source organism: Ensifer sp. 22521 (assembly GCF_052044795.1). Classification (NCBI taxonomy): domain Bacteria; kingdom Pseudomonadati; phylum Pseudomonadota; class Alphaproteobacteria; order Hyphomicrobiales; family Rhizobiaceae; genus Ensifer; species Ensifer sp. 22521. The sequence goes on from NZ_JBQENM010000010.1 coordinate 198,107, forward strand.
CGAGCCGCGGAAAGCGGCGAACAGGTTTTCCCGCGCCTTCGGCGGCATGCCGGGGCCGGTATCGTCGACGGAGATGGTGACGACGCTGCCGATGCGCATGGCCGACACCGTGACAAGCCGCGGACGGCCGTCCTCCGGCTCATGGTTGGTCAGGGCCTGGACGGCATTGCGGCAGATATTGTGCACCACCCGGAAGAGCTGCTCGCTGTCCGCATCGACCTCGATGTCGTCCTGCATCTGGATCTGGAAATCGATGCCCGCCTGGGGATCGATCGCCAGCAGTTCGGCGACATCGGAAACAAGCGGCTTCAACGCCACGAAGCGGCGATGCGGCTCGGCCTCGGTGGTGCGGCCATAGGAGAGGACCTCGCGCGTATAGCCGACAGCCCGGTCGATGGTGCGCAGCAGGGTCGGGGCGAAACGCTTGACCACGGGATCATCCACGTCGGCCAAGCGGTCGGAGATCAGTTGTGCCGAAGACAGAATATTGCGCATGTCGTGGTTGATCTTCGACACGGCAAGGCCAAGCTCGGCAAGGCTCTTCTGCTGCTTCAGCGTCTTCTGCAACTCGCGCTGCATGCTGGCGAGATGCTGGCCGGCGACGGCAAGCTCATCTCGCCCCTCCGGCGGCACGAGCACCCGACCCGGATCGGCCGGATCGTCCGAGAATTCCTGCATGCTCGCCGTCATCCGCCGGATCGGCGTGATCAGCATGCGGTTGATGGCGAGGAAGATCAGCGCCGCCGTGATCAGCGAAATGATAAGCGACAGGACAAAGACGTTGCGCGAATAGACGAGCATCGCCTTGCGCAGGCTCGCATCCTTCATCAGGAGCTCGATCGTCGCGTCGCTTTCGCCGAGCGGCCCGTAGACACGGATCACACGATCGCCGCCGAAGAGCAGGGTATCGAAGGCATCGCGGATCGCTGCAAAGGCCGTGGAATTGGCGACGTCGTATTCGCCTTCGATCTCAAGGGGCATGTCGGTGAGCGCGATCATGCGCGACGCATCCTTGCGGCGGATGACGATCGCCTTGGTGCCGGTCGCCATCAGCGTGTCCTTCTGCACGCTGCGCGGCAGCTCGACATTCTGCAAGCCGTCGACAACGACGGCAGCGGCGGCAGCCGTGTTCAGCCGATCCTCAAGCCAACGAATGCGCATGGTGGCGACAGACGGCGCGAAGATCAGCACCTCCGCCAGCATGACGAAGACGATCGTCAGCAGGAGCAGCTTGCCGGAAAGGCCCCGGAAGAACCCCGCACTCGTCTTCAGTGGCTCACTTGCCGTTGCCGGACGCGTCTCTTCCGCCATGCCTTACAAACTTCCCTGCCCGTCAACCAAAACGCCCGAGCGCCCGCACACGTGCCCGAGCCAATCGGCTTCGCGCCAAGGGTCCATAATAGGAGATGGCCGTCTGTTTTCCAATCTCGGAGCGGCCGGGCGGGGTGCGACATAGGCGCGGACATCATTCAGTGTCGCGCCGTTGGCAATTGCAAAGGACCACATCCCGCTTATCTCCCTCCCCTCGCATCGCCGAAGCGAAATCTTCGGCGCGCTGCCGCCTCGGTCTGGCCTACCTGCACAGAATCCGGATCGGTGTAAGTCACCCAGGGAACAGTTCTGCAATCGTCTGGCCGGTGCGTTGTCGGCGGCTGTGACGCCAGACCGGCGGCTGGCATTCGAGGCTGCCAAAAAAGCGAACCCGCGGCACCATGACGGTACCGCGGGCTCCGATCACCTGCAGCGCCGCGCGTCCTCTTAGACGCGCAAAGGTCGCTGTAGCGCTTTCAAGTGCTGCCTGCTTTCGCCCTTGATCACCTGCGGAAACAAGCAGTCGCGAGGCAAGTCGCCGATCAGAACTCTTGCCAATCGTCCTTCGCCACAGCCGCAGCGGAGCTACCGCCAAAGGCGCGGGCGACGTTGCCCATCATGCGGCGCGCCGGCGATTCGACCGGGCGGGCTGCCTCACGCGCCACAGCGATCGGCCGGGCGGCGACATTGTCCACCTTGAAGTAGGCGATCAGGTTGGCGAGGTTGTTGGCCTCGGCGGAGAGCTTGTGGGTGGCGGCATTCGCCTCCTCCACCATCGCCGCGTTCTGCTGGGTCACTTGGTCCATCTGGTTGACCGCGGTGCTGACTTCACTGAGGCCCGTCGACTGCTCGCGCGCCGCCGTTGCGATCGAATGGATATGATCGTTGATCTTCAGGACGCGGTCTTCGATCTCACCAAGAGCCGAACCGGTTTCCTGAACCAGCCGGACACCGGTCGCCACTTCGCTGCCGGACTTCGAGATCAACGACTTGATGTCCTTGGCGGCACTTGCCGCACGCTGGGCAAGCTCGCGGACTTCCTGTGCGACGACCGCAAAGCCCTTGCCCGCATCACCGGCACGCGCCGCCTCGACGCCGGCGTTCAGCGCCAGAAGGTTGGTCTGGAAGGCGATTTCGTCGATCACGTTGGTGATCTGGCCGATCTCGCTCGACGCCTGCTCGATGCGGCCCATCGCGTCGACGGCGTTGCGTACGACAGCGGCCGACTGCGCGGCGCTGTGCTTGGCCTCGTTGACCATGACGGTCGCTTCCTGCGCCCGCTCGGTCGAGCTCTTCACCGCAACGGTGATCTCGTCCAGGGCAGCCGAGGTTTCCTCGAGGGCCGCGGCCTGCTGTTCGGTGCGCTTCGAAAGGTCGTCCGCTGCGGCACGCAGTTCGGACGAGTTGCCGTTGATCGTGTCGGTCGTCACGCGGACTTCACGCAGCGTCTTCTGCAGCGTCGACAGCGTTTCGTTGACGTTCTTCTGCAGTTCGGCGAAGGCGCCCTGGAAATGGCCGTTCATGCTCTGGGTCAGGTCGCCGCCCGCAAGGCTCGCGACCACCCGGCGGGTCTCGGCGATGCCCGCATCGACGCTGCCGACCAGTTCGTTGACACTTGCGGCGAACCGGTTGAGGTCGTCGTTCTCGTAGTCCTTGCCGATGCGCTTGGTGAAATCGCCGGCGGCAGCGGCCGCCACGACGACGCCGATGCTCGACTGGAGGTCGGCGCTCTTTTCACGCAGCACCGCTTCCTGTGCATTGAGGTCGCGAACGGCAAGGCCGTTCTGCTTGAAGACCTGAACGGCTTCAGCCATTTCGCCGATTTCGTCCTTGCGGCCAGCGAAGGGCACGTCGACGGTCAGATCGCCGCCAGCCAGTTGCTTCATCTTGCCGGTCAGCTCGAGGATCGGGCGGCTCAAATGGTTCGTTGCGATATAGAAGGCCGCGCCGAGGCCGGCGAGCATGCCGAGGCCGGCGATGGCGAGAATGGTGATGATTACACCGCGCTCGAAGGTGGCAACGTCAGCCGTAACGACTTCAAGCGTCTTCAGGTTTATGTCGACAACGCCGTCGATCTGCTGCTGGAAAGCCTTGCGGTTCGCGCGATTGGCATCGGTGTTGCCCTGCTCGTTGGCGGCCTGCGGCGAGACCTCCTCGCCAAGCCGCGCCGTCTCGACGCGGAAAGTCTTGAACTCCGCGGCGCGGGCGACCAACGTATCGAAGGACGCTTTCGTTTCAGCCGGGATCAGCGGGCGCCACTCGGTGAGCAGCGCGTCGATCTTGTCGAGGTTCTTGCGGATGCCTTCGGCGAAGGGCTTGGCCTTCTCGATGGTCGGGGCGGCGTAAATACCGCGCGATTCCATGACGACCGCGGTCACCAGACGGTTCAGGCGTTCCGCGTTGAAGGCGCGCGTCGCAACATTCTCGTACTGGTGGAATTTCTCGTTGTATCTGCTGACAGCGACCAGCGACATCCCGGTCACCGCAACCGCCAGCAGGCTCATGATCCCGACGATCAGATAGATTTTACCGCGTATTTTCATCCCGACCTCCACAAGGTCGCGAGACCTGTCCGCTTATCGGACACGCCGCCACCCCATTGCACCGAGGCGACCCTAAAATAGCCGTAGTTAATAAAACTCGTCGCAGCCGGCAGGCATTCTGGGGAGCGCCGGTTAGAGTTCTGTTTACCAATCTCGGCTAGATGCCCGCCTTTCGCGCGCCTGTGACACGCCTCAATCCAGTGTGCCGGTTACTTTTACGATCCCGCGGCCACTGAATCGCCGGCCGCAATTGACTTTCCGGGAAATTTCCCCTTATAAGCCGCGCACGTCCGGTCAAGCCCTCCTGCCCGCAAGGCGGAGCCGCGTCCGGTAACGTAAACGCTCCTTGCTACACGCAAACCCAAGAAGGGCCGCACACCGCGGTATTAAATAAATGAAGCGTACCTACCAACCGTCCAAGCTTGTCCGCAAGCGTCGTCACGGCTTCCGTTCGCGTATGGCTACCAAGGGTGGCCAGAAGGTCCTCGCAGCCCGCCGGGCTCGTGGCCGCAAGCGTCTTTCGGCTTAAGCCGAAACTGCCCGAAACCAGTGTCCGGGCACATGACGTCAGATAAAGACAAAACGACTGTCGGGCGGCTGAAAAGCCGTCCGCAGTTTTTGGCCGTTCGGGCAGGAGAAAGCCGTAGAGGCCCCTTGTTTCTCCTCGAAGTGCTCGACCGCAACGATCCGGAGGGCGAAGCCCGCGTCGGCTTCACCGTTACCAAGAAACACGGCAATGCCGTCGAGCGAAACCGGATGCGCCGACGCCTGAAAGAGGCGGTGCGGCTTTCCGCCGGGTTTGCAATGAAACCCGGACACGACTATGTGATTGTCGCCCGACGCGATCTCCTGAACGCCCCCTTCGACGCCTTGACCCGGGGGCTTGGCGAGCGCATCGAAAACAAGCCGAAACAGAAGCGGCCGCCGGCCGGTTCCAGGAAACCATGATGGAAAAAAACCGCAACTATTTCGTGGCGATTGGCCTGTCCGTGCTGATCCTCATTGCCTGGCAGTTCCTTTACGTCAATCCGAAGATGGAAAAGGAACGCATCGCTGCGGAAGCCCTGCAGGCGCAACAGGCGCAGTCGCAGTCGCAGCCAGCGACCCCGACGCAGCAGCCTTCGGGCCAAGCTCTGCCGGGCAGCGGTGCAATTCCGGGCGCCGGCGAGAACCGCGACCAGGCAATTGCCAAATCGGCCCGCGTTGCGATCGACACGCCAGCCCTTTCCGGCTCCATCAACCTGACCGGCGCGCGCTTCGACGACCTCAAGCTCAAGGAATACCGCGAGACGGTCGATCCGAAGAGCCCCGTCATCACCCTCTTCAGTCCGGCAGAGACCACCGACGGCTACTTCGCCGAACTCGGCTATGTCGGCAGCGATGCGACCGGCAGCGTGCCCGGCCCGCAGACCGTGTGGACGCTTGCAGGCGGCGACAAGCTGACTGCGGCGACCCCGGTAACGCTGAGCTTCACCAACGAAAAGGGCGTCACCTTTACCCGCACGGTCTCGGTCGACGACCACTACATGTTCCAGGTGGTCGACAGCATCAAGAACGGCACGGCCGAGCCGCTGGCGCTTTCGTCCTATGGCCGCGTGACCCGCTTCAACAAGCCGACGACGCCGAGCGTCTACGTGCTGCATGAAGGCTTCATCGGCGTCCTCGGCGAACACGGCCTGCAGGAACTGAAATACGGCAAGATCGAAGACGAAAAGTCCGTCGAACCCGGCAAGGCGACCGGCGGCTGGCTCGGCATCACCGACAAGTACTGGGCAGCAGCGATCGTCCCGCCGCAGGCGACCCCTTACGACACCCGCTTCACGCACTTCACCGATGGCCGCGCCCGCTACCAGAGCGACTACAAGAGCGACGCCGTGACCGTGGCCCCCGGCCAGACGTCCGAGGTCAAGAACCTCGTCTTCGCCGGCGCCAAGGAAGTTCCTGTCGTCGACAATTACGAAGTGGCCTACTCGATCCCCAACTTCGACAAGCTGATCGACTGGGGCTGGTTCTACTTCATCACCAAGCCGATGTTCAAAATGATGGATTTCTTCTTCCGTCTGTTCGGCAACTTCGGCATCGCGATCCTGATCACCACGATCGTGGTCAAGGGCCTCTTCTTCCCGCTCGCCAACAAGCAGTACGCATCGATGGCGAACATGAAGAAGGTTCAGCCGAAGATGGAGGAACTGAAGAAGAAGTTCGGCGACGACCGCATGGGCCTGCAGCAGGCGATGATGCAGCTCTACAAGGACGAGAAGATCAATCCGCTGGCGGGCTGCTGGCCGATCCTCATCCAGATCCCGGTGTTCTTCGCACTCTACAAGGTGATCTACATCACCATCGAGATGCGCCATGCGCCGTTCTTCGGCTGGATCCACGACCTCTCGGCGCCCGATCCGACGACGATCGTCAACCTCTTCGGCCTGCTGCCGTTCGACGGTCCGACCTTCCTGCATCTCGGCGTCTGGCCGATCATCATGGGCGTTACCATGTTCGTGCAGATGCGCATGAACCCGACGCCGCCGGATCCGACCCAGGCAATGCTGTTCACCTGGATGCCCGTGGTCTTCACCTTCATGCTGGCATCCTTCCCGGCCGGTCTCGTGATCTACTGGGCCTGGAACAACACCCTTTCGGTGCTCCAGCAGTCGATCATCATGAAGCGCCAGGGCGTGAAGATCGAGCTCTTCGACAACCTGAAGGGCCTGTTTTCGAAGAAACCCAAACCGGCGGAATGACGCCGGCCGGCACGACAATCCCAAAGCCCCGGACCACGGTCCGGGGCTTTTTCGTTTCTGCGCCCTCGCGCGACACGCAATGGCGTTGACGCGGGCGCGCGGCGCGGGCATCAGGCGATATCGAAATCTCTGCGCCTCGCTCCAGGACAATTTGCCATGACCGACCCGTCGGCCACCTCCGCTCCGTTCGCCGCCAACGAGAAGCTTGGCGCCCTGCTCGTCTTCGGCTCGGCCTTCTTCTGGAGTTTCGGAGGAGCCATCGCCCGCTTCCTGGAGATCCCCGACAGCTGGACGATCGTCTTCTGGCGCTGCCTGTTTGCCGGCCTCTTCCTGCTTGCCTTCATGCTGGTGCGCGACGGACCGCGCGGCACGTTGGCACTCTTCAAGGGCATGGGCTGGCCGGGCATCGCCGTCGGGCTCTGCTTCACCATCGCCTCGACCTCCTTCATAATCGCCATTTCCTATACGACGATTGCCAATGTTGTGCTGCTCGGCGCCGGCGTGCCGCTGTTTGCGGCGCTGATGAGCTGGATCCTGTTTCGCGAGCGGGTATCGCGCTTCACCTGGGGCGCGATCACGGCCGTCATCGTCGGGGTCGCGATCATGGTGTCGGAAAGCCTGACGGGCAGCGTGTCGCCGGTTGGCGATGCGCTGGCGCTGCTGATCCCTGTGGTCTTCGCGCTGGCAACCGTCATCACGCGCCGCTATCCGCATGTGCGGATGACGCCCGCCACCTGCTTCGGCTGCTTCGCCGCCAGCGCCATTGCGGGGGGCCAGTCTTCCGGGCTTGCGGTGACATCGGGCGAATTGGCACTTCTCTTCGTCTTCGGCGCCTTCAACCTCGGGCTTGGCATGGCGCTCTTCGTCACCGGTGCCCGGCTGGTGCCTTCGGCGCTGGCCGCCCTGCTCGGCACCGCCGAAACCGTGCTCGGTCCGCTCTGGGTCGCGATCATTCATGGCGAAGTGCCGAGCAGCCGGACGATCATCGGCGGCACCTTCATCTTTCTGGCGCTGCTTGCCTATCTCTTCAACGAGTTCCGGCGGGCGCAAACCATCCCCACACGGCCGGTCCGCACGCCGACGCCTTGACATCCACGGCCAAAACCGGGAAGCCATGGACTTTCTCGATGAAGGACCGACCGCCGATGGCCGAAAGCAAAACCAAAGACGACAAGCCGTTGTTCGGCCGGCCGTGGATTTTCATTCGCGGCGTGCCCGCCATGAAGTTCCTGCCGCCGGAGGGACCGGTGGAAATCGCCTTTGCCGGCCGCTCGAATGTCGGCAAGTCGTCGCTGATCAATGCGCTGGTCGGCCATAAGGGGCTGGCGAGAACCTCCAACACGCCGGGCCGCACGCAGGAACTCAACTACTTCGTACCCGATGGCTATTCCGGCGAGGCCGACGACCTGCCGCCGATGGCGCTCGTCGACATGCCGGGCTACGGCTATGCCCAGGCGCCGAAGGAGCAGGTCGACGCCTGGACGAAGCTGGTGTTCGACTATCTGCGCGGCCGCTCGACGCTGAAGCGCGTCTATGTGCTGATCGACTCCCGCCACGGCATCAAGAAGAATGACGAGGACGTGCTCGCCCTGCTCGACAAGGCGGCTGTTTCCTACCAGGTCGTGCTCACCAAGACCGACAAGATCAAGGCCGCCGGCGTGCCGCGGCTGATCGCCGAGACGCTCGAGAAGATCAAGAAGCATCCCGCAGCCTTCCCGGAGGTTCTCTCGACCTCCTCGGAAAAGGGCGAGGGGATCGACGAACTGCGTGCCGCGATCGGCACGGCGATCGCCCGCTAAGGGGATCCTGGAAAGCGTTCGAAGCGCGTCTTGAACCGCGCGCTGCGCACGGGGTCGATCGACCCAAAGTCTTTGATCTCTGTCACTACCCCGACATGCAATCCGCTCTATCTCTGCGTTGCGTCCACATCGGTGGCGCGGCCAGAGATAGGAGAAAGTCATGTCCGATTTGATCGTTGTCGGGTTCGATTCCCCTGAGGAAGCCGATAGGGTTCTGGTCCGGCTCGCCGGGCTGAAGAAGGAATACCTGATCGACCTCGAGGACGCGGTCGTGGTCGTGCGCGACACGGAAGGCAAGGTTCATCTCAAGCAGAGCCTGAACCTGACGGCCGTCGGTGCCACGTCCGGGCTGCTTTCCGGTTCGATCTGGGGCGGGCTCGTCGGCCTTCTTTTCCTCAACCCGCTGGCGGGCTTTGCGATCGGCGGCGCGCTCGGCGCCGGTGCCGGCGCCCTCTCCGGTTCGCTGACGGACTACGGCATCGACGACGAGTTCATCAAATCGCTCGGCAACACCATTCCAAACAATTCCTCGGCACTGTTCATCCTCGTGCGGAAGGTTCAGCCTGAGAAAGTGCTCGCCGAATTCCCGGACCTGCGCGGCCGCGTCCTGAAGACGTCGCTTTCACCGGAACAGGAGCAGAAGCTTCAGGCTGCACTCTCCGGCGCCGCGGCAGCCTCGCCGCCGGCCGGGTCGTTCTGAACATTCGGAACGCCCGATGCTACTGCATGTCTCCTTAGATCGACCTCGATTCAAGGACGAAGACATGCAGTAAATCAAAGTGCTACAGCGACCGTTGCGCGTCTGATAAGACGCGCGGCGCTGTAGCGCACCAGCCGGAGTGCTAGCTGGATTTGGCGGCCGGTACGAAGGCAAGCGCCAGGCCATTGATGCAATGGCGCTTGCCGGTCGGCGGTGGACCGTCATCGAAAATATGGCCGAGGTGCCCGCCACAGCGGCGGCAATGGCACTCCGTGCGGGTCATGGACAGGGAAGTGTCCTCGCGCGTTGCCACGGCGCCGGGCAATGACTGCCAGAAGCTGGGCCAGCCGGTGCCGCTGTCATACTTCGCCTCGGACGAATAAAGCGGAAGCGCACAACCGGCGCATTGGAAGAGACCCTTGCGCTTCTCGTGGTTGAGAGCGCTGGTGAAGGGGCGCTCGGTATCCTCATGCCGCAGGATTCGGTATTGGTCGTCGGTCAGAACCGCCCGCCACTCCTCATCACTCCTAACGATCTCGAAGGATTCGCCGCCGGCGGCCCGGGCGAGCGGCGTGAGACTTTGGATTATCGGCACCGCGGCGAATGCGGAGCCCGCCAACAGGAAGACGCGCCGGTTGATCATGAAAGCCTCCCCTACCGATCCTTTCGCGAGCATAGCGACCGGCCACAACGACGGCAAAACAATGCGGATCAAAGCACCGTGAGGCGCGGTTCGAAAAGCCAGCGGCCATCTGGCCGCTGGCAAAGCGCCGGGACGACGAACCGCCGCCTCGGCGCAAGCTCGTCAACCCTTCGGCAGCAGCACCTTGTCGATCACATGGATGACGCCGTTCGACTGCTTGACGTCGGCGATCGTTACTGTCGCCGTGCCGCCGGTCTCGTCGGTCAGCATCAGCTTGCCGCCATCCTCCCTGGCCTTGAGAACGCAACCGCCGACGGTCTTCACGTCATGTTCGCCACCGTCGTCCTTGATCATGCCTGATATCGCCGAGGACATCGCGTCGGCGGCAACAACGTGGCAAGTCAGAATCTTGGTGAGCTTCTCCTTATTTTCCGGTTTAAGAAGTGTCTCGACCGTGCCCGCGGGCAGCGCGTCGAAGGCGGCGTTCGTCGGAGCGAACACCGTGAACGGGCCCTTGCCCTCCAAGGTTTCTACCAGACCGGCTGCCTTGACGGCCGCGACCAGCGTGGTGTGATCCTTCGAATTGACGGCGTTCTCGACGATATTCTTCTCCGCATACATCGGCGCGCCGCCGACCATCGGATTTTCGGCATGGGCGACAAGTGCGCTTGCCGCAAGAAGGGACGCTGTCGCCAGAGTGCGGATAGCAGACGTGAACATCTTTCTCTTCCTTCCTGTTGAGGGAGGCGACGCGTGAGCCGCCCCGCCGAAGCTGCCGTTCCCACCGCGGGAACATAACAAGCAACGGAAGCACGAGAGAAAGAGTTTCAGGAATTTTCCTGAAACGTATCTATCTGATAGAAAATGGTAATTCTTGCTCTGTGGCGGATTAGAGGTTTCGCGCCTTGCCGAGCGCGATGATCGGCCCGGTCGCCGATCCGGTCGGCGATCCGCCCAGTGGTTCGACGCTGACGGCAAGAACCGAGCCTGCCGAAATTCTCGACTGGAAGGCGGATGGAACGGTGATCTCGCCTTCGCCGGACTGCGGCAGCACGCCGAGCGAGATCGCCGGATTGCTGCCATTGATGAGCCAAAGCTCGAGCGATTTCTGCTCCGCCTGCCTTGCTGCAACCGGCGTTACCTTCAGCCGCCCCGATGCCAGATCGAAGTGGGCGACGAGATCGATGGCAGTGCCTTTGCCGGCGAGTTCCGCGACGAGCGAGGTGCCGGCCGAAGGCGCTTCGAACAGGCCGGCGAGCGAAGCGCCCATGACCATGACAGCGGCCAGCGAAGCCAGTGCCAGGCTCCGCCAAAGGGCCAGTGAATTCCACAGCCCGCGGCGCGGCGTGACCGGCTCGGGCCGCGCCGTTTCGAAGAGCCGCCGCTCGATTGCCGAAAAGCTCCTGGGTGGGGGCACCACCGCGTCATAGGCCTCGTCGAAGGAGGAGAGATTGCTCTGCCAGCGGTCGACCATGGCGGCGAAGTTGCGATCGGAGGCAAGACGGGCCTCGACCTTGCGTCGGTCGTCAGCAGACAACACGCCAAGCACATATTCGCCGGCGATCACCTCGTCGCGGCGGAAGTCTCGGCCCTCTGGGGTTGGTGTCGTCATCGCTCCATACACTCTCGCAACTTCATGAGGCTGCGCCTCAACCAAGTCCGCATCGTGTTCAGCGGCACAGCGAAGGTATCCGCCAGTTCCTGGTAACTCAGACCTTCGACATAGGCACGCCGAACCGCCTCCGCGCGGTCCTTTTCAAGCTCCTCCATGCAGGCGTCGATCCGCCTGCCCTCTGCTCTGACGACCGCCGATTTTTCCGGATCGGCAGCAGGATCAGCCAAATCGTAGGCTTCGTCAATCGCGTTGGCGGCCGGTTTTCGCGCCCTGACGACGTCGATCGCCTGATTGCGTGCAATGGCCGCCAGCCAGGACGTCGCCGCCGCCTGTCCTTGGGAAAATCGGTCAGCCCGCTGCCAGATCTTGACGTAGATTTCCTGCAGCGCTTCTTCCGCTTCACCCCGATTTCCGAGGATACGAACGCAGATGCCGAAGAGTTTCGGGCTCGTCTGCCGGTAGAGTTCGGCGAAGGCGTCGCGATCGCCAAGCGAGACGCGACCAAGCAACGCGGCTACATCCTCCTCGATCATTCAGCGTGCGCCCCAAAATCTCGTCCGTAAACAGAGATAGGGCGCGGATCACAATGCACCAGCCATCTCCGTCATTCCGGCTTTATATTGCTCGCCGATCATTCCATCGGTCCGGAACTTGCGCTAAACAGCAGCCGGTATTTTTCGAGGGTCCGCCATGTCCGCCAATGAAAGTGAAATCCAGGCACGCCTGCTCACCCAGGCCCTGCCCTATATGCAGCGCTACGAAAATAAGACGATCGTCGTCAAATATGGCGGCCATGCCATGGGCAACAGCGAGCTCGGCCGCGCCTTTGCCAGCGACATCGCGCTTCTGAAGCAGTCAGGCGTCAACCCGATCGTCGTGCACGGCGGCGGCCCGCAGATCGGCGCGATGCTGACGAAGATGGGCATCGAATCGAAGTTCGAGGGCGGCCTGCGCGTCACCGACGAGAAGACGGTCGAGATCGTCGAGATGGTGCTTGCCGGCTCGATCAACAAGGAGATCGTCGCGCTCATCAACCAGACGGGCGAATGGGCGATCGGCCTTTGCGGCAAGGACGGCAACATGGTCTTCGCCGAAAAGGCACGCAAGACCATCAAGGATCCGGATAGCAACATCGAACGCGTCCTCGATCTCGGCTTCGTCGGCGAAGTGGTCGAAGTCGACCGCACGCTGATCGACCTGCTCGCCCGCTCGGAGATGATCCCGGTCATCGCACCGGTGGCGCCCGGCCGCGACGGCCACACCTACAACATCAACGCCGACACCTTCGCCGGCGCCATCGCCGGTGCGCTGAACGCCACGCGCCTCCTGTTCCTGACGGATGTTCCCGGGGTTCTCGATAAGCAGGGCAACCTGATCAAGGAGCTCTCGGTTTCCCAGGCCCGCGCGCTGATCGCCGACGGCACGATCTCCGGCGGCATGATCCCCAAGGTCGAGACCTGCATCGAGGCGATCAAGGCGGGCGTCCAGGGCGTCGTCATCCTCAACGGCAAGACGGCCCACTCGGTGCTGCTCGAAATCTTCACCGAGCGCGGAGCCGGCACGCTGATCGTGCCCTGATCGACTTTAACGACCTACACCGTATCAAACAAAGAAGCGGGAGACGGCATCGGCCTTCTCCCGCTTTCCTTTTGAGGGCGATGCCCGATCAGCCCTTGTAGATCTCGGTCGCTGCGGCTTTCAGCTTCTCCATCATCGCCCGGTAGGGGAACGGGCCATGGCTGATGCGCGCGACGCCGGCGCGGGCAAGCGTCTTCACGTCGGGCGCTGCCGGCCGCATCATGATGTTGACCGGCAGGCTGGAGGCGGCGCAAACCTTGGCGATCAGGCCTTCGTCCACCAGCCACGGCACGAAGAAGCCGTTAGCGCCTGCTTCGGCGAAAGCCTTGCCGCGCGCGATCGCCTCGTCGACGAGGCCGCCGTGCCGCGTCTCATCGCTCTCCTGCAGGAACAGGTCGGTGCGGGCATTGATGAACAACGGGATGCCGCGCCTATCGGCCATCTCGCGAATGGCGCGGATGCGTGCCGCCTGCTTTTCGACCGCATGCACGCCGCCCTTGCCGACCACCTGGTCCTCGAAGTTGATGCCGATGGCACCGACATCGAGAATGCGCGAGACATTGGCAGCGCCGGTCGCCGGATCGTCGGAATAGGCGCCTTCGAAGTCAACGGTGACGGGCAGCTCCGTCGAAGCCACGATCAGCCGCGAGACATCGGCGAGCCACGCCATCGGCACCTTCTCGCCATCGCCGAAACCATGGGCGGCCGCCACCGACCAGCTTCCGGTGGCAAGAGCCTTGGCACCGGCTTCGGCCACGGCCTTGGCGCTGCCGGCGTCCCAGATATTATAGAGCACCACCGGGTCGCCCTTCCGATGCAGGGCAGCAAAGGCGAGCGCCTTTTCCTTCTGGCTCATTGCATTTCCTCCACGAACAATCCCTTGGGTTTCAGTTTTCCTTCGTGCCGGAGCAGCCATTGCTTCCGCCAGAGCCCGCCGCCATACCCCGTCAGTGAACCGTCCGAGCCGATGCAACGGTGGCAGGGGATGACAATGGCGATCCGGTTGGAACCGTTGGCCTTGGCCACGGCACGCGCGGCCTGGATCGTATCGACCTCGCGGGCAATGTCACCATAGGATCGCGTTTCGCCGACGGGAATTTTTGCAAGCTGCGCCCAAACGTTGCGTTCGAAGGCCGTGCCGCCCGGTGCGAGCGGCGTTTCGAAAGCACCCGTTTTGCCCGCGAAATAGCCGTTGAGCTCGCTTTCGATCTGGTCGATCGGCGCCGTTCTGCCTGATACAATGGCCGAGCGTGTCCCTTTCTTCAGTTTCTCCAGTTCGGTCGGCAGCGCCTTGCGGTCGTGGAACTCGAGCAGATGCACATGCGTGGCATCGGCAACGGCGACCATGGGCCCGAGCGGCGTTTCGATCCAGTCGGAGAAAAGCAGGGCCCTCCCCTGCGCTGCCGCCGGTGCGTCGCCGAGCAGGTTCTGGAATGCGGCACGAAAGCCGCTTGGCGATTCGTATCCGGCCTCGAGCTGGGCATCGATCACCCGGCCGCCGTCGGCAAGCTGGCGGGCGGCCAGCCCCAGGCGACGATGACGCGCGAGATCGAGGAAAGTGATGCCGAGGCTGCGCTTGAAAGCGCGCCGGACCGTCGAGGGATCGAGGCCACGACGAACGATATCGTCCTCGCTCCAGCGCCGTTCCGGTGCCGCTTCCAGCGCCTGCAGCAGGTCCTCGACGAGCGGGTCCTTGGCGCCGAACGTCGCGAGCGGCCGGCAGCGCTGGCATGGACGGAAACCCGTCTCCAGGCAGGTCCCGATAGAGCCCACGAAGATCGTGTTCTCGCGCTTCGGTTTGCGGGCGGGGCAAGACAGGCGGCAGAAGACGCCTGTCGTCTTGACGCAAACGAAGGCAGCACCTTCGTATTCGGTGCTTCGCGCGATCAGCGCGTCGTAGAGCGTTTCATCGGAGGGAAGATCGAACAACATGCAGGCGTTCTACCACGCCCGCATGCGCGAAGGCGCCGGTTTTCGGGCGCCTATTTTTTCAGATCAGCACGCGTTTTCAGATCAGTACGAGCATCACCACGCCGAGCACGATCAGCAGGCAGCCGAAAAGTTCGAGCCGGTTGATCCATTCGCGGAAGATGAAGAAGGACGAGGCGAAGGTGAAGAGCATTTCCACCTGCGCCACGACCTTGACGACAGCGGCCTGCTGCAGCGTCATCGCCATGAACCAGCCGAAGGAGGCGGATGCGCCGACGAAGCCGACGACGAAGGCGGGCTTCCAGGCGGCGGCGATGCGTGGCAGCTCGTCACGCTCGCGAAGCACGATCCAGATCAGCATGACCACGGTCTGCAGCAGGATGACGAATCCGAGCGTATAGCTCGCCTGCATGATGTAGTCGGGCGCCGGAAGGCTCGGCGCGAGCGCCAGTGAGGCCGAACGATAGGAAACGGCCGAAAGACCGAAGAACGTACCTGACAGCAGACCGATGCCGGCCGTGCGACTGAACACCGAGGTCACGAGCGTGCGTGGGCTGAGTGTCGTGCGCGCCACCGAGATCAGCATCACGCCGACGACCGAGATGGCGATTGCCACCAGGGTTCCCTGGCTCGCCTTTTCGCCGAGGAAGATAAGGCCAAACACCGCCGCCTGCGCCGGCTCGGTGCGGGAATAGGCAGTGCCGACAGCAAAGTTGCGGAACGAGAAGAGGTGGACGAGCAGGAAGGTCGCAGCAATCTGCGCCAGCCCGCCGATAATAGCCCAGAGGAAGAACGTGCCATTCGGCACTGGAAGCGGACGACCGGCCACCTGCCAGAGCAGAAACAGATAGAGAAAGGCGAAAGGCAGGCCGAAGCCGAAGCGCACGAAGGTCGCGCCCGTCGTGCCCATGACGCCTTTCAGGTGTTTCTGCATGGCCGAGCGGACGTTCTGAAGGAATGCCGCAGCGACGGTGATGAGGACCCAGGTTTCCATGGCTGCGAGCTAGCACGCGGCTCCCGGCATTGCCAAGGCCCCGCGCGCTCCAGCGTTTCAGTCCGCCTTTTCCTGAGCCTCGGCGAGCACAACGGACGGATTGATCGCGATCCGCGGCGCCTCGTCCTCAAACGTCTTCACGCGCTGATCGTAGTTGGGTGCGAGCGTGCCGAGCACACGATCCCAGAACGAGAAATAGTTGGCGTAATTGTATTTGAAGCCTGAATGGTGCTGGTCATGGAACGTCGTGCACAACAGGGGAGACGGATAACGGGCCGTCGACGTGGCGAAATACTCGAAGCCGCAATGCCCGATCATGCCATTGAAATGCTCGAACAGCCTATGCCCGATGAGGATCACTGGCGGAAACGGCACGACGAAAACGACGACGGCGGAAAAGCTCTGAAGCAGGAAGTTGTCAAAGACATCTTCCGAATAGGTGCTCCAGATCGTCGGCGCGACGCTTTTATGATGCAGGGCATGCAGCGGATAGAGCCACTTGGTGTGCAGCAGCCGGTGCATGAAATAGAACCAGGCATCGTAGAGGATCATGCTGAGCACGAAGAACGGCACCGCCCACCACCAGCTGAAATCCCAGGGTGCCGGCGCCCAGCCTTTCTGCTGCGCATAGAGGCCGATCGTCAGCGGCAGGCAGGCGCTGAACATCGATGCCAGGCTCTGGCGGATCTCGGCTTTGCGCCGCTTGTCGGAGCCGCGTCCCTTCTGGATCTTTCGCTCGGGATTGCGCTCGTTGAGCCAAGTGATGCCGTAACCGAGCGCGAAATAGGTCCCGACAGTGAACGAATAGAATCCGAACAGAAACAGCAGATAGAACAGTTCGTCCGACATTGGCACCTACATTCCCCCGAGCCAAAACCGCGCGCCGGAAGATGCCACGCCGGTTTGACAATTCAAAGTGGAATTCTATGCGCCAGCATTGCGGCCCGAGCAGCGATTTGCATTTTTCTCATTTGCCGCCACCTTTCCCCATGTCATAAGGCGGTCATGAAAAAGCTCAACCGCCTGCCGAACCAATCCGACTTCGCCCATGTCACCGACTGGGTCTTCGACCTCGACAACACGCTCTATCCGCACCACGTCAACCTGTTTGCGCAAATCGACCGCAACATGACGGCCTATGTGGCGAAGCTTTTGTCGCTGGACCCGGCCGATGCGAAGAAGCTGCAGAAAGACTACTACCGCGACCACGGCACGACGCTCAAAGGTTTGATGATCCACCACGGCATCGACCCGAACGAGTTCCTCGAGCAGGCGCATGCGATCGACTACTCGATCGTGCCGCCGGATCCGGCACTCGGCGAAGCCATCAAGTCGCTTCCAGGCCGCAAGTTCATCTTCACCAACGGCAGTGTCGCGCATGCGCAGATGACGGCGCGAGCGCTCGGGATCCTCGACCATTTCGACGACATCTTCGACATCGTTGCCGCCGATTTCGTGCCGAAGCCGGCTGGTGAGACCTATGACAAGTTCATGAGCCTGCACCGGGTCGACACCCGGAACGCCGTGATGTTCGAGGACCTGCCGCGCAACCTCCTGGTGCCGAAGGCGCTCGGCATGAAGACGGTGCTGCTGGTGCCGCACAACCTCGAATACACGTTTGCGGAGTCCTGGGAGAAGTCGAACGATACGGATGAGCAGATCGACTACGTGACGGAGGACCTCACCGGCTTCCTGCGCCACGTCCTGTCCGATCTCTGACCGACACAATTTGGCCAGCAAAAAACCTCTTTGCGGCCAATGACTTAAATTACCAAAGTTTAACTGGAACGGCGCTCTTCACCGGCTATCCTTTCGATCAGGGACAACCCGATCGAAAGGAAGCATGATGCCGAACAAGATCCTGATCCTTACCGTGACCGCGCTCTCAGTCGCCGTCACCGGCATGGCCGGCCCCTCTTTTGCCGCGCGCGAAAAGATGACGCCCGAGCAACGGGGCGAGCGCATGATCCAGCGGCTCGACACCGACAAGGACCAGAAGGTTTCGCTCGCCGAGTTCCAGGCGCGGATCTCCGACAACTTCAAAACCTTCGACACCAATGGCGATGGCCAGATCAGCGCCGATGAGATGAAGGCCAAACGCGAAGCCTTCCGCGAGGCACGCAAGGCCTGGAAAGAGGCCAAGGACAAGACTGGCACCGAGCGCGAAGCGGCCCTTGCCAAGGTCAAGGAAGTTCGCCCAACGATGCTGCCGGGTCTCAGGCCGAAGGCCTTCAAACGCATCGACACCGATGGCAATGGCTCGCTCAGCGCGAGCGAAGTTTCGAGCGCCGCCGAGACCATGTTCAAGCGGCGAGACAAGAACGGTGACGGTGTCATCGACGCAGCCGACTTCACCAAGAAGATCTGACGGGAGCATCCCCCTCTTTCCACCGCCCGGTGGAGAGGCTCCTGCCTGACCCATAGCCCCTTGCAACCCGCGCAAGGGGCTATGTGCATTATTGAACGCCGCGCCTAGCGCCGCCCGTTCGCCATCGGCACCGACTTCGGATCGACGGTTTCGTAGAAGCGGGCAATGATCTCCCAGGCTTCGTCCGCCGTTTCGACAAAGTGTACCAGATCGATGTCATTGGGTGCGATCGTGCCAAACTCGGCAAGCGCCTCGAAGTTGACGATCGAACGCCAGAACTTTTCGCCGAAGAGAATGAGCGGCACCAGCGCCAGACGTCCGGTCTGCATCAGCGTCATCGTTTCAAAGAGCTCGTCGAGCGTGCCGAAGCCACCGGGGAAGACGGTGACGGCCTTGGCACGCAAGAGGAAGTGCATCTTGCGGATGGCGAAGTAGTGGAAGTTGAACGACAGTTCCGGCGTCACGAAGCGGTTCGGCGCCTGCTCATGCGGCAGCACGATGTTGAGGCCGATCGACGGTGCACCGACATCGTGGGCGCCGCGGTTGCCCGCCTCCATCACGCCAGGTCCGCCGCCGGTGACGACCACATATTCCTTGTGGTGCAGCTTGGCCGAATGCTCGGAGCAGAGCCGCGCGAACTTGCGCGCTTCCTCGTAATAGACCGAGGCCGCCTCGAGGTTCTTGCGCTGGGTCTCGTTCTTTGCCGCCCAGGCATCACCGCCGGGCTCGGGAATGCGGGCACCGCCGAACATCACTATGGTGGAATTGATGCCGCGTTCTTCCAGCATCATCTCGGTCTTCATGAGTTCGAGCTGCAGACGGACCGGGCGCAGTTCCTCGCGGCAAAGGAAATCGTCGTCGATATAGGCGAGGCGATAGGAGGGCGATGCCGATTGCGGCGTGATCGGGACCGTCTGCGCTCGCTGCCGGCTCTGCGAGCTGTCGGCCAGTGGATCCCAGACCCCGTCCTTGCGGCGCAGTGCGCGCTTCTTCATGCGTGCCATCGTGTCGTCTTTCTCGTCGCGTTCCGGACAATCGGCATCTCGGCCAGACGCGTCCTATCCTCAATCCTCGGTCATGAAGGTTGCAAGCGCACCACTGCGCTGCGCGCCCCTTGCGCGTCCCGAACGGGTGCGCGGCGCTGTAGTGCAGGAATCGCCCGGATTTGCCAACCCCGGGCAAGCGCATCGGCCTGAAAAGCCCTTCAACTTTTCAGGACCGGCTTCTACAGCGCCACACGTCCGCCAAGACGTGTCAAGATCGCTGCAGCACCTAGATCTGCTGCGTATTTTTGTCCTTAAATCGATTCCGATTTGAGGAATTATGCAGTAGAGCTTTCGCAGGATAACCGCCGAACTTTAAGGAATTCCGATGACGAACCACGACCTCACCTCCCTGTCGCAGACGATCGAGACCGCCTTTGAAGACCGCGATTCCGTTAACACCGGAACGCGCGGCGCAGTGCGCGATGCCGTGGAGACGGCACTGAACCTGCTCGACGGCGGCAAGGTCCGCGTTGCCCAGCGCGGCGAGGATGGCGTGTGGACGGTCAATCAATGGCTGAAGAAGGCGGTGCTGCTTTCCTTCCGCCTCAACCCGATGGAAATCGTCAAGGGTGGCCCGGGCCAGTCCGTCTGGTGGGACAAGGTGCCGTCGAAGTTCGACGGCTGGAGCGTCAACGAATTCGAGAAGGCCGGCTTCCGCGCCGTACCGAACTGTGTCGTGCGCCGCTCGGCCTATATCGCCCCCAACGCGATCCTGATGCCGTCCTTCGTCAACCTCGGCGCCTATGTCGGCGAAGGCACGATGGTCGATACCTGGGCAACCGTCGGCTCCTGCGCCCAGATCGGCAAGCACGTGCATCTCTCTGGCGGCGTCGGCATCGGCGGCGTACTGGAGCCGATGCAGGCCGGCCCGACGATCATCGAGGACAATTGCTTCATCGGCGCCCGCTCGGAAGTCGTAGAAGGCTGCATCGTGCGCGAGGGCTCGGTCCTCGGCATGGGCGTCTTCATCGGCAAGTCGACCAAGATCGTCGACCGCGCCACCGGCGAAATCACCTATGGCGAAGTGCCGCCCTATTCCGTCGTCGTCGCAGGCTCGATGCCTTCCGGCTCGACCATGGGCAACGGCCAGCCGGCACCGAACCTCTATTGCGCCGTCATCGTCAAGCGCGTCGACGAGAAGACCCGCTCGAAGACCGGCATCAACGAGCTGCTGCGGGACTGATGCGATGACACCGGAGGGGCCGCAGCCGAGCATGACCTGGCTGTTCTTCAGCCCCTCCGGTCGCATCGGCCGCCTGCCCTTCTTCCTGTCCTGGCTGTTCTGGTTCCTCATCGGCGGCTTCATCGTCGCCAGGATGGTTGCCAACGAAGAACACGAGACGGCGCTGGCCCTCTGGACGCTGGCGTTCGCCATCTCGGCGATCGTCTCCCTGCCCTCGATCGCCATGCTGGCGATCAAGCGCCTGCACGATATCGGCTATCCCGGACCGCTCTCGCTCTGTCTGTTCATTCCCGTCCTCAGCCCGGTGGTCTTCATCGCGCTTTGCCTGTGGCCGGGTGAGCCGGGACCCAACGAATTCGGCGCGCGCAGCGACCAACCGGGACTCTAGACACGATGATTTTGGATCGGATCGACCCAAAATCACAAAAGGATCGTTTCCTGTAAGTTGGAGCGGGATGCGGGCGGAAAGCCGTGCACACCTTTCCTCATCCCGCTCTGGACCCTTCGCCCCTGTACAAGAACCGTGCGAGCGCGTATGTAGCGCGCCATGACAGGCCCGCGACGTGCTGGCCACGGCAATTCGCGCCAATGACGATCCGTTCGTCCTGGGCATGACGACCGAAATCCGAAAGATACGATATGACTGAATTCGAAGGGATCGCGCCTGCGATCGCCGAGGCGTTGGCAAAACGCGGTTACAACGAATTGACGCCGGTTCAAAAGGCGATGCGCGACCCGGAGCTCGCCGACAGGGACGCGCTGGTCTCGGCGCAGACCGGTTCCGGCAAGACGGTCGCCTTCGGCCTTGCGCTCGCGCCGACCCTGCTGGGTGACGAGCGCCGCTTCGGCCCGGCCGGCGCACCGCTGGCGCTGGCGATCGCCCCGACGCGCGAATTGGCGCTGCAGGTGAAGCGCGAGCTCGAATGGCTCTACGAACAAACCGGCGCGACCATCGCTTCCTGTGTTGGCGGCATGGACATGCGTACCGAGAAGCGGGCGCTGGAACGCGGCGCTCACATCGTCGTCGGCACGCCCGGACGTCTTTGCGACCATATCCGCCGCAACTCGCTCGACATTTCCTCGCTGCGCGCCATCGTGCTCGACGAGGCCGACGAGATGCTCGACCTCGGCTTCCGCGAGGACCTCGAATTCATTCTCGAGGAATCCCCCGATGACCGCCGCACGCTGATGTTCTCGGCAACCGTGCCGAAATCGATCGCCACGCTCGCCAAGAACTACCAGCGCGACGCCGTGCGCATCAGCACCGCTTCCGAACAGAAGCAGCATGTCGACATCGAATATCGCGCCCTGACGGTGGCGCCGAACGATCGCGAGAACGCGATCATCAACGTGCTGCGCTACTACGAGGCCAGAAACGCGATCGTCTTCTGTTCGACCCGCGCCGCGGTCAACCACCTGACCGCCCGTTTCAACAACCGCGGCTTCTCGGTGGTGGCGCTCTCGGGCGAGCTCAGCCAGAACGAGCGCACCCACGCGCTGCAGGCCATGCGCGACGGCCGCGCCCGTGTCTGCATTGCCACCGACGTCGCCGCCCGCGGCATTGACCTGCCGGGCCTCGAACTGGTCATCCACGCCGACCTGCCGACCAACTCGGAAACGCTGCTGCACCGCAGCGGCCGTACCGGCCGCGCCGGCCAGAAGGGTGTGAGCGCGCTGATCGTGCCGGTCAACCAGCGCCGCAAGGCCGAGCGCCTGCTCGACGGCGGCCGGATCACCGCGACATGGGCCCGGCCACCGTCGGCCGACGAGGTCAGCCAGCGTGACGACGAGCGCCTGCTTGCCGACACCAGCTTTGCCGAGCCGATCCGCGAGGACGAACAGGCGATCGTCGCGGCGCTCATCGAACGCCACGGCGCTGAACAGATGGCCGCTGCCTTTGTGCGCCAGTTCCGCTCGGGACGCTCCGCTCCGGAAGACCTGATCGAGGTTGCCGTCGGGGACAATCGTGCAAAACCGCGCCGGGACGAGCGCGCCGGACCCCGCGAGGATTTCGGCGCCGATCGCGCGGATTTCAGCGACGGCAGCTGGTTCTCGCTATCGGTCGGCCGCAAGCAGAGCGCTGAGCCGCGCTGGCTGATCCCGATGCTCTGCCGCCACGGCAAGCTGACGAAGCGCGACATCGGCGCGATCCGCATGCAGCAGGAGGAAACCTTCGTCGAGATGACCTCCGAGGGTGCCGAACGGTTCCTGTCGGCCATCGGCAAGGACAAGATGCTGGAGAAAGGCATTCGGGTGAAGCCGCTCGCTGGCGCGCCTGACCTTTCGCAGCAGCGTCAGGAAAAGCCGAGCTACTCCAAGGACAAGCCGGGCTTTGCCAAGAAGCGCCCCTATTCCGACGATGCTGTGCGGAGCGATGATCGCGGCGACTTCAAGCCGAAGCGGAAGTTCGAAAAGAAGGCCGCCTATTCCGATGGACCGACCCATACCGAGGACCGGCCGCCGGCCAAGGGTGCCGACAAGCCCTGGAACAACAAGAAGAAGGGCAAGCCGGACGCCAGCAAGGACGGCGGCTTCAAGCCCAAAACCAAGCCCAAGGGCAACGCCAAGAACCGCCAGGGCTAAGCCGACACCGGCAGAGTTCTCAGTCAATTAAAAAGCGCCGCGATCGGATCGCGGCGCTTTTTTCGTGAGCAGGGTTGCGAACGATGTGGTCTCAGGCTTCCAGGAAGCGAAGGCCGGCGACGGCGACGATGATCATCGCGATGCAGGTGATGCGCATCCAGGAGATCGGGTCGCCGAAGAGCACGATGCCGAGCACAGTGATGCCGACCGAGCCGATGCCGGTCCAGGCGGCGTAGGCTGTGCCTGCCGGCAGGTCTCGCATCGCGATCGTCAGGAGATAGACGCTGCCGAGAGCTGCCGCGATGCCGATCGCGCTCGGCATCAGTTTCGTCCAGCCCTCGGCGTATTTCAGCGCCAGCCCCATGACGATCTCGACGAGGCTCGCCGCTATCAGAATGATCCATGCCATGTTCGTCTCCATTGGAATTCTCACATGGTTCACAATCTGGTAGGGTAGGCACCAAAGAACAATTACGCACCTTTTGGTAACTATGGAAAATCCGGAAAGCCCGGCGAAAGCGCCCGCAGCCTCGATCCCTGACGTGTTCGATCCAACCTGCTCGTCACGCCACGCGCTGGAGCTGATCGCCGGCAAATGGCCGATGCTCATTATCTCGGCGCTCGAAGGTGGGCCGATGCGCAATGCCGCGCTGATGCGCCGGCTCGGCGACATCTCGCAGAAGATGCTGACGCAGACGCTGAAGGAGCTGGAGCGCAACGGCCTCGTTATCCGCGAGGACAAGAAGACCGTGCCGCCGCATGTGGAATACAGCTTGAGCCCGATCGGCCGCTCACTCAGCGAAACCTTGCTGGTGCTCGATCGTTGGGCCGAGACGCATTTCGGCGCGCTGGATGTGGCCCGCGAGCGCTACGACGCCGAACGAGACAAGTGAGGCTCACTCCGCGTCGAGTTGCGACTGGGCGACCACCTTCACCACCCAGTCGGCAAAGACGCGCAGGCGACTGCTCAAGTGGCGGTTCGGCGGATAGACAAGATAGACCGGCTCCGGATCGATCTGCCAGTCGCTGAGCACCGGAACCATGGTGCCGGCCCGCAGATCGTCGCGGACCATGAAGAGCGGCACCTGGATGACACCCAATCCGGCGCGCGCGGCAGCAAGATAGGTCGTCGCCTCGTTTGCCGCGACGCTGTAACGACCCTGGACCTCCATCTCTTCGTTGCCGCGGCGGAACTGGTAGGGCATCGGCTGGCCGGTCTTCGGCATGAAATAGCCGACAACGGAGCAATTCTTCGCGAGATCGGAAGGATGCTGCGGCATTGCGTGCCGCTTGAGATATTCCGGCGAGGCGCAGGTGACGAATTTCATCTCTGTAATGCGTCGGGCGATCAGCGACTGATCCGTCAGTGCGCCGCCACGGATGGCGCAATCGACGTTCTCCGCGAGATAGTCGACGGTGCGATCGGAAACGCCGAGGTCGATCTGGATGTCCGGATACTTCCGATTGAACTCAGGAAGCGCTGGAACGATGATCAGATTGGCAAAGGCGCCCGCCGTCTCGACACGCAATCGCCCCTTCGGCAAACTCTGGGCGCTCGACAGGCTGCCGTCCAGTTCGTCGAGGTCGGTCAAGAGGCGCGCGGCCCGCTCGTAATAAAGCGCACCATCAGGCGTCACCAGCACGCGGCGCGTGGTGCGGTTCAGGAGCTTCGTGCGCAGATGCGCCTCCAGCCCCTGGATGAGATTGGTCAACGTTGCCTTGGGCATGCTGAGCGACGCGGAGGCGCGCGTGAAGTTCCCGGTTTCGACGACCCGGAGGAACGCACGCATGGCCGTGAGCTGGTCCATTTTCAAGAGCCATAATTGTTCGAGAATACGAATAGTGTAGTCAGTTTGAAAAGACTATTCCAGACAGAAGACAATGTTATTCTCCTACCGTGGCGTGTTGTCGCCACATGTGGGTTGAGCTCGGGCCGAAGGCAAGAGAGATGGGCGAACTGTTCAAAGTGGAGACGATGCAGACCGGCCAAGGCTGCTGCACGGCACGCGTCTACCGCGGCGAAGCTTTGCTCAATCCGCCGCCGATCGTGCTGCACCTGCATGGCGGCTCCTTCATGGGCGGAACGATCGCCGCCGGTGAGCGCGTCGCCGAGGCGCTTGCGGCGGCTGGCGCCGTGGTGATCTCGCCGGAATATTCCACAGCTTGCCTCAATCCGTTTCCCGCGGCGCTTGATGTCGCCTACGCCATGCTGTCGTCGATGCGCTCGCGCTGCCCGCAGTTCGCGCACAAGAAATCGTCGCTGTTCGTGGCCGGCGAAGAGGCGGGCGGCAATGTTGCCGCCGGCGCCGCGCTGATGGCGCGTGACCAGTATCTGACCGACCTCAAGGGCCAGATTCTTTTGTCGCCGATGCTCGACCCGTGTCTCGCGACGGAATCGTTCCGGCAATACTGTCCGCAGTCCTCGGCGCAATCGATCGCCGACGGCTGGCAGCGCTACCTCGGGCAAAGCGGCGGCTTCACGCATCCTTACGCCGCGCCGGCCCACTGCACGCGGCTCGCCGGCCTCGTGCCTTCGCTGATCCTCACCAGCGAGGAGTGTCCGATGCGCGACGAAACCGAAGCCTATGCCAAACGCCTGCGTCAGGCGGGCGTATCAGTTGAATCTCACGTCCTGCCGGGACGAGCCGGATGGCTGCCGCAGAATACGGTCGCCAAGGAAAACTGGGCGGCACAGCAGGAAGAAATTACCGGCATCTTCTCCCGATTCTTCCAGAAGACGGGGGCGAAGCCGGCGGAAATGACGGTGCGTTAGACGAGAGCGGCGGTCACCCAGCCCCTTCACCTTGTCTGACATCGAAAGCAACGCGCCGGCTCCCAACCGGCAAGGAGAGAAAAGATGACATCGATAGTGACCCGTCGGGCCCTCTGGGGCGCCGGCCTGAGTATCCTTTTGTCTGTCGCCGGCGGTGGTGCCGTCATGCTCGGCCTGCCGCAGCATTTCGAGGCCGACGCCGCAACCGAGACCGCCGCGGCGCCACCTCCGGCCGTGCCGGTCTCGGTGTCGCGGGCGCAGTCCAAGCGTATCACCACCTGGGAGGAATTCTCCGGCCGGCTCGAAGCGATCGAGCGGGTCGAGGTTCGCCCGCGCGTCGGCGGCGCCATTCTCAAGGCGCATTTCCGCGAAGGCGCGCTCGTCAAGCAGGGCGATCTCTTGGTAACGATCGATCCCGAGCCCTATGCCGCGGCCGTCGAACGGGCGAAGGCCCAGGTCGAGGCAGCCGAAGCGCGCGTCGCGCTTGCCAAGATCGAACTCGAGCGCGGCCGCAAGCTGGTGACCACCAGCGCCGTGCCGCAGAGCAGCGTCGACCAGCGCTCCAGCGCCTATGACGAAGCTCAAGCCGAAGTGCGCTCGGCCAAGGCGGCGTTGCGTACCGCCGAACTCGACCTGCAATATACGGAGGTGCGGGCGCCGATTTCCGGCCGCGTCGGCCGGCTCGACGTCACCGCCGGCAACCTGGTCGCCGCAGGCTCTGCCTCGCCGGTGCTGACGACACTCGTCTCGGTCGATCCGATCTATGCGAGCTTCAACGCCAGCGAAGAGGTGGTCACGACCGCACTCGCCAAACTTGCCTCCTCGGCAGGCGGCGACGCGATCGAGCGCCTTCCGGTCCAGGTCGGCACCGCCGCGGACGAGGGCACGCCGATCACGGGCCATATCCAGCTCATCAACAACGAGGTGGATGCGGCAACCGGCACGATCCGGGTGCGTGCAGCGCTCGAAAACGCCGACGGCAAGCTGATCTCTGGCCAGTTCGTCCGCATCCGCATCGGCGAGCCGGACCCCGAGGAAAAGCTCGTGATCAGCGACCGCGCCATCGGCTCCGACCAGGACAAGAAGTTCGTCTTCGTCGTCGGCACCGACAACAAGGTCGAGTACCGCCAGGTGAAACTCGGGCCGAATTCCGATGGTCTGCGGATCGTCGAAAGCGGCCTGAAGTCCGGCGAGAACATCGTCGTCAACGGCCTGCAGCGGGTTCGCCCTGGCGTCGTCGTGGCGCCGCAGCAGGTTGAGGAAACGACCGCCTCGATCGCCAAGTAATCCAGGTGCCTCTTCGCCTGGTGTGAAGAGGCGGCCGGCCTAGGCATCACTCAGCAGACAGCGCCGCGCGGCGACACTTTTCGCCGCGGCACACCCGCCGTCTGCCCGAACTCGTCCCAAGGGGGATACCATGAATTTCTCACGCTTCTTCGTCGACCGCCCGGTCTTCGCGGGCGTTCTTTCGGTCCTGATCTTCGTGGCCGGCCTGATCGGCATGACCGGTCTGCCGATCTCCGAATATCCCGAAGTCGTTCCGCCGCAGATCGTCGTGCGCGCGCAGTACCCGGGCGCCAACCCGGCCGTTATCGCCGAGACGGTGGCGACACCGCTCGAAGAACAGATCAACGGCGTCGAAGGCATGCTCTACATGCAGAGCCAGGCGACCGCCGACGGCCTGATGACGCTGACGGTCACCTTCGAACTCGGCACCGATCCGGACCAGGCCCAGCAGCTCGTGCAGAACCGCGTCTCGCAGGCCGAGCCGCGGCTGCCCGAAGAGGTGCGCCGCCTCGGCGTCACCACCGTCAAGAGCTCGCCAGACTTGACGCTGGTCGTGCACCTGATCTCGCCCAACGGGCAATATGACATCAACTATCTGCGCAACTACGGTGTGCTGAACGTCAAGGATCGGCTGGCCCGCATCGACGGCGTCGGCCAGGTGCAGATCTTCGGCGGCGGCGACTATTCGATGCGCGTCTGGATCGACCCGCAGAAGGCCGCCGAGCGCGGTCTTGCCGCAAGCGACATCGCCAATGCGGTGCGCGGTCAGAACGTCCAGGCGGCCGCCGGCGTCATCGGTGCTTCGCCTTCCGTTCCCGGCCTCGATCTGCAGCTTTCCGTCAACGCGCAAGGGCGTCTGCAGACGCCTGAGGATTTCGCCAACATCGTCGTCAAATCCGGCGCCGAGGGCGAAGTGACCCGCCTTGGCGACGTCGCCCGCGTCGAGATGGGCGCTGCCGACTACTCGCTGCGCTCGCTGCTCGACAACAAGCCGGCGGTCGGCATGGGCATTTTCCAGGCGCCGGGCTCGAACGCGATCCAGATCTCCGAAAACGTGCACAAGGCCATGGCTGAGCTGAAGCTCACCATGCCTGAGGGCGTCGACTACGAGATCGTCTACGACACGACGCAATTCGTCCGCGCCTCGATCGAGTCGGTCATCCATACCCTGCTCGAAGCGATCGCGCTCGTCGTGCTTGTCGTCATCATCTTCCTGCAGACGTGGCGCGCCTCGATCATCCCGCTCGTCGCCGTGCCGGTCTCGATCGTCGGCACCTTCGCGGTGATGTATGTCTTCGGCTTCTCGATCAACGCGCTCAGCCTCTTCGGCCTGGTGCTTGCGATCGGCATCGTCGTCGACGATGCGATCGTGGTGGTGGAAAACGTCGAACGCAACATCGAGCAGGGCCTGTCGCCGGTTCAGGCGACCTATCGCGCCATGCAGGAAGTCTCCGGCCCGATCATCGCGATTGCGCTGGTGCTCGTCGCCGTCTTCGTGCCGCTCGCCTTCATCACCGGCCTCACCGGTCAGTTCTATCGCCAGTTCGCGCTGACGATCGCGATCTCGACTGTCATCTCGGCCCTCAACTCGCTGACGCTGTCTCCGGCGCTGGCCGCCCTTCTCCTGAAGGACCATCACGCGCCGAAGGATTGGCTGACGCGGGCGATGGACAAGGCCTTCGGCTGGTTCTTCCGCGGCTTCAACCGCTTCTTCGGGGCAAGCTCGGAGGCCTATGGCCGCGGCGTCGGCCGCATCCTGACGCGCAAGTCGCTGATCATGGTCGTCTATGTCCTGCTGCTCGGCGTCACCTTCACGCTGTTCCGCGCCATCCCCGGCGGCTTCGTGCCGGCCCAGGACAAGCAGTACCTGATCGGCTTCGCCCAGCTTCCTGATGGAGCAACGCTCGACCGCTCGGAAGACGTGATCAAGCGCATGAGCGAAATTGCGCTCAAGCATCCGGGCGTCAAGAACGCCATCGCCTTCCCGGGCCTGTCGATCAACGGCTTCACCAACTCGTCGAACTCCGGCATCGTCTTCGTTGCCCTGAAACCCTTCGAGGAGCGCAAGACGCCCGAACTGTCAGGCGGCGCGATCGCCATGCAGCTCAACCAGGAATTCGGCGCGATCCAGGATGCCTTCATCGCCATGTTCCCGCCGCCGCCCGTCCAGGGTCTCGGCACGACCGGCGGCTTCAAGCTGCAGCTCGAGGACAAGAACGGCCTCGGTTACCAGGCGCTCGACGAGGCGACCAAGGCGTTCCTTGCCAAGGCCTACCAGACGCCTGAGCTGGCCGGGCTCTATTCCAGCTTCCAGATCAACGTGCCGCAGCTTTATGCCGACCTCGATCGGGTGAAGGCACGCCAGCTCGGCGTGGCGGTCACCGACGTGTTCGAGACCCTGCAGATCTACCTGGGCTCGCTCTACGTCAACGACTTCAACGCCTTCGGCCGCACCTACAGCGTGCGCATCCAGGCGGATGCCAACTACCGCAGCCATGCCGACGACATCGGCAAGCTGAAGGTGCGTTCGCAGACCGGCGAGATGATCCCGCTGTCGGCGCTGTTGAAGGTCGAGCAGACCGTCGGCGCCGAACGGGCGATCCGCTATAACGGCTTCCTGTCCGCCGACATCAACGGCGGCCCGGCTCCGGGCTTCTCGTCCGGCCAGGCACAGGCGGCTATCGAGAAGATCGCCGCCGAAACCCTGCCGCCGGGCATCGCCTTCGAATGGACGGATCTCACCTATCAGCAGATCCTGGCCGGTAATTCGGGCATCCTGGTCTTCCCGCTGGCGCTGCTGCTCGTCTATCTGGTGCTCGCCGCCCAGTATGAAAGCCTAACCCTGCCGATCTCGATCATCCTGATCGTGCCGATGGGCATCATGGCGGCACTGGTGGGCGTCTGGCTGACGGGAGGCGACAACAACGTCTTCACCCAGATCGGCCTGATCGTGCTGGTCGGCCTGTCGGCGAAGAATGCCATCCTGATCGTCGAGTTCGCCCGCGAACTCGAACTGTCGGGCAGCACCCCGGTCAAGGCCGCGATCGAGGCGAGCCGGCTGCGTCTTCGTCCGATCCTGATGACCTCGATGGCCTTCATCATGGGCGTGGTGCCGCTGGTCACGTCCACGGGGGCCGGTGCGGAAATGCGCTCGGCCATGGGTGTCGCGGTCTTTGCCGGCATGATCGGCGTCACCGCCTTCGGCATCTTCATGACGCCGGTCTTCTACGTGCTGATCCGCAAGCTTACCGGCGAGCGGCCTCTGAAGCACGCCGGAGCCCATATCGAAGCGCCGCATCTCGCACCCGGAGAATAGGGCCTTTTTACCCGTTACACTCTTCACGCGGGCCGGATCCATCCCGGCCCGCT
This sequence comes from Ensifer sp. 22521, assembly GCF_052044795.1. Lineage (NCBI taxonomy): Bacteria > Pseudomonadati > Pseudomonadota > Alphaproteobacteria > Hyphomicrobiales > Rhizobiaceae > Ensifer > Ensifer sp. 22521. The sequence continues at coordinate 228,569 of NZ_JBQENM010000010.1, forward strand.
GACGCTGCGGCGTCGCGCCTCCGCCCAGGCGCGGCGCCGCATTGCATCCCCGCGTGACAGTTCCCCATCCCGCGTGACAGTTCGCTGGCGATCGGATAAACCAGCAGCCTCCATTCCATTGGCCTCAGCGGCCAAGCAGACGGCATAGCGTTAGATGACCCCCACCGATCCGATCGCCAATCTCGCCACCCTCATTCGCTGCCCCTCGGTCACCCCGGCCGAAGGCGGAGCGCTTTCCGCCCTGGAGGCGATGCTGAAGCCGCTCGGCTTTGCGGTCGATCGCATGGTGGCGAAGGACGTCGGCACGCCCGATATCGAGAACCTCTATGCCCGGCTCGGCACGGAAGGCCCGCATCTGATGTTCGCCGGCCATACCGATGTCGTTCCCGTCGGCGACGAAGCCGCCTGGAGCCACGGCCCGTTTTCGGCCGACATCGCCGGCGGAGAAATGTACGGCCGCGGCGCCGTCGACATGAAGGGCGGCATCGCCTGCTTCGTCGCCGCAGTCGCCCGCCACATCGAAAAACAAGGGCTCCCGAAGGGCTCGGTTTCCTTCCTCATCACCGGTGACGAAGAGGGGCCGGCAATCAATGGCACCACCAAGCTCTTGCAATGGGCGGCCGACAAGGGCGAGCGCTGGGACGCCTGCCTCGTCGGCGAACCGACCAATCCGGACCATCTCGGCGACATGATCAAGATCGGCCGGCGCGGCTCGCTCTCCGGCCGCATCAACGTCAACGGCGTGCAGGGCCATGCCGCCTATCCGCACCTTGCCGACAATCCCGTGCGCGGCATCCTGCAGCTGACCCAGGCGCTGATGGATCCGCCCTTCGACAACGGCACCGAGAGTTTCCAGGCATCGAACCTTGAGGTGACGACGATCGATGTCGGCAATGGCGCCGTCAACGTCATTCCGGCCAAGGCGAGTGCCGCCTTCAACATCCGCTTCAACGACACCTGGACGGCGGAAAGCCTGATGGCCGAGATCATCGCCCGGCTCGACCGGGCGGCTGCAAGCGGCAGCCTCAGGCCCGACCGCGCGCCCGTCCGCTACGAGATCACCTGGGCCGAACGCCCGAGCCACGTGTTCCTGACGCGCAACAATGCGCTGATCGATTCGCTTTCCGGCGCTGTCGAAGCGGTCACCGGCCGCCAGCCGAAGCTGTCGACCACGGGCGGCACTTCGGATGCGCGTTTCATCAAGGACTACTGCCCTGTGGTCGAATTCGGCCTGGTCGGCCAGACCATGCACATGGTCGACGAGCGCGTTGCCGTCGCCGACCTCGAGACGCTGACGAACATCTACGAAACCTTCATCTTCAGTTGGTTCGGCCATGCCGCTGCTTGATGAGGTGCTTGCCTATATCAAGGGCCTCTGGCTCTTGGCTCAGGGCAAAGAGGAGGGATTCCGCTGGCTCGATTTCAGTGAGAGCGGCCTCTGGCGCTCCTTCACCTCTATGCTCTGGTGCCTGCCGGCGATCGCCGTCACATGGGCATCCTGGCGGTTCTACTACCTGTCGGCCATGCCTGAAGGCACGGTGATCGGCATCGGCTTCATCTTCAAGCTCTTGGTCGTCGATCTCGTCAGTTGGCTGCTGCCGCTGGTGCTGATCGCTGTTCTATCGCGCCCGCTCGGCTTTGCCGGCGCGGTGGTGCCCATCGTCGTCACTACCAACTGGCTCTCGGTCCCGCTTTCCTATGCGATGGCCATTCCCGCCGCCATTCGCCTGATCATTCCGGGAAGCCAGGGCCTGACGAGCCTGATCTGGCTGGCGCTGCTCGTCGTCAGCGTCGCGGTGCTTTTCCGGCTTCTGCGCATGATTACCGGCAACCAGATCCTGCTTGCCTCGGCGCTGACGGCACTCTTCCTGCTGCCATCGATGATGATCGGCGATCTCCTGCAGCGCTTCTTCGGCCTGATCCCGGGCTAGCGCATGTCGCGCAAAAGTGCGCAGCGGTTTTGCGATAACGACATGCGGAATTTCAAGGACTCAAATCGCGAGCGAATCTGAAAGATCGAGACACGCCTGGAGCCCGGGATCAGCCGGCGATCAATAATCCACTTGCAGGAAATATAGCCCATCGGGCGGAGCCACGGGGCCGCAAGCCTTGCGGTCACGCGCTTCGAGTGCGGCCTGCAGGTCGTCCGGCGTCCACTTCCCCTCGCCCACCAGCTTCAACGAACCGGCAAAGGACCGGATCTGATTGTGCAGGAAGCTCTGCGCCGTGGCGCGGATTTCGATGACACCGGCGACGAGCGCGACATCCAGCCGATCGAGGGTGCGCACCGGGCTCGTTGCCTGGCAATGGGCCGAGCGGAAGGTCGTAAAATCGTGATGGCCGACGAGACGTTGCGCGCCTTCGTGCATCGCCGCGTGGTCGAGCGGCTTCGGCACCCACCAGGCGCGCCTGGCTTCCAGCGCCAGCGGCGCCGGCCGGGAGATGATGCGGTAGAGATAGTGCCGGCGCAGCGCCGAGAAACGCGCGTCGAACTCCGGCGACGTTTCCTCGGCTTCGAGGATCGCCACACGCTCACCCGCAAGCCCCAGATGCGCGTTCAGCGCGTTGCGCAGCGTATAGGGCTTCCACGGGCGGGTCAGATCGACATGCATGACCTGGCCACTGGCGTGCACGCCGGAGTCGGTGCGACCGGCGCCGCGGATCGAAACGGTCTCGCCGGTCAAGGACAGGACGGCCTTTTCGATCGCACCCTGCACGGACTCGCCATTGTCCTGCCGCTGCCAGCCGACATAGTCGGAGCCGTCATATTCGACGGTCAGCTTGAACCGCGGCATCAGCCGACCCTCGTGCCGGACGCGACCGGCGTTCCGCGCAGGAAGTCGGCGGCGCCGAGCGCCTTGCCGCCGGCGCGCTGCAGGCGCGTGAGCCGGACCGCACCCTCGGCGCAGGCAATCGTGAGATTGTCGTCAAGCACCGTGCCGGGCTCGCCGGCGCCCGATGCCGGCTCGGAATTCAGAACCTTGATACGTTCCGGCTTGCCAGCGATTTCGAGTTCGAACCATGCGCCCGGGAATGGCGACAGGCCGCGAATATGATCATGCACCTCGCGAGCGCTGCGGGCAAAGTCGATGCGGGTTTCCGCCTTGCTGATCTTCGCCGCATAGACGACGCCCTCGTCGGGCTGCGCGGTCAGCGGCAGATCGCCGGCCGCGAGCTTCGCCATCGCTTCCCGCATCAGGCCGGCGCCGACCTGCATCAGCCGGTCGTGCAATTCGCCCGCCGTCATCGTCTCGCCGATCTGGACGGCCTTGGTGAGGGCGACGGGGCCGGTATCGAGCCCCTTGTCCATCTTCATCACCATCATGCCGGTCTCATGATCGCCGGCCATGATGGCGCGCTGGATGGGGGCAGCACCACGCCAGCGCGGCAGCAGCGAAGCATGGCCGTTGTAGCAGCCGTATTTGGTGCCGGTGAGGATCGCCTCGGGCAGAAGCAGGCCATAGGCGACGACGACGGCGACATCGGCGTCGAAGTCGCGGAAGGTCTGGCGATCCGGCTCGTCCTTGAAGTTGACCGGCGTCAGCACGGGGATGCCGAGCAGCTCGGCCGCCTGGTGCACCGGCGACTTCTGCAGATCGAGCCCGCGTCGGCCGCCCGGCCGCGGCGGCTGCGTATAGGCGGCAACAATCTGGTGGCCAGCCTCGGCAAGCGCCGCCAGCGTCGGCACCGAAAACTCCGGCGTACCCATGAAGATGATGCGAAGTGACAAGGCGGTAACTCCGTCCTTTCAGATCACTTCATGCGGGGAAACAGCGAAATGATCTCATTCTCTGAAACAGGACAACCCCGGGCGGAAAACCGTTTCACGCTTTCCTGGGATTGCTCAGTGGATCCCCGCCCTCAAATCGTGCCATCGCGCGATCTGTTCGCGACCGCTTACGTGGTCGGCGTCAGATCGCCTTCGCACCGCGCGTCTTGGCGGCCTTGGTGAACTTGCGGATCACCATGTCGCGCTTGAGCTTGGAGATGTGATCGATGAACAGCACGCCGTTCAGGTGATCGATCTCATGCTGCAGGCAGGTGGCGAGCAGGCCATCGGCCTCGATCATCTGTTCCTTGCCGTCACGGTCGAGATGCTTGACGGTGATCGCCGCGGGGCGCTCGACCTCGGCGTAAAAGTCCGGGATCGACAGGCAGCCTTCCTCGTAGACCGAGCGCTCATCGGACGAAGCAACGATCTCGGGATTGATGAAAACGAGCGGGGTCTTGTCGTCGCCTTCTTTCGAAACGTCGAGCACCAGCATGCGTTTGGCAACGCCGATCTGGATCGCGGCAAGGCCGATGCCGGGCGCGTCATACATGGTTTCGAGCATATCGTCGGCCAGACGGCGGATGTCCGCATCGATGGTTTCGATCGGCGTGGAAACCTGGCGAAGCACAGGATCGGGAAGGATGATAAGCGGCTTGATCGTCATGCTGCTCCCATAGCCGATCTTTCCACCGGCGTGCAAGAAAATTGCCTTGCCACCCTCAGCGGCCGTTTTCCCATGGCCTCGCGTTAACCGCACGGTACAGATGTTCATGTTTTGATCTATAAAACATCCGCGAATCTGTTAGGCTTACACCATGGAACCAGCGCCCATCGACCTTTCCCAGCCATTGTTTTTCATCGGCACTCTGCCGGTCACGCTGGGCCATCTCGCCATCGCCGGCGGTCTGATGGTGGCAGTCGCGCTGCTGATGGCGCTTTCGCGGCGTCGGGATACTCGCGACGAAGAACGGCAGGAGCAGATGGCGATGCTGCTTGCGGCCCAGACGGAGATGCAGGGGCGGGTTGCCGCCATGGCCGAGGTGTTCGGCGCCCGGCAGGCCGAACTCAACCAGTCCCTCAGCCAGCGCATCGACGGCATGACCCATCGGATCGGCACTTCGATCACCGAACAGACCAAGGCGACGCACGAAAACCTCAGGCGGCTGCAGGAGCGCCTGGCGGTCATCGACAATGCCCAGAACAACATCCAGTCGCTGGCCAAGGACATGGCCGGGTTGCAGGCGATCCTTTCAAACAAGCAGACGCGCGGCGCCTTCGGCCAGTCACGCATGGAGGCGATCATCGCCGATGGGCTGCCGATGGGCGCCTTTGAATTTCAGACGACGCTGTCGAACGGCGCACGACCCGATTGCACCATCCGCATGCCGAACGGCCAGCCGGCGCTCGTCATCGACGCGAAATTTCCGCTGGAAGCCTGGAACGCGATGCGGGATGCCCCGAATGCGGAACGCCGCCAACAGATCGCGCAACTCTTCCGCCGCGACATGGAAACCCATGTGCGCGATATCGCCAGCAAATACCTGATCCCCGGAGAGACACAGGACACCGCCTTCCTCTTCGTGCCATCGGAATCGATCTTCGCCGAAATCCACGAGCATTTCGAAGCGATCGTGCAGAAGGCGCATCGCCAGCGGATCGTCATCGTCTCGCCGTCGCTGCTGCTCTTGTCGATCCAGGTGATCCAGGCGATCCTCAAGGATGCGCGCATGCGCGAGCAGGCGCATCTGATCCAGGGTGAAGTAGCCAGGCTGATGGAGGACCTCAGCCGTCTCGACGAGCGCGTGCGCAAGCTTCAGGGCCATTTCGCCATGAGCCAGAAGGACGTCGAGGATATTCTGATTTCGTCCAGCAAGCTCACGCGGCGCGGCGCCAAGATCGAGGCGCTCGAACTTCAAGCCGAAGGCGGGACGCAAGAAGCAAGCGATCCGCGTGCCGCCGTCGACAACCGCGTCGGGCAATTGCGCCTGCGGGTGGTTGACGAGGACTGAGGCTGTCGGGCACTCTCCGGCCCACTTTGCAATCCGACGGGAAATTTTCACATGATCACTGTTTTTGGGTCCATCAACATGGACCTGATCGCCACGACCGCACGCCTTCCGAAGCCGGGCGAGACCGTTGCCGGAACTGGTTTTTCGACCGCCGCCGGCGGCAAGGGCGCAAACCAGGCGCTTGCCGCGCGACGTGCCGGAGCGACAGTTAAGATGGCTGGTGCTGTGGGCAAGGACAGTTTTGCCGATGGCGCGCTGGAACTGCTGAAGGGTGCTGGCACCGACCTCTCCCTGACCAAGACGGTGGAAGAGCCAACCGGCACCGCGCATATCTTGGTCGGCGGTGACGGCGAAAACGTCATCGTCGTCGTCGCCAGTGCCAATGCGACTGTCAATGAGGCCGATGCGGTGAAAGCCGTCGACGGCATGAAGCCCGGCGACACGCTGATGCTGCAGCTCGAAATTCCGGCAGCCTCCGTCGAGAAGGCGCTCAATATAGCCAAGCAGAAGGGCGTCCGGTCTGTCATCAACATCGCGCCGTTGACCGCGGATGCGGCTCGCCTCGGGCGCATGGCCGATATCGTCATTGCCAATGAGACCGAATTCGAGCTGCTTGCCGGCAGGAGCGGCATCAGCAGCGCGGAACGCGAAGACGCGATGAAGGCGCTTCACGCCGAGACCGGCCAGACGGTCATCGTCACGCTCGGCGCCGAAGGCGTCGTCGCCGTGCACGAAGGCGAGATCCAGCGTGCCAAGGGCCTGAAGATCGAACCGGTCGATACCGTCGGCGCCGGCGACACCTTCTGCGGCTATCTTGCCGCCAGCCTCGACGCCGGCATTGCCTTTCCCGATGCGCTGCGCCGTGCAGCCGTCGCCGGCTCGCTCGCCTGCCTGAAGAGCGGCGCCCAGCCCTCGATCCCGCTTTCCTCGGAAGTGGCGTCGCGTATCTAGATCGCGACAACCTTGGGTCGGACCGACCCGTGATAGGCCAAAGGGCATCTGGTGCGGGCGGAGATCGCCCGCATTTTTCTTGCCGGCTCTCTGCCGCCGCGCGTTTCCAACCGTCTCAAAATCTCCGCTTGCGCAATCCGGACAGCCGATGTCGCGGAGATAAAACTCCGCGCGCAATTTTATCAAAGCAACAGGTAAAACAGCGTCCGCGTTGGGCCTATTTTAAGAATCTCCAGTCTATTCAGGAGCCTGAGAAGGCCGGTCGAAGCGATCCGGTTGCCTCCAACATGCCGGTCGGCATCTGACGCTCCATGATGGAGTTCACCCCCATTGCGAAATGCGTCCACCGCAGGCGAGAGCCGGCGGACCTCCCAGCACGTGAGGATTTCATGTTCAAGTTCCAAGCCAAATCGCTGGCGACCAAACTGATCGCGGTGACAGGCGGCACGATTGCACTTGTCCTGCTCGCCTCGAATTTCGTTCTCATCTCCCAGACCCAGGATCGCGTCGAAACGCTGGTCCTTGAACAGGCAAACGGTGAAGCCCGCGCGATCGCCTCCGACATCGCCGGCGACGTCGGCGAGCTTGCGAGCGCTGCCCGCTCGATGGCCGGCGTTCTCGGCCGGGCACATGCGGAAAAGTCGATGGAGCGCACCGGGGTGATCAATATCCTGAGGGCGAACCTCGAGCAGAACCCCTTCGCCTTCGGCAGCTGGTTCGCGGAAGAGCCCAAGGCCTTCGACGGCCGCCAGGAAGATGTTGTCAACAATAAGGAACTGGGCGGCAACGAGCTCGGCATCTTCACGCCCTACTGGTCGAAGACCCGGAACAACGAAATCCAGTACTCCACCTTCAAGGCCGATTATCCGGCGGAGTGGTATGCGCTCGCGGCAAAGAGCGGCAAGGGCGCGATCACCCAGCCCTATACTGCCGAGGGTACCGACATTCCGACCGCGATGAGCTCGATCGCCTATCCCGTTATGTCAAGCGGCAAGCTGATCGGCGTCTCCGGCGTCGACATTTCACTCGCCTCGCTGGCCGAGGGTCTGGCGAAGTTGAAGCCGTTCGAAACCGGCCGCGTCTACCTGCTGTCGCAGAGCGGCAAGTGGCTCGTCGCGCCGATCCCGGAACTGCTGCTCAAAGCCTATGACGGCGAAGGCAACGACATCGTCAAGAATGCGCTTGATTCCGGCAAGCCTGGCGTCATTTCCAACCTTTCCTATGACGGCAACGAACCCTTCGACCGCCTCGTCTATCCCTTCGCGCTTTCGGGCGTGAACACCAGCTGGGTCGTGCTCGTCGACGTGCCGCGCGCCGCGATCAATGCCCCGGTCAAGGACCAGACCTACATGATGATCGTCGGCGGCCTGGTCGTGCTCGGCGCCGTTCTGCTCGGTCTCTATCTCGCCGTCCGCGGCTTCGTGCAGAAGCCTCTCGCCGCCCTCGTGAACGACGTCAAAGGACTCAGCCACGGCGACTATACCAAGGCGATCGCCGGCCAGGATCGCTCCGACGAAACCGGCGAAGTCGCCAAGGCACTCGAGGGCTTCCGCCACCAGCTTGCCGACACCAAGCGCCTGGAAGGCGAAGCCCGCCATGAGCGCGAACAGGCCGAGCGCGAACGCGGCCGGTCGGAAACCGAGCGTGCCGAGAGCAGCGCCTTGCAGCGCGACATCGTCGCCCGCCTCGGCAAGGGCCTGTCCCATCTCTCGTCCGGCGATCTCGCCTTCCGCATCACCGACGAGTTCCCGGGCGAATATGCCCAGCTCAAGCGCGACTTCAACGCGACGATGGAAAGCCTCGAAGCGACGATCCGCACCGTCAACCATTCGGTCGTCAACATCGGCAACGGCACGAGCGAAATCAGCAGCGCCGCCAACGACCTGTCGCACCGCACCGAACAGCAGGCGGCGAGCCTCGAAGAAACGGCAGCAGCCCTCGACGAGCTGACCTCGCAGGTCAACGCCAGCGCCGAAAACGCCAAGGTCGCCGCGAAGTCGGTGGAAGTGGCCAGCAGCGATGCCGGACAGTCGGGCGAAGTGGTACAGAAGGCCATCGCCGCGATGAAGGGCATCGAGCAGTCGTCGCACGAGGTCAGCCGCATCATCGGCGTCATCGACGAAATCGCCTTCCAGACCAACCTTCTGGCGCTCAACGCCGGCGTCGAAGCGGCCCGCGCGGGCGAAGCCGGCAAGGGTTTTGCCGTCGTCGCCCAGGAAGTACGCGAGCTTGCCCAGCGCTCCGCCAATGCCGCCAAGGAGATCAAGACGCTGATCAACACTTCGGCCGGCCAGGTGCGCGAAGGTGTCGACCTCGTCGGCAAGGCGGGCGGCGCGCTCGAAAAGATCGCCGAGCAGGTGGTGCAGATCAACGGCCTCATCCGCCAGATCTCGAGCTCGGCCTCCGAGCAGGCCGTCGGCCTCAAGGAGATCAACTCGGCCGTCAACCAGATGGACCAGGTGACCCAGCAGAACGCCGCCATGGTCGAGGAGACGACGGCCGCCGGCATGGCGCTCAACGAAGAGGCCCGCACGCTCAACGCCCTGGTTGCCCGCTTCCGCGTCGCCCAGTCCTCGACGTCGGCCCAGCCTACCTCGTCGGAGATGCTGCGTGGCACCGCCGAACGCATGCGTGCGGCCGAACGCCCGGCACCGGCACCTGCCCGCGAGGCGCGGCCGGCTCCGGCAGCAAGCCCGGCACGAAGCAGCTACTCGGCTTCAACGCAGCGGGTGCTCACCCAGACCTCGGGCGCCAACGCGCTTGCCCAGGACAATTGGGAAGAGTTCTGATCAACAGATCGAGAAAAGAAACGGCGCCTCTCGGGGCGCCGTTTTTGTTTGAAGCATGATGATCGAGCGTAGGCTCAGATGCGCGACAGGCGCTCGGTCAACAAATCGAAAAAGCCCTGGTCGTCGACGAAGCGCATGACCTTGGCATTGTGCGGCCGGCCGGTGACCTGCCACCAGTCGACAACCGTCATGCCCGCCGTCAGCGGCGACTTGGTTTCGATCTCGACGTTGCAATCCCGACCGGTGAAAAGCTCGGGGCGCAGCAGATAGGCGATGACCGTCGGGTCGTGCAGCGGGCCGCCATCGGTGCCGTATTTCTCGATGTCGAAGCGTTCGAAGAATTCGAGCATCTCGGCCATGGCGATCGCCGGGCGGCTGCCGATGTCGCGGATCTTCTGCACCCGCGCCTTGTGGGTGAGCACGCGATGGGTGACGTCGAGCGGCATCATCACGATCGGAATGCCCGAGCGGAAGACGATATCGGCGGCTTCCGGATCGACATAGATGTTGAACTCGGCCGCCGGCGTGATGTTGCCGCCTTCGAAGAAGCCGCCGCCCATCATCACCAGTTCCTTCACCCGCGGCGCAATCTCAGGCGCCTTCTGGAGCGCGAGCGCGATGTTGGTGAGCGGTCCCAGCGTGCAGAGCGTCACCGAGCCCTCTGCCTCGTTGCGCAGTGTTTCGACGATGAAGTCGACCGCGTGCTGCTCCTCGAGTTTCATCCTGGGCTCATCGAGCGTCGGGCCGTCGAGGCCGGTCTTGCCGTGCACGTGCTCGGCGGTGACCAGTGGACGGGCGATCGGCTTGTCGGCGCCGGAAAAAACCCGAACCTTCGGCCGGTCGCAGAGCTCGCAGAGAATGCGCGCATTGCGGGCCGTCAAGGTCAGCGGCACGTTGCCGGCGACCGTGGTGATGCCGAGCAGGTCGATCTCTTCCGGACTGCCGAAAGCGAGCATGATGGCGGCGGCATCGTCCTGCCCGGGATCGGTGTCTATGATTATCTTTCTGGGCGCGGGCACTCTCTCGTCCTCCCTGGATCACGTTTGGTTGGGTCGACCCGACCCAAAGCCAGGCGCGATCGATTTCAATGCACCGGAGCGGATACGGGTAGCGTCGCATGCGCCCTCCTCGCCCCACTCTTGGATTCTGCGAGAGCGGACTATGATTTGCGTGCACGCCCGAGGCAAGCGGCTTGCACTCATTGCGCACAGCTACCATATTGCGGCAAGGATGCTGCTGGGCAGGTCCGAACATCGGTCGCTTGATCTCGCAAGGACTTGAAGAATGAGCCGAATTACGCCCTTTACGAGCCCGCTTCTGCTGGGTTTCGACACAATGGAAAAGACCCTTGAGCGCATCGCCAAGGGCAATGACGGATACCCGCCCTACAACATCGAGCGAATCCGCGGCGATGCCGCCGTTGACGCACCCGAGCGGCTCAGAATCACGCTTGCCGTGGCCGGGTTTTCCGAAGAAGACCTCGAAGTGACCACTGAAGAGAATCAGCTCGTCATCCGTGGCCGCCAGGTCGACAACGGCGATCGCGAGTACCTGCACCGCGGTATCGCTGCGCGCCAGTTTCAACGCACCTTCGTTCTCGCCGATGGCATGAAAGTTCTCGGCGCCGAGCTGCGCAACGGCTTGCTCTCCGTCGACCTCGTCCGTCCCGAACCGGTGCGTATGGTAAAGAAAATTAACATTTCAGTCCCAGAGTAGGATAACCGGCGGGATTTTCCCCTGGCCGGCGACCACGGAGTATCACCATGGGACTGAAAGCTGTCAGCTCGTCACTGTCGAAGAACGACCTCGCACATCTCGGCGAAGGCGAAATCGGCTACATCCGGAAAATGCGTTCGGAAGAAGTCTCGCGCTGCTTCCCGGAAGCACCCGAGATGGGACCGGGCATCGATCTCTGGGCCCTGTTCGGCGCCGACGGCACGCCGATCCTCCTGACCGACAATCGTTCCAGCACCTTCTTCAAGGCCGCCGAGGATGACCTGAAGACGGTCACCCTGCATTGATCAGGCTGCCGTCGCTGACGGTAGATCTATGGGGCTGAATTGAAGCCGCCGCTCTGCATTGAACGACGCAATTCCAGACGGAAAACCGCTTCGCACTTTTCCTGGAATTGACTGTGAAGCGACACAATTCCGGACGGAAAACCGCTTCGCACTTTTCCTGGAATTGATTTTGGAGTGCCGCAATTCCGGGCGGAAAACCGCTTCGCACTTTTCCTGGAATTGCTAGGCTCGGCGGAAAGTGAGATAGGCGGAGCTCCGGCCTTCCCGGCGTGCCTTGGCCTCGTAGCGTGTGCTCGGCCACCCCTCGTACGGCGTCAGCCAGTCGGCTGCCTTCTCCGCCGTCCATTCGAAGGCCGCGTGATCGCGGCAATGCAACAGCGTCCAATTGACATAGGTGTCGATATCCGAGGCGAAGCAGAAAAGCCCGCCCGGCTTCAGCACGCGCGCAAAGCGGTCGAGATTGACCTTGGAGACGAAGCGGCGCTTCCAGTGTTTGCGCTTCGGCCACGGGTCCGGATAGAGCAGGTCGATCTGGTCGACGGAAGCGGCCGGCAGCCAGTCGAGAACCTGGGTGGCGTCGTCGTCATAAAGGCGGATGTTGCTGACACCGCGAGCCTCGATGTGGCCGACGAGCTTGGCCATGGAATTGACGAAGGGTTCGACGCCGATAAAGCCTGTCGAAGGCGTCTCGGCGGCGCGGTGGATCAGATGTTCGCCGCCGCCGAAGCCGATTTCCAGCCGGATGCGATCGACGCCCTGAGGAAACAACGTCTTCAGTTCCGCCGGAGCCGGGCTCGACAGATCGAGCTTCAGCGTCGGCAGCACGGTTTCCAGATGCGCCGCCTGCCGCTCGCGCAGCGGCTTGCCCTTGCGGCGGCCGAAAAAGGCCTCGGTTGCTCTGGCACGGCGCGGTTCGGTCATGTCGTTTGTCCCTTGGTCACGCTGATCCCGGATCAAGCCGACCCAAAATCAAAATGAACGAAGCGGGCGCTCCTTGCCGGAGCGCCCGCCCTGAATTTCGCAAGCGCCTGATAGCAGGCCGCTGCGCTATCTTCAATGCGCGGCGTTACACGCCACGCCAATCGCAGGATTAGGCGGCTGCCCGGCCGTTGACGGCACCGCTCTGCTCGATCGCAGCCTTCAGCGGCTTCACCAGATCGAGCTTCTCCCAGGAGAAGGAACCGTCGCGGCCAGCCTTGCGGCCGAAGTGGCCATAGGCAGACGTCTTGGCGTAGATCGGCTTGTTGAGATCGAGGTGACGGCGAATGCCAGACGGCGACAGGTCCATCGTCTTGCGGATGGCCTGCTCGACCTGGTCTTCCGAGACCTTGCCGGTACCGTGCAGGTCGACATAGATCGACAGCGGCTGGGCAACGCCGATGGCGTAGGAGAGCTGGATCGTGCAACGATCGGCAAGACCGGCGGCTACGACGTTCTTTGCCAGGTAGCGCGCGGCATAGGCAGCCGAACGGTCGACCTTGGTCGTGTCCTTGCCCGAGAAGGCGCCGCCGCCATGGGGCGCAGCACCACCATAGGTGTCGACGATGATCTTGCGGCCGGTGAGGCCGGCGTCGCCGTCCGGGCCACCGATGACGAACTTGCCAGTCGGGTTGATGTACCAGGTGCAATCGTCGGCGATCTTCAGATCATCGAGCGCTTCGCGGATATAGGGCTCGACAACCGAGCGAACCTTGGCCGAATCCCAGGTGTCATCGAGATGCTGCGTCGACAGAACGATCGAGGTGACTTCCGCCGGCTTGCCATCGACGTAGCGCACGGTGACCTGGCTCTTGGCGTCCGGACCGAGCTTGGCGACTTCGCCTTCGCCCTTCTTGCGGGCGGCGGCGAGCAGATTGAGGATGCGGTGCGAGTAGTAGATCGGCGCCGGCATAAGTTCGGCGGTCTCGCGGCAGGCGTAGCCGAACATGATGCCCTGGTCGCCGGCACCCTCTTCGCCCTGCATGTCGGCAGCGCTGTCGACGCCCTGAGCGATGTGGGCGGACTGGAAGTGCAGAAGCACGTCGATCTTGGCCGTCTTCCAGTGGAAGCCGTCCTGCTCATAGCCGATCTCGCGGATCGCCTTGCGGGCGGCGGACTTGAACTTCGAGGGGTTGATGACGTCGTTGCCGTCCTTGTCCTTCTTCAGAAGGCTCGGCGGCAGGCGCACTTCGCCGGCGATGACGACGCGGTTGGTGGTCGCCAGGGTTTCGCAGGCGATGCGAACGCCCCACGGGTCGACACCGGTCTTGGCCGCTTCGCGGTAGACCAGATCCACGATCTCGTCGGAGATACGGTCACACACCTTGTCCGGATGACCTTCGGCTACAGATTCACTCGTGAACAGGTAGTTTGCACGCATGCGGGAAGTCCCCTCAATGAAGAAAAAGCGCTGGCATGGTGTTAGTGGTTTTGCGCCCGAAAAACAAGCGCACAACGACATAAATATATCTTTATATCACCATCAGGGCCAATCACTTTGGCGCGCCCGGAGAAAAGCGCGCATGAAAAAAGCGGCACAAAGGCCGCTTTGTTTTCAAGTCCCGACGGGGAACGTTGGAACTATTCGCTTTCTGCTTCCGCAGCGAGAGCCTTGACCAGATCGACAAGCCGGCGGCGAACCTTCGGATCGGTGATCTTGACGAAAGCGCGGTTGAGTTGCAGCCCCTCGGAGGACGACAGGAAATCGACAACGTAGTTGGAACTGGACGCTTCTGCCATGCCGGGCTGACCGGTACCGCTATCACCCGGGGCATCTTCGAAGAAGAAGGAAACCGGAACATTCAGGATGCCCGAAATGTTCTGCAACCGGCTCGCGCCGACGCGATTCGTGCCCTTCTCATACTTCTGGATCTGCTGAAAAGTGATCCCCAGACTTTCGCCGAGCTTCTCCTGGCTCATGCCAAGCATCGTGCGGCGAAGACGAATCCGACTACCGACATGAATGTCGATCGGGTTCGGCTTCTTTTTGTTTTCGATCATATCTGCGTTCCCAAACACGCTGTTTCGTTTGATCCACCGCCCGGCATGAAGCACCGCTCACCGAGGCGACCGCCACGGTGATACGACAAAGCCGCCACAACAAGGACGATGGTGCGGACCACTATGCAATTTTAGGGGTTTTAGGTCAATTCTTCCTAATATTAAAACCAACACGCGAAAACACCGCAACCAGAAGGAGCAAGAGTGCACTCAGCCAGAAGATTCGGCTTCGCATAGCGTCGTCCAAAGGCGTAGGCATCTTTCCCGGCAGAAGTGTGTCGACCACTCCCCTATAATTGTAGGACAATCCTACCATTAAAACCCCACGTGCATCAACAATTGCTGATATACCGCTGTTGGCTGCGCGGATCAGGGGGGTTCCGGTCTCGATGGCGCGCAGTTGTGCCTGATGGAAATGCTGGCGCGGACCGGGCGTGTCGCCGAACCAGGCATCATTGGTGATGTTGAGAAGCGCATCCGTTCCGCGCGCGGCCCCGTCGATCTCGTCGGGGAAGATCGCCTCGTAGCAGACCAGCGGATAGAACTTCCTGCCGCCGGGCAAGGTCAGCAGCGAGCGGCTCTTTGCCGCCGAAAAGCCGCCCGGCATGGAGGCGGCGATGGAACTCAAGCCCCAGGACGACAGCACCTCCTCGAACGGCAGATACTCGCCAAACGGGACGAGATGCACCTTGTCGGCGGCACCAATGATCTGGCCGCGGCCATCGATGACATAGATCGAGTTGTAGTAGCGCGGCGGCAGACCGGCGCCCGCGTCCTCGGCGCGCACCGCACCGGCGATGAGGATCTGATCGTCATCGAGCACCTCGGCGATGCGCGCCAGGGCGTCGGGATTGTCGGTGAGGATGAAGGGGATCGACGTCTCGGGCCAGACGACGATGTCCGGGCGTTTGCCGCCGTTTTCGGGCGCGGTAGCAGTGAGCGAAAGATGTTCCTCGAAGACCGCCGCACGCTCGCGGTCGTCGAGCTTTTTCGCCTGATCGATCACCGGCTGGAGGAGACGGACCGTCAGCGGCGGCTCGGCCGCAGGGGGGGCTGGCTGTGCCAGGCGATAGAAGCCGAAGCCGACGTGCGCCGTGAGGAGGATGAGTGCGGCCGCGAGACCAATCCGGCTTCCCCTGCCGGTGGCAATGAGTGCGGGTGCCGCGAAGACGAAGACCGCCAGCATGTTGATGGTCGCAAGACTGACGACGCTTGCAGACTGCATCATCAGCGGCATCGGCATCGCCGCATAGCCGATGGCATTCCAGGGAAACCCGCTGAAGAGGAAGCTGCGCAGCCATTCGCAAAGGCCAAAGGCCAGAGCAAGTGCTGCGATCCGCCCGACACCATCGGACCAGAACAGGCGCGCGATCAGCGTCGCCAGCGCATAAAAGAGCGCCAGGAAGGCCGGGAGACCGACGACAGCGAGCGGCAACGCCCAGGCGAAGTCGTCGGCCTCCACCAGGAGCGCGTTGCCGAGCCACCAGAGACCGCCGAGGAAGTAGCCGAAGCCGAACCACCAGCCGATCGCCGCCGCCGGCCAGAGCCGCCTGACGCTGCCGCCATCCGGATTTCCGGTCGCGCCGTCAAGCAGCCAGACGAGGATCGGGAAAGCGACGAAAGCAAAGGCGAAGATGCCGAAGGGCGGTTGCGCCAGAACCGCGAGAAGCCCCGCAAGGAACGCGAGCAATGCCCTCGGGAAACCGGAGAGAAGCATCACCCTGCCAGCCAGTCTTACCATGCAGCCTCCAGTCGATCCCGGCCGCTAGCCGCGGCGCCGGAGCGAAACAACAACCGAATCAATCGGCGCCAGTGTTCCAAAAAACCGGCTGCTTGTCCCCTTCAGGGGCGGATTTGGATACGGAAGGCATGTGCTCCGGCTTGGGTCGAGCCGCCGGTCCTTGAGAACCGCGTTCAAGCCGGGAGACGTCAAGCGGATGGATGGGAGGCGTCTGCCACGCACACTCTGCGCCGCGCACATGGAAACGTGCGCGGGGGCAGAGCGATTATTACTCGTCGGCCGCTGCTTCGGAAGGTGCTGCGCCGTTGGCACGATTGACCGTAACCGTCTCCGGAGCGGTTTCACCCTCCGGCCGCAACGGGCGACGGCGAGCCGGCGGACGCTTGCGCATGATGCGAACGCGTTTCACGCGCCGCGGGTCGGCGTCGAGGATCTGGAACTCGAAGCCCGGAATGGCCTGGACGACCTCGCCACGCACCGGAATACGGCCGAGCGAGGCGAAGATCAGGCCGCCGAGCGTGTCGACGTCTTCGAGTTGCTCACGCACGTCAAAATCGGGGCCGATCGCCGCGGCGATCTCTTCCAGCTCGACGCGAGCGTCGGCGAGGAAAACATCGTCCGAGGTACGGGCGAACATCACTTCGTCATCGTCGTGCTCGTCCTCGATATCGCCAACGACCATCTCGACGATGTCTTCGAGCGAAACGAGACCGTCGGTGCCGCCGTACTCGTCGATGACGAGCGCCATCTGGATACGGGCGGCCTGCATGCGCTGCATCAGGTCCGAGGCCAGCATCGAAGGCGGCACGAACAGGAGCTGGCGGACGATGCCCGCCTCTTCCAGCGACTTGCCGAGATCGACGCGGGAGAGATCGAAGCTCGCCTTCGGCGATCGGGGCGTCTTCTCGGTCTTTTCGCCTGTGGCAGCCGGCGCCTTGCCGTTGCGGCGCCGATTGCGGGCCTGCTTGGTGACATAGGAAAGCAGGTCGCGGATGTGCACCATGCCGCGGGGATCATCGAGGCCTTCGTTATAGACCGGCATGCGCGAGCGGCCGGACTCTTCGAAGATCACCATCAGCTCGCCGATGGTGATGCTCTGGTCGACCGCTTCGATGTCGGCACGCGGGACCATGACGTCCTCGACCCTGATCTCGCGGAAGCGCAGGATATTGTTGAGCATCGCCCGTTCGCCGGGCGAGAAGGCCGTGTTGCTATCGGCATCGGTCTGAAGCGCGTCGGCAAGATCCTCGCGCAGGCTCGATGGACTTGCGCCGCGCAACAGGCGCGCGGCCCGGCTCCAGAAGGTAGAAGTGGATTTCGTGCCCTCGTGTCGAGTGGCGGTGCTACTACTGCCCGCCTCCGCCTCTCCGGAGGCGTCTGCCTCCTCGGTCGCCAGCGCGACGGGCTGTGTTTTGTAATCGCTCATCGGTCCAAACTGTTAATCCGGGGTACGATCCCCGTAGGGGTCAGATAAGCCAAGACGCGCCAAAATGCGAGTCTCCAGGCTTTCCATTCTTTCGGCTTCGTCATCTTCCATATGATCATAACCGAAAAGATGCAGGAATCCATGCACGAGAAGATGCGTCAGATGCGCATCGAAGGATTTCTCGAGTTCCACGGCTTCGCGCTCGAGCGTCTCGCGGGCGACGATGATGTCACCCAGCATCGGTCCCGGCATCGCACCCGGTTTCACCGGGAAAGCGGGGAAGGACAGCACATTGGTCGGCTTGTCCTGGTTGCGCCATTCGGCGTTGATCGCCCGCATGGAAGCGTCGTCGGTGAAGACAAGGGAAAGTTCCGGCGGCATCTGCGGCAGCGGCTGCTTCTCTTCGGCCGCGAGATAGGCTGCAGCCGCTTCGAGCACGGGCGTTGAGAAGGCAAGCAAGGCCTCTTCCTCGGGCCAATTGCCTTCTTCCACGCTGATCTGGATGTCCAATGCCGTCATGATCGCAACGACCGCCGATCAGCGGTCGCTCTGCTCGCTTTCGTCGTGAACGGCCGTGTGGGACTCGTAAGCCCTGACGATACGCGCCACCATCGGATGACGGACGACGTCGACATCCTTGAAGCGCACCACCGAGACGCCCTCGACGCCCCTCAGGATCTGCAGAGCCTCGACCAGGCCCGACTTGACGCCGCGCGGCAGGTCGACCTGGCTCGGATCGCCGGTGACGATCATGCGGCCGTTTTCGCCGAGACGGGTCAGGAACATCTTCATCTGCATCGATGTCGTGTTCTGCGCCTCGTCGAGGATGACGGCGGCATTGGCAAGCGTGCGGCCACGCATGAAGGCGAGCGGTGCGATTTCGATGACGCCGGCGGTAATCGCCCGTTCGACCTTGTCGCCCGGCATCATGTCATAGAGCGCGTCGTAGAGGGGCCGGAGATAGGGGTCGACCTTCTCCTTCATGTCGCCGGGCAGGAAGCCCAGGCGCTCGCCTGCCTCGACGGCAGGACGCGAAAGCACGATGCGGTCGACGGCGCCGCGCTCCAGCAGCTGTGCTGCATGGGCAACCGCGAGATAGGTCTTGCCGGTACCAGCCGGACCGACACCGAAGACGAGCTCGGAACGCTCGAGCGCGCGGATATAGGCATCCTGCGTCGGCGTGCGGGCGACGATCGTCTTCTTGCGCGTCGAAATCTGCGCCATCGTCAATTTGGCTTTTTTCTCCATGGTCGGCAATTGTAGCTGATCGTCGGCAGCGACCGCCATCCGGATCGCGCCTTCCACATCCGACGTATCGATCGATCCGCCGCTCTGCAACCGTCCATAGAGAAAATCGAGAGCGCGCCGCGCCTGATTGGTGGCGACGACATCACCTGAGATCGCAACGGAATTACCGCGCGGGTGCGCTTCGATCCGGAGCCGCTCTTCGAGGAGCTTCAGATTCTGGTCGAACTGCCCGAAGAGTTCGCTGGCGAACCGGTTGTTCTCGAACGTGAGCACGAAGTGATTGGCGTCTGTCGCAGTTGTTTTCGACTGGCGCGATGATGAAGAGATCAGTTCGTGTCCGTTCAAGCGGTTCAGGCTCCTTGTGTTCGGTCCTTACCCGATCATCTCCGCAAACAGGCTGTTCGGCCCGGCCTTGATGATTCGCACCTTGATAATGTCACCGATTTGCGATGCTTTTGCATCAACATTCACGGGCTGCAGCCAAGGGGAACGCCCGACGAGCTGGCCCGGCATGCGTCCTGCCTTCTCCAAAAGCAGGTCGATTTCGCGACCGACACAGGATTCGGCGAAGGCGCGCTGCTGCGAAAACAGCAAAGCCTGCAATTTTTCCAAGCGCTTGGCTTTTACGTCCTCGGGAACCTGGTCGCCGAGCTCGGCGCCGGGCGTGCCGGGGCGCGTCGAATATTTGAACGAAAATGCCTGTGCATAACCCACGGCCTCGACGAGGCGCATGGTGTCTTCGAAGTCCTCGTCGGTCTCGCCCGGGAAGCCGACGATGAAATCGCCCGACAGTGCGAGGTCCGGCTGGACCGCGCGGATACGCTCGATCAGCGCCAGATATTCGGCCGCGGTGTGCCTCCGGTTCATCGCCTTCAGGATGCGGTCGGAGCCGGACTGCACGGGCAGGTGCAGGTAAGGCATCAGCTTGCCCATCGAGCGATGCGCTTCGATCAGGCTGTCGTCCATGTCGCGCGGGTGGCTCGTCGTGTAGCGGAGCCGCGCAAGCCCCTCGATCTCGCCGAGACGCGTGAGCAGGTCGCCAAGCCCCCATTCGCGGCCGTCGGGTCCGACGCCATGCCAGGCGTTGACGTTCTGGCCGAGCAGGGTGATTTCACGGACGCCGCCATCGACCAGCTTTTCCGCTTCAAAGACGATCTGCGCAACCGGGCGGGAAACTTCCGAGCCGCGCGTATAGGGCACGACACAGAAGGTGCAGAACTTGTCGCAACCCTCCTGCACCGTCAGGAAGGCGGTGACGCCGCGGGCGCGGGTCTTCGCCCTGTCGGGCGCCGGCAGGTGTTCGAACTTGTCCTCGACGGCATAGTCCGTCTGGACGACGCGCTCGCCGCTGCGGGCACGTTTCAGTGCTTCCGGCAGGCGGTGATAGGTCGTCGGGCCGATCACCAGATCGACCGCCGGCGCGCGCCTGAGGATCTCGTCGCCTTCGGCCTGTGCGACGCAGCCGGCAACGCCGATCACCATCTCGCGGCCTTCCTTGGCCTTCGCCTTCTTCAGGTCACGCAGGCGGCCAAGCTCGGAATAGACCTTTTCCGCCGCCTTCTCACGGATATGACAGGTGTTGAGGAGCACGAAGTCGGCATCTTCCAGCACGTCGGTCGAGACATAACCATCACGCGACAAGGCATCCGACATGCGGTCGGAATCATAGACGTTCATCTGGCAGCCATAGGTCTTGACGAAGACCTTGCGGGCCGGCACGCGCTCGTCGCCCGTTACGGGCGTTGTCGACAGAAGGGCTGTATCCTGGGTCATGGCGGCTTACTTAGTGCAAAGCGGCCCGAAGTTGAAGTATTTTCGGCACGACTGCCTTTGCCGGCAGGCGTCAGGCCCGTCCGCGCAACCGGTCCGACAGCATGCTCCGGATGCGCTGCTCGACTTTGCGGCTCACTTCCTTGCGATTGGTGTGCCGATCGTAGTCGATGGCTTCACCGAAATCGACGTCAACTTCGATCGCCCCTTCGCGCAGGATGCCGAGCAGATGCGGCACCAGTTCGGTGTCGCCCGGCCATGCGGCAATCGGCCGGTTGAAGCGGCCCATCGGCATACCATGGATGCCGGTATAGGAGATCGCGACTGGCTGGACATGCACGAGCCCGGTCGGCGAATGCGGCACGGCGGACGCGGCAGCGCCGAAGAGCGAGGTCTTGATCTCCAGCAGGCGGTTGCCATCCGACGTCGTTCCCTCCGGAAAGAGCACGACGATCTCGCCCGACGCCATGCGCTGACCGATTTCGCTCACCTGCTTGCCGGTCGAGCGCTTCTGCTCGCGCTCGACGAAGATCGACGCCTGCAATCGTGCGAGGTGGCCGAAGGCCGGCCAGCTTTTCACTTCGGACTTTGCGACGAAGACGACGTCGGTGACCGAGGACAGTACCAGAATGTCCTTCCAGGAGGCGTGATTGGCGCAGATGAGCAGCGGCCGCCGCCGCTCGACCTCGCCGTGAACCCGCACCTTGATGCCGAGAAGGTAGCAGGCGAGCCGATGCCAGTATCGCGGCAGCCGGCGGCGAAGGCTCAGGTTGAGCCAGAGGCAGACGATCTGGATCGGCATCAGAACGAGCGAAACCAGCGCCAGAAGCGCTGCGAAGATCGCAATCCGTAGCCAATTGATCATCCGGAAAGAGTTCCCGCGCCCATCCTTGAAAAGTTAGAGCGGGATGCGGGCGGAAAACCGCATACACTTTTCCTCATCCCACGCTAATCCGCGCTTGGGACTAGCGAAGATCAAGCCGCATGACAAGCGCGGCAGTCCGCTGGCCGGCCTTGTCCTGGTAATAGGCGCGGCGTTCGCCGACCTTGTTGAAGCCGAGCTTACGGTAAAGCCCGATCGCCGCTTGATTGGTCTCGTCCACTTCGAGGAACAGCGCTTCGGAACCCTTGACCAGGGCCTCGCGCATCGCCGCCTGCATCAGCCGCCAGCCGAGACCGGAGCGCGCATAACGCGGCTCGACGCCGATCGTCAGGATTTCGGCCTCGCCGGCGACGGCGCGCGACAGGACGAAACCGCCAAAGGCCGGACGGAACGAGCCGTTCGTCTGGCGGGCGACAAAACCGAATACAGTGTCCTGCACCAGCAGCGCGTGAATTTCGCCGTCGGTCCAGGGGCTTGCAAAACGCTGGCGGTGCAGCGCTGCCGCCGCGAGAAGGTCGGCTTCCTCCAGCGGAAAAATGTCGAACTCGGTACGGCGGGTGAAGTAATCGGTGAAGCTCATCTCGGTCTACGCTCGGGCAATCGCGAAGCCCGCCTGCGGCTTGGCGTCGGGGCCTCGGAGATATAGCGGTCGCGGCTTGGCCGAGGCTGGATCAGCAGCGGCGCCGAGCGCGGCGACAAAGGCAACATCGATGAGTTCGGAGGGTTTGGCAGGGGCATTCGGGGCAACGAGAGCCGCGCCGGAGCCGCCGATGACGCCATCAAAGCCGGAGAAGCGTTCGCGCGCCACCTCGACAGAGAGCGCTTCGGGCTCACTTATGGCATCACCGGTCGCGCCGAAAGCCTGGACATAGACTTCGTCCCGCTTGGCATCGATGGCCACGAGGATGTCCCTGCCGGGCGCTGCAGCACGTATACCTTCAGCCAAGACCGCGAGCGTCGAGACGCCGACCGCAGACTTGCCGAGCGCCAGCGCCAGGCCGCGAGCGGCCGCCACGCCGACGCGAATGCCGGTGAACGAGCCCGGACCGACGGTGACCGCGATGCGGTCGATATCGGCAAGCGATCGGCCAGCCGCGGCCAGCGCCTCGTCAACGAATTCCATCAGCCGCTCGGCATGACCTTTGCCGAGATCGGCGCCCGAGCGCCCGAGCACAACAGCCGCTTCGCCGTCGTAGACGGCAACGGAGCAGCCGGAGCCGGACGTGTCGATCGCAAGTACAATCATTTCAACGCTGGATCTTTCAGACGCCACAAGCCGCAAGGCCGACCAGGCTTTGCGGCAAAATCGATACTACTCGGTCAGGTCAGGATGCGGGCGGAAAACCGCGCACATTTTTCTTCATCCCGCCCTTTTTCGCGAGACGCCGGACGGCGTCCGGTGTCAGACGGCCTCGACGGCTTGCACCTCGGGAACGAAATGGCGCAGCAGGTTCTGCACGCCATGCTTCAGCGTCGCCGTGGACGACGGGCAGCCCGAGCAGGCACCCTTCATGTTGAGGAAAACGGTGCCGTCCTTGAAGCCTCGGAAGGTGATGTCACCACCGTCCTGTGCAACGGCCGGGCGCACGCGGGTTTCCAGAAGCTCCTTGATCGTGGCAACGATCGTCTCGTCACCTTCGTCGAAGAACTCGTCTTCCTGATCCGACTGCTCGGCGCGGCCGCTGCCAGCCATGATCGCCTGGCCCGACATGAAATGCTCCAGGATCGAACCGAGGATCGCTGGCTTCAGGTGCTGCCACTCCTGGCTTTCCTTGCTGACGGTGATGAAATCGTAGCCGAAATAGACGCCGGTGACGCCCGGAATCGAAAACAGCCGTGCCGCCAGCGGCGAGCCGGCGCGGGCTTCTTCCTCGTCGCGGAATTCGGCGGTGCCGTTTTCCATAACAACCTTGCCCGGCAAAAACTTCAGCGTTGCCGGGTTCGGCGTGGCTTCGGTCTGAATGAACATGTCTGTCTCCGTTTCGCCGGGAGCGACAGTCGCCCAGCTCTTTAGAATTATTCAAAAGAATATAGGGGCATGGCCCTCTGGTCGCAAGAGTACATAAAGCGCGATGAGGAAAAGTGTGAGCGGTTTTCCGCCCGCATCCCGCTTGACCCATGAAAAGCGACGCAGGTCAGCTGAGCGCGTCGATCTCCTCGTCCGTCAGGGCATCGGGGATGACCGTGACGGGGATCGGGAAGGCGGCTGCCTTGCCCGCGATCGACGACACCAGCGGGCCTGGGCCCTCTTTTGCCGATCCGGCGGCGAGCACCAGAATGGCGATGTCGCGGTCCTCCTCGATCGCCGCATGAATCTGCTCCGTGGCAGTTCCCTCGCGGATGACGATCTCCGGCTCGATACCGATCCGTTCGCGGACCGACTGGGCCACCTTGGCGAGCGTCGCCTCGGCTTCCTCGCGCGCTTCCGCACGCATGATTTCCTCGACCCCCAGCCATTGCTGGAAGTCGCCATCGGCGATCACATAGAGCAGGACGAGACCGCCATTGGAGTTCTTGGCGCGCATGCCCGCATAGTGCACGGCGCGCCCGCATTCCGGGGTATCGTCTATCACCGCCATGAATTTGCGGCGGTGACCTTCAAGTCGAGAGAGTCGGGTCGAGACCATAGGGTGAACAATACATCCCGGGTTGGCCGCCGCAAGGTCTGATTTTCGCGTTTCGGAGCGGGACACGGAAAAGTGCCCGTAGCCTTCCGCTCTTGGTCCGCTTCGACTCCTGAACCGAAGTGAATCCGGGTCCGAGGACCCGGATTCAGTCAACTACTGCAGAAAACCGATGATCTCGCGCACTTCGCTCATCGTCTTTTCCGCCCGCGCCCGCGCCCGCTCGCCGCCATCGCGGAGAATGGCGTCAATGTGAGCGGTGTCGCCCATCAGGCGGCGCATTTCGGCGGTGATCGGCGACAGGACCTCGACCGCGAGGTCGACCAGAGCCGGCTTGAAGACCGAGAACTGCTGCCCGCCAAACTCGGCGAGCACCTGCTCCTTGGTCTTGTCCGACAGCGCCGCATAGATACCGACGAGGTTTTCCGCTTCCGGACGACCCTTGAGCCCTTCGACCTCGCTTGGTAGCGCATCCGGATCGGTCTTGGCCTTGCGGATCTTCTTCGAGATCGTCTCGGCGTCGTCCATCAGGTTGACGCGCGAAAGGTCGGACGGGTCGGATTTCGACATCTTCTTCGTGCCATCACGCAGCGACATGACGCGCGGCGTCGCGCCGCCGATCAGCGGCTCGACCGGCGGAAAATAGGCGTGGATCGGCTCCTCGCCGACAACCATATCGACACCGTAGCCGGCGCTGCGGATATGCTCCATGAAGTCGATATTGAACTTCTGGGCAATGTCGCGCGTCAGCTCCAGGTGCTGCTTCTGGTCGTCACCGACGGGAACGTGGGTGGCGCGATAGACGAGAATGTCGGCCGCCATCAGGCTCGGATAGGCGAGCAGACCGAGCGAGGCGTTCTCGCGGTCCTTGCCGGCCTTGTCCTTGAACTGCGTCATGCGGCTCATCCAGCCGATGCGGGCGACGCAATTGAAGATCCAGGCGAGTTCGGCATGCTGGGGCACGGCCGACTGATTGAAGACGATATGTTTCTTGGGGTCGATGCCCGAAGCGATGAAGGCGGCGGCGATCGAGCGGATCTGCCCCTTCAGGTCCTCGTGCACGAGCTGCGCCGTGATCGAATGCAGGTCGACGACGCAGTAGATGCAGTCGTTGTTTTCCTGCAGTGCCACGAACTTGCGGATCGCACCGAGATAATTGCCGAGATGGAGATTGCCCGTTGGCTGTACGCCGGAGAATACGAGCGGCTTGAATTCGTTCATGTCGTCCTCAATAGGCTGGTGGAGGGCCCCAGGGCTTTGTCGCCCATGTAGCTAACGGCATGGCTTATGCACGGGTGGCGGTAGGCAATCAAGAGGTCGCCGCAGCCTCGTCTATTCCGCCGGTTGCAGCAGATCCCAATGGTTGCCGAACGGGTCGCTGAAGACCGCCACCGTGCCATAGGGCTCGTGGCGCGGCGCTTCCAGAAAGGCGACGCCTTCGGCCAGCATCGCCGCATGGTCGCGAGCGAAATCGTCGGTGAAGAGGAAGAAGCCGACGCGGCCGCCGGTCTGGTTGCCGATCGCCGCCTGCTGGCGTTCGCCGTCGGCCTTGGCAAGCAGCAGCGAAGTCTCGACCGCGCCCCTGGGACGGACGACGACCCAGCGCTTGCTATCGTCGAGCCTCGTGTCTTCCACGAGGTCGAAGCCGAGCTTGCCGCAATAGAAGGCGATGCCGGCATCGTAGTCCGGCACGACCAGGGCAATGCGTGCGATCGTCTGGCGCATCAGTCGCTCGCCTCCGGTGCTGCAGCGGGTTCTGCCGGTCCTTTGGCCTTGCGCTTGATGCTGCGGCGGATCATGCCGAGGCTGGCGCCGCCGAGACCGAAGGCGAGCGCGAAGTAGATCACCATCGCCACCGAGACCAGACCGAGCAGGGTTACTGCCCGCGTCACGAGCGGCGCGGCGGAAGAGAGCTCGAAGGCGAACCAGTCGATCGCGAAATACAGCGCCGCGGCCATACCGGCCGCCGCGATGGCGAGGCGCGGAATGCGGGTCAGCAACGGGATGTCCCTGCCCCAATGGCCGCGCCAGACAAGTGTTGCGAAAAGCAGGACAGCGTTGACCCAGCCGGCAACGATCTCGGCCGTGGCGATGCCGCTTGCGCCGAGCCGCGGAAACAGAGTGAGCGCCAGCGAGACGTTCACAACGACGGAGATGGCAGCGAAGATCATCGGCGTGCGCGTATCCTCGCGCGCGAAGAAACCGGGAATGAAGGCCTTGATCAAGACGAAAGCCGGCAGGCCGAGACCGTAAATCGCCAGGATGTGACCGACGATGACGGTCGATTCCGGCGAGAACTTGCCGCGCTCGAAGAGCAGCCGAACGATCGGCTCGGACATGACCAGAAGTGCTGCTGCCGCCGGCAGCGTCAGGAACAGCGTGAACTCGACCGAGCGGTTCTGCAGGTTCGACGCTTCGTTGACATTG
Source organism: Ensifer sp. 22521 (assembly GCF_052044795.1). Taxonomy (NCBI): domain Bacteria; kingdom Pseudomonadati; phylum Pseudomonadota; class Alphaproteobacteria; order Hyphomicrobiales; family Rhizobiaceae; genus Ensifer; species Ensifer sp. 22521. The sequence goes on from NZ_JBQENM010000010.1 coordinate 255,209, forward strand.
CCGGAACGCAGCGCCCGGGCAAGTTCCGGCAGGAGCACGGTTGCCACCGCGATGCCGACGACGCCGAGCGGAAGCTGGTAGATGCGGTCCGCATAGACCAGCGACGAGACCGCGCCTTCGCTCGCCGAAGCGATATTGGTATTGATCAGGAGGTTGATCTGGGTGATACCGCCGGTGATCGCCGCCGGCAGGGCTAGCACCAGCAGGCGCCTGACACTGGCGGTCATCTTCGGCCGGCGGAGGCCGATCTTGATGCCGGCGTCGCGCACGGCGATCCAGACGATCGCAAGCTGCACCAGACCGGCCGCCATGACCCCCCAGGACAGCGCATAGCCGACGGCCACCGGATCTTGGCCCTCATACCAGGCGTAGGCCAGCACCGCGATCAGGATGACATTGAGGAACACCGGCGCAATCGCTGCCGCAAAGAAGCGATGCAGCGAGTTCAGCATGCCGCCCATCATCGCCGCCAGCGACATGCAGGCGAGATAGGGGAACATGATGCCAGCAAAGACGATGGTATTGCCGAGCTTTTCCGGATCGTCGGCAAAACCGGGGGCGATCAGGTTGCTGACGATGAAGGGCATCGTCAGTTCCATCGCGATCGTCAGGAACAGAAGCACGGTGAAGAGGACGCCGAAGACTTCCTCGGAAAAGCGCCGCGCGCCCTCCATGCCGTTCGCCTCGATCTCCTTGGCAAAGAGCGGCACGAAAGCGGAGTTGAAGGCCCCCTCGGCAAACAGCCGGCGGAAGGTGTTCGGCAGGCGGAAGGCCGTGTTGAAGGCATCGGCGACCGGGCCGGTGCCGAGGGCAGCGGCCATGAAGGTTTCGCGGATGAAGCCGAACAGGCGGCTTCCAAGCGTCGCGCCGCCGACGGTTGCAAATTTCTTGACCAGACTCATGTTTCGGCTTTTGTCGTTCTTTGAGCGGAGGAAACGCCCGGTGGCGGAGCGATGATGCCGGAGGGCATGCGGTCGCGGGCTTCGTCACCCTCACCGGCCATGACGGCCTTGAGGCGGGCGGCAATGTTCATCTGACGGTTCTCGCTCGTCACCTTCTGACCGACGAGGTCGGTGACGTAAAAGGTGTCGATCACCTTCTCACCGAAGGTGGTGATGTGCGCCGAGGCGATATCGAGCGAGAGATCGGAAAGCACCGCAGTGATCTCGGACAAGAGGCCGGGACGGTCGAGGCCCTCGACCTCGATCACCGTAAACTTGTTCGACAATGTGTTGCTGATCGTCACCTCGGGCGTCACGGTAAACGCCTTGGTGCGTTTTTTCACCTTCGTCCTGCTGGCAATCACTTCCGGCAGGCGTTTGCGGCCGGCAAGCACGTCCTCGATCAGCTTGCCGATACTGCCCGCTCGCCGCATCTCATCCCCGTCGACGGCAAACTCGCGGTTCACCAGGATCGTATCCAGTGCCCGGCCGTCAGACGTCGTGAAGATCTGGGCATCGACGATGTTGGCACCGGCGGCAGCGCAGGCGCCGGCGATCACGGTCAGGAGACGCGGATGGTCGGGCGAAAGCACGGTGATTTCGGTGATCGCATGGAACTGGTGCGTACGCACCATCGTCGCCAGCGCCTTGTCGGCGGCGTCCGCTTCACGGATGAAGCGTGCATGGCGCACCTGATCTTCGAGCGCCACCGTCAGCAGATAGGGCTGATAATGCAGGCGCACATAATCGTCGCGTTCCTTCTCCGTCCAGTCCGTCAACGCCTCGCCAAGCATGATCGCGGCATGCGCGGCGCGCTCCTTGCGCGACAGTTCCGAGAAGCCGCCCGACAGCAACAGTTCGGTCTCGTAATAGAGCGTGCGCAACAGCTGCCCCTTCCAGCCGTTCCAGACGCCGGGACCGACGGCGCGGATATCGCAGACCGTCAGGACCAGCAGCATCTTCAGCCGGTCGAGCGACTGCACCCGCTCGGCGAAGTCGACGATCGTCTTGCGGTCGTTGAGGTCGCGCGTCTGGGCGACCATCGACATCAACAGATGCTCCTCGATCAACCAGGCCACGAGTTCGGTCTGCTTTGGCGACAGCCCGAAACGCGGGCAGAGCTTGCGCGCCACCTTTGCGCCGGCGGTCGAGTGATTCTCGGGCCTGCCCTTGGCGATGTCGTGCAGCAGCACGGCGACGTAAAGCGCCTCGCGCTCCTCGATCCCCGGCATCAGCTTGGCGACGAGCGGATGCGCCTCCTCCTCGATGCCGCCCTCGATGCGCGAGAGCACGTCGACGGTGCGCAGCAGGTGCTCGTCGACCGTATAGTGATGATACATGTTGAACTGCATCATCGAGACGATCTTGCCGAAATCCGGAATGAAGCGGCCGAGCACGCCCGCTTCGTTCATGCGCCTGAGGATGAGTTCCGGCTTGCGGCGCGAAGTGAGGATCGACAGGAAGAGGCGGTTCGCCTCCTCGTTTTCCCGAAGGGCCGGCTTGATCAAACTCAGCGATCGCGTCACCTGGCGCAGGGCCGCCGGATGGAACTCGAGGCCGTTGATGTCGGCGATGTGGAAGAAGCGCAGCAGGTTGACCGGATCGCGCTTGAAGACATCGGGGCTTGCGAGCGCAATGCGACCGCCGTCGTCGACGAAATCCAGCGTGCCGGCGATCTTGCGGCTACGATGAGTGAAGCGGCCGATGATGCCGGAGATGCCGGGGGCATCCTTGGCCTGCTGGTCTTCGAGTGCGGCGCAGAAAATGCGGGTCAGGTCGCCGACGTCCTTCGCCACCAGGAAGAAGTGCTTCATGAAGCGCTCGACGGCGGAAAGGCCCGGATGGTCGTGGTAGCCCAGCGCTTCGGCGATCTCCCGTTGGATGTCGAAGGAGAGCCGCTCTTCCGCCTTGCCGGTGAGGAAGTGCATATGGCAGCGCACCGCCCAGAGGAAGTCCTCGGCTTTCTGGAAAAGCTGGTACTCCTGCCGCGACAATACCCCGACCTTCACGAGGTCGGCGGTGTCCTTGAGGCGGTAGAAATATTTGGCGATCCAGAACAGCGTGTGCAGGTCGCGAAGACCGCCCTTGCCTTCCTTGACGTTCGGCTCGACGAGATAGCGCGTATCGCCCGCCTTGCGGTGGCGCTCGTCACGCTCGGCAAGCTTGGCGGCGATAAAATCCGGGCCGGTATTGCGCACGATCTCGTGGTCGAAACGGGTTTCAAGTTCGGCGCTCAGCGTCTCGGAGCCGCAGATGTAACGCGTCTCGAGAATGGCGGTGCGGATGGTCATGTCGGCGCGCGACAGGCGGATGCATTCGTCGATGGTGCGGGTGGCGTGGCCGACCTTGAAGCCCAGATCCCAGAGGATATAGAGCATGAACTCGATCGCCGGTTCCGCCCAGACGGCCTTCTTGACCGGCAGCAGGAACAGAAGGTCGATATCCGAGCCCGGCGCCAGCGTGCCGCGGCCATAACCGCCGACCGCCGCCACCGCGATGCGCGAGGCCGGCGGCGCATTGGCTGCGTCGAAGATCTCGTTCAGCACGAAATCATGCAGTACGGTGATCAGCTGATCCTGCAGCCAGGAAATACGCTCGGCGCAGAGAATGCCGGCTCCGTCGGCATAAAACAGTTCGCGCGCCTTGGCCCGGCCGGCGACGTTTGCCTGCTTGAAGGCGGCCAGCAGCGCCTGGCGCATCGGCTCGCGCTGCTCGGCATGGGCCGAGGCGATGAAGTCGCATTTTGCCCGGAGCGCTGCGACATCGAGGATTTCGGGAAAGAAAGTTTCGTGTCTGCCCATGTAGTGCCGAGGGGCGTCCTGTCCGACTGGTTGCGTGGTTCGCTCGCGATCGAGCGCTCCTGCATGATCCTTACGACCGAGGCCGAACAAAGACCACACAGCATTTCAATCGCCGCGCCGGCAAAGGCGCGCGGCGCTGTATACCCTTTTTACGGAAGGCTGCACAGGAAAAAGGCGCGCGCCGCCTTAGCCAGCGGTTGGCGGGATGCGGGCGGAAAACCGCACACACTTTTCCTCATCCCGCCTTGACGGCGCTCAGTTCCTTCTTCAGCGCATAGAGCGCGTCGAGCGCTTCGCGCGGCGTCATGTCGTCTGGGTTCAGCGTCTTCAACGCCTCTTCGACCTTGGACGGACCTGCGGCCTTCACCTCTTCGCGGCGGATCGCCACCTGGAACAACGGCAGATCATCGATCAACTGGCTGGCCGGGTTCTTGCGGTCGGCATCCTCGAGCTTGGCAAGCACATCCTTGGCACGCGCCACCACCGAGGCCGGCAGGCCGGCAAGGCGAGCGACCTGGATGCCGTAGGACCGGTCGGCGGCACCAGGCCCCACCTCATGCAGGAAGATCACGTCGCCGTGCCATTCCTTGACGCGCATGGTCGCGTTCGACAGGCGACCGAGCTTTTCCGAAAGCACCGTCAGCTCATGAAAGTGGGTGGCAAAGAGGCCGCGGCAGCGATTGGCCTCATGCAGATGCTCGACCGCCGCCCAGGCGATCGACAGGCCGTCGAATGTGGCGGTGCCACGACCGATCTCGTCGAGGATCACCAGCGAGCGGTCGGTCGCCTGGTTGAGGATCGCCGCCGTCTCGACCATCTCCACCATGAAGGTCGAGCGGCCGCGCGCCAGATCGTCGGAGGCGCCGACACGGGAGAAGAGCCGGTCGACGATGCCGATATGGGCGCTTGCGGCGGGAACGAAAGTCCCCATCTGCGCCATGATCGCGATCAGCGCATTCTGGCGCAGGAAGGTCGACTTACCGCCCATGTTGGGACCGGTGAGCAGCCAGATCGCGCCGCCCTCCTCGCCCTCGGGCGGCGAGAGATCGCAGCCATTGGCGACGAAGGCATTGCTTGCCTGGCGCTTCAGCGCCTGCTCGACCACCGGATGGCGGCCGCCGTCGATCGCGAACATGCGCGAGCGGTCAACAGTGGGGCGGGCATAGGCCTGCTCCTCGGCGAGCACGGCGAGGCCGACCGATACATCGACGGTCGCAAGCGCCAATGCCGCCGCCTTGAGGGTCTCCGCAGCCGCAACGACCTCGGCCGTCATGGCGTCAAAGGCTTCGATCTCGATCGACAGCGCCCGGTCGGCGGCGTTGGCAATCTTGCTTTCGAGTTCGGCCAGTTCCGTCGTGGTGAAGCGCATGGCATTGGCCATGGTCTGGCGATGGATGAAACGGGCGCGGCCGGCATCCGTATCGGTCATCGACCCGGCATTGCCGGCCGTCACCTCGATGAAATAGCCAAGCACGTTGTTGTGCTTGATCTTCAGCGACTTGATGCCGGTCTCTTCGGAATATTGCAGCTGCAACCCGGCGATCACCCGGCGCGACTGGTCGCGTAGCGCCCGGACTTCGTCGAGCTCGGCATTGGCGCCTTCACATACGAAACCGCCGTCACGCTTCAGCAGCGGCAATTCCTCGCCAAGGGTGGCATCGAGCAGGCCGAGCAGACCGGCGGGCAGTGCGTCGATCGCGGCGCGTGCTTCCTTCAGCTCATCCGATAGCGTGCCGGCCGCCATCCGGCGCGATATCGACGCGGACGCATGCAAGCCGGCCTGGATGGCGCCGAGATCACGGGGGCCGCCGCGGCCGAGCGCCAGCCGCGACAGGGCGCGCGGCATATCCGGCGCACGGCGCAGCGCGTCGCGCAGGTCGCCTGCGAAGGAAGGCTGATCCGCAAGGATCTCGATCGAGTCGAGGCGCTGGTTGATACGGTCCGGATCGGTCAGCGGCGACATCAGCCGCTCGGCGAGAAGCCGGGCGCCGCCGCTCGTCACCGTGCGGTCGAGCGCCTTCAGCAGCGTGCCCTCGCGCGCGCCGGAGAGTGTCTTGACCAGTTCAAGGTTGGCGCGGGTCGCCGGATCGATGAACAGCGTCGAGGCGGCACTTTCGCGCTCGGGGGTGCCGAGCGCCGGACGTTCGGCAAGCTGGGTCTTCTCGACATAGGAGATCGCAGCCGAAGCGGCGGCCAATTCGGCGCGCGAGAATGTGCCGAAGCCGTCGAGCGTCTTGACGCCGAAATAGCGGCTAATGCGGCCCTCGGCCGTCGCGCTGTCGAACAGCACCGCCGGCTGCGGCACGGCCACGCGGCCGAGCACGTCGAAGACGGGCCTCAATTCCGGATCGTGAAACACCGTATCGGCAAGGATCAGTTCGCGCGGCTCGATGCGCAGGATATCGGCGAGCAGCCGGCTTTCGGCGGTCTCGGCCAGCCGGAAGATGCCGGTGGAGATATCGATCCAGGCAAGCGCGTAAGCGGGTTCGGACCCGCTCTTGATGCGCGCCAGCGCCATCAGGTAGTTGGTCTCCGACGGCGACAGCAGCTTCTCTTCGGTGATCGTGCCCGGTGTCACCAGGCGCACGACGTCGCGGCGCACCACCGACTTGCCGCCGCGCTTCTTGGCCTCCGCCGGGTCTTCGACCTGCTCGCAGACGGCGACGCGGAAGCCGAGGCCGATCAGCTTCTGCAGATAATCGTCGGCGGCATGCACCGGTACGCCGCACATCGGGATTTCCTGTCCCATGTGCTGGCCGCGCTTCGTCAGCGTGATGCCGAGCGCGCGCGACGCTTCGACCGCGTCCTGGAAGAACAGCTCGTAGAAGTCGCCCATGCGGTAGAACAGCAGCGAATCCGGGTTGTTCGCCTTGATCTCGATGAACTGTTCCATCATCGGCGTGGCCGTGGAACGGCTTTCCTCGCTCGCCAGTTCGGCTGCGGACAACACCTCCCCGGCGCGGTTCGATTGGTCTGTCACGAAATTCATGATTGTTCCGAAAAAAGAGATGGCACACTATCCCCAAGCAATTGTAGACGACAACCATAAAGAGGCGCGCCGCAAGGCTCGCCCACAGGAGGATAGAGGAAACATGCCGGCCACCGACAAGACCGATCGCACAATGACGAGCGTCACCGCGCAAGAAGCGCTCGATTTTCACTCGCAGGGTCGTCCCGGAAAGCTGGAGATTTCCCCCACCAAGGCCATGGCGACCCAGCGCGACCTGTCGCTTGCCTATTCGCCGGGTGTCGCGGTGCCGGTGAAGGCGATCGCCGAGGACCCCAGCACCGCCTATGACTACACGACGCGCGGCAACATGGTCGCCGTCATCTCGAACGGCACCGCCATCCTCGGCCTCGGCAACCTCGGGGCGCTTGCCTCCAAGCCGGTCATGGAAGGCAAGGCGGTGCTGTTCAAGCGCTTCGCCGACGTCGATTCCATCGACCTCGAAGTCGATACCGAGAACGTCGACGAGTTCATCAACTGCGTGCGCTTCCTGGGGCCGTCCTTCGGTGGCATCAACCTCGAGGACATCAAGGCCCCGGACTGTTTCATCATCGAGCAGAAGCTGCGCGAGGTCATGGACATCCCGGTGTTCCACGACGACCAGCACGGCACCGCGATCATTGCCGCTGCCGGCCTGATCAATGCGCTGGCTTTGACCGGCCGCGACTTCAAGACGACGAAGCTCGTCTGCAACGGCGCGGGTGCTGCTGCCATCGCCTGCATCGAGCTCATCAAGTCGATGGGCTTCAATTCGGAAAACATCATCCTTTGCGACACCAAGGGCGTGATCTTCGAGGGTCGCACCGAAGGCATGAACCAGTGGAAGTCGGCGCACGCGGTCAAGACCGACCGCCGCACCCTCGCAGAAGCGCTCGAGGGCGCAGACGTGGTCTTCGGCCTTTCGGCCAAGGGTGCGCTTTCGGAAGACATGGTCCGCTCGATGGCACCGCGGCCGATCATCTTCGCCATGGCCAACCCGGATCCGGAAATCACGCCGGAGGAAGTCGCCCGCATCCGTGACGACGCGATCGTCGCGACCGGCCGTTCGGACTATCCGAACCAGGTCAACAACGTGCTTGGTTTCCCCTATATCTTCCGCGGCGCGCTCGACGTGCGCGCCTCGACGATCAACGACGCGATGAAGATCGCGGCGGCTGAAGCGCTGGCAAGCCTTGCCAAGGAAGATGTGCCTGATGATGTTGCGGCCGCCTACCAGGGCAACCGTCCACGCTTCGGCGCGCAATACATCATCCCGGTCCCCTTCGATCCGCGGCTGATCTCGTCGATCCCGATGGCGGTCGCCAAGGCTGCGATGGAAAGCGGCGTCGCGCAGAAGCCGATCACCGATCTCGAAGCCTATGGCCGTCAGCTTTCCGCCCGCCGCGACCCGATCGCCTCGACGCTGCAGCGTATCTACGAACGCGTCCGGCGCCAGCCGAAGCGCATTGTCTTTGCCGAAGGCGAAGAGGTGCAGGTCATGCGCTCGGCGATCGCCTATGCCAACCAGCAGCTCGGCACCGCCATCCTGCTCGGCCGCGAGGAGCGCATGCGCGAGACGGCGGAGCGCGAGGGCATCGACCTAGACCGCCCCGGCATCCAGATCGTCAATGCACGCCTTTCCAAGCGCGTCGGCGCCTATACGGACTATCTCTATGCCCGCCTGCAGCGGAAGGGCTTCCTCTTCCGCGACGCCCAGCGCCTGATCAACAACGACCGCAACCACTTCGCCGCCTGCATGGTGGCACTCGGTGACGCCGACGGGATGGTGACGGGCCTCACCCGCAACTATTCGACCGCCCTCGAGGACGTGCGCCGCTGCATCGATCCGAAGCCGGGCCATCGTGTCATCGGCGTCTCGATCGCGCTCTGCCGCGGCCGCACCGTGCTCGTCGCCGACACGGCAGTGCACGACATGCCCTCTTCGGAGGAGCTTGCCGATATCGCCGAGGAGGCAGCCGGCCTCGCCAAACGGCTCGGTTACGTGCCGCGCGTGGCGATGCTCGCCTATTCCACCTTCGGCCACCCCTCGGGCGAACGCTCCGAGCGGGTGCGCGAAGCGGTCAACATCCTCGACAAGCGCCGCGTCGACTTCGAATATGACGGGGAAATGGCGGCGGACGTGGCGCTCAACGCCCGCGTCATGGAGCAATATCCGTTCTGCCGCCTCTCCGGCACCGCCAACGTGCTCGTCATGCCGGCGTTCCACTCGGCGTCGATCTCGACCAAGATGCTGCAGGAACTCGGCGGCTCGACGGTGATTGGTCCCCTGCTCGTCGGCTTCGACAAGTCGATCCAGATCGTCTCGATGTCGGCCAAGGATTCCGACATCGTCAACATGGCGGCGATTGCCGCCTACAACGCCGGCATGTGACACCGACGGATGTACTATTTTGGCGCAGGCCTGGCACTCAAAGTCGCCAGGTCTGCCGAAATAGTAACAAATCGCTACAAGTTATAAAAAGAAGAGCCCGCATCCCCTGGAGAGAAGAAGCGAGCTCATAATCAGGCAACCGAACTACGTTTCAGGTAATGAAAGACGGAGGATTTGGGATTTCATGCCGGCCAACCTCCGGAAATGATCGGCCATTCCTCCGTTATTTTCTCTATTCTCTCGTGATGAAATTAGAGAATAACTTGACAATACAAGTCTCTCTTTCAGTCTCGAAAGTCAAACTCGTCATTAAGACTTGGTTAATCCAGTCGCGCGCCCGTCAGGAGACGGAGGTCGCGAACCGCCCTGCGTCTGCGCCGTAATAATTGAGATAACGGCCGGAGATATTGCTGATCGGCAGCACGATCAAAACATCCGTCGTGCGGAATGCATGATCGACCACCGCGCCGTCGCCGACCATTGCGCCCAGACGCATATAGCCCTTGATCAGCGGCGGCAGGGCGCCGAGCGCCTTTTTCGCATTGATCGCCTCGGCCGGCATCAAATCCATGGTCCGATGCAGTTCCGGACGTGCGCTCACGGCCCATTCGTCACGGGCGCGGATGTTGTGATGCAGGAAGGAAAGCGCCAGCGCATGCTCGGCCGGCACCACGCCGGGGAACGAACCGCAGCCGAACATGGCGTCCATGCCGTATTTGAGGGCGTAGGCCCAGTTTCCCTGCCAAAGCAGTTCCACCGTCCGCTTGGTACGGTAGTCCGGCAACACGCAGGAACGGCCAAGCTCCATGAAGCGCTTGGTCGGATGGCGAGCGAGAAGCTGGTCGATGGCAAATTCGGAAGCCGAGTAGAAACCGCCCGAGCGCTCGGCCACGTCCTGGCGGAGCAAGCGATAGGTGCCGACGATCTGATCCTCGGCATCGCCCTCGATCGAGGTATCGAGAACCAGAAGGTGATCGCAGATCGCGTCCCAGCTGTCGATGTCGCGCTTGCGGCGGTCGGCTTCGGCGCCAACCTGCGCATTCATCTCTTCGACGAAAACCTTGTAGCGTACGGCCTGGGCGGCATCGATCTCCGATGCCGTCCGTGCCAGGCGCGTCTCGAGATTGGCGATCCTGCCAAGAACGTCAGTCGTCGGGGCGGCAGCCTTCTTGCCGATGCAAGCCTGAGAAGTGTCAACCACGTTCGCTGAATCCAGTAGCTCGATGGCCATCCGCGTCATCCCGAATCAATTCTATCTGCCGGGCTTAGACCACGTTTCTGCAACAACATAGTGACATGAAAGCGGCATACAACCCCCACGCCCCGATGGTTACGGTTACCACTGCCGAAGTTACCGTTCGCGCAGCAGGCGGGCGATCTCCGATGTCAGCAGCTGCGGATCGGCGGGCTTCGACAACACGAAGTCGGCGCCGGCGCCCATCAGCCTTTCGCGCATGTCGGCACGAACATCCGACGTCAGGACGATGACGGGCAGCCGGGGCGCGGATCGCGCGGCCTCATCGGCGCGCAGGTGCTGCAGCAGCGAAAGGCCGTCGCCACCCGGCATGTTGAGATCGGTCACCAGCAGCTCCGGAAGCGAGCGCTGGCCGGGCGCATGCAGGGCCTCAGCAACGGCGCCGAAGTCGCTGACAAGGCGGACCGAATACCCCGAGCGCTGGAGCACGGTGCGAACGATCAGCGCGTTGACCGGATCGTCTTCGGCCAGCAGGATCCCATTCGCCCTGTTGTAAACAGGCGTGGTCGCAGGCTCCTCTCGCAGAACGGGCCGGTTGTCGTTGATCGCGTCGCGTTTCTCGATACCCTTCAGGCGACCGAGCAGCACCTCGACCAGGGACTTTTCGCGCAGCGGCCGGATCAGCCATGCCTCGTAGCCGTCCATCTGGTTGACGGGGTGGCTGTTGCGCTCCTCCGGATTGATCAGATAGGTGCGCCGCACCTCCAGCCGTGCAACGGACGGCTGCAGGGAAAGAAGCTGCTTGTATTGCTGGGCATGGCGGTGGTCGACGATCACGTCCGTCAGCGGCGCGCCGCCGGCGAGCACGTCCGCAAGGACATGCTGGGCCGCGGCAAGCGTGGTGGCACGATGGCACCGCCCGCCGAGTGTCGCGATCGTCGCGGCGAGCGCCGCCGAGGCCGGACCATCGGGCGCCATCACCAGGACATGCGAGCCCGCAAGGCACGACCGGCGCTCCGGTGCGACCGCCTCGATCTCGGCAAATGGCAGACGAATTTCGAAACGGCTGCCGCGTCCCGGCGCGCTTGCGGCCGTAAGGCTGCCACCGCAGGCCTGCATGATCCTGCGGGAGATGGCGAGGCCAAGGCCGGTGCCCTTCGCCCGCTGTTCGTCGTTTCCGGCCTGCTCGAACTCCTCGAAAATGCGCTTCAGGTCGTCAGGCGACATGCCCGGACCGGTGTCGTCGATCCGGATCCGCACGCATTCGTCGACCGTATCGGCGCCGACAAAGACGCCGCCGACCTCGGTGAACTTCACCGCATTGCCGATCACGTTGAAGAGCACCTGGCGCAGGCGCGCCGCATCGAAGGCCATCTCAGCGGGCACATCGACGGCGACCGTGGCACCGATCTCGATGCCTTTCTCATGCGCCCGGTTGGAGAGCATTTCCACCACGCTCTCGATGACGCCACGCGGATCCTGTCGGGTCGGGCGAAACTGGAAGCGACCGGCCGACAGCGACGAGAAATCGATCAGGTCCTCGACGAGCTGGACCAGCGCATGGCCGGACTGCTGCATGCCGGCGAGGTAGTTCTTCTGCTCGCTCGACAGCCGGGTCTGGCCGAGCAGGTGGCTCACGCCGAGGATGCCGGAAAGCGGCGTACGGATCTCATGGCTGACTGTGGCGAGAAGCCTCGACTTCGCCTTGCTCGCCTCCTCTGCCCGCCGGCGCGCCGCTTCGCGCTCACGCGCCGCCGCGGCCTCCTCGGTGACGTCGCGCGCGATGCTGTGGCGCATGAGCCTGCCACTTGCCGGATCGCGGGCGATCACGTCGTGCCAGTCGTAAAGGCGCACGCCGTCCGATGCGGCAATCCGGACCAGATAGTGATTGGGCGCAGCCTTTGGCTCGAAGCTCAGGCCAAGCGCCGCGCAATCGAGGCCGTGGACATCGGAGTGGCCGCAGACCTGATGGAAGACCGCGTTGGCATGAACGATCTTTCCGTCCATGCCGCGCATGATCGCGAGGTCACCCAGCGCATCGTGAATGGTCGAGAGCAACGCCGACGTCTCGGAGCGATGCCAATCGCGATCCCGGTCCGCTTCGTCGCCTGCCTGCCTGCCATCGAACGACCGTATGGCTTCGACGACGAGCAGGAACACGCCGACAGAGCCTGCCGCCGCAATCGCTGCGGAAAACAGGTAAAAGCCGGCGCTCATGCCGATGACGAGAATGAGACCGGAGGCGACAAGGCCGAGCAATGCCAGCGACGCCTGATTGACCGCATGGCGCTTGCCCTTGACGGGTGCTTCCTGCTCGTGAGCCGGAGGCGATACCTCGACAGGGAGCGGAGCCACCGGCGGCGCGTCACCCGTCCGGCTTCCTGTCCGGAAGCCGGATTCGATCCGCTCCAGCAATCGTGACGGTTCGCTCATGCAATCCGGCTAACACGACAAGCGTTCCGAATGGCTTCAATGCACCGGTAAAATCTTAACGATCGGCCTTTTTCGCGTGCAGCAGTTCGTCAAGGATGATGGCTCCGGCGCCGATGGTGATGAAGGTATCGGCCAGATTGAAGACGGCGAAGGACCATGTTTCGGTATAGAAAAGGATGTAGTCGATCACGTAGCCGAAGATCAGCCGGTCGACGAGGTTGCCGAGTGCGCCGGCGATGATCAGCGCGTAGCCGAAATGCGCAAAGAACCGGTCCTTCGGCGTGCGCTTCCAGAGCCAGAGCACGAAAGCGACGACGGCAAGCCGCATGCCGACGATGAACCAGCCTTCCATGCCCGACAGCATCGAGAAGGCGACGCCATAGTTGTAGGTACGGTAAAGCGCCAGCATCGGCACGACGTGGACCGCCTGATTGAAGGGCAGGTAGATCTCGACCAGATACTTGATCAACTGATCGGCGATGAGCGCGAGAAGGATGAAGACCGCGATCGGCAGCGGCCGCGAAAACAGAACCTGCCTCTCGCTCATGCGCGGGCGTCCAGCGTCAGCAGATGACGGCGCGCCTCGAACAGCATGATGCCGGTAGCGATCGCAAGGTTGAGTGAATCGGCGCGTCCGGCCTGCGGGATGCGTGCGAGCGCACCTGCCTCACGGGCAAGCTCCTCCGGCAGACCCGCCTGTTCGTTGCCCATAAGGATCACCACGGGCTTCGACTTGTAATCGATGGTGCGGTAATCGACGGCGCCGGCGAGATGGGTGGCAACCACCTTCACGCCGGCGGATTTCTGCCAGCGGATGAAGTCGTCCACGCTGGCGCGTGCCACCGGCATCGCGAAGACCGAGCCCATGGTGGCGCGCACGGTTTCAAGCGAAAACGGGTCGGTGGTCTCGCCGACGAGAATGATGCCGGAGGCACCGGCGGCATCGGCCGTGCGGATGATCGTGCCGAGGTTGCCGGGATCGCGCACCCGGTCCAGCGCCACATAGGTTTCTCCCAGTTGCGGCTTCAGATCCTTTAGCGCCTGGTAGCGCTGCTCGAAGATACCGACGACCATCTGAGGATTGTCGCGCCGGGTGATCGTCGTCAGCACCTTCTCGCTGACCTCGAGCACCAGACCACCCTTGGCGAAGGTCTTCGCCGCCACCTGCTCCACATGCGGCTTGCCCTTGGCCGCCTTGGCATAGATCAGCGTCTTGATCTTCCAGCCGAGATCGAGCGCGTCGATCACCAGCTTCAGGCCTTCGGCCATGAAGGACCGCGTCTCGTCGCGATGCTTCTTCTGTGCCAGCGCGCGGATATCCTTGATGATCGGGTTGGTGAGGCTCGTGACCTCCTTTACCTGACCCACACGACCGGCGCCGTGTTCGCTTCTGTCGTTCGTCATTGCGGTACCCAGCGGCTGAAGAGAGAGGTCGAAAGCGCCCTGCCCGGCTCGCGTCCGTCAAGCCCGCCCTCGCGGATGATGAGCTCGCCCGATTCCACCCGGCCGCCGCGGCCGCGCATCGTCTCGCGCATCAGTTCATGGATCGAATAGAAGCTCGCCCGGATGGAATAGGCGGTCAGCACCAGGCCGCGCGCCTCCGGCGAGAGGATCTCGCGGCAGATGTCGAGCATCGCCGCCAGGTGATCAAAAAGCTGCCAGACCTCGCCATTCGGACCACGGCCGAACTTCGGCGGGTCGGTCAGAATGATGTCGTAGCGGCTGCCGCGGCGCTCTTCGCGCTGGATGAACTTCATTGCGTCGTCGCAGATCCAGCGGATCGGCAGCTTGTCGGCCCGCGCCAGCTGCTGGTTCTCGCGTGCCCAGCCGATCGCCTTCTTCGAAGCGTCGACATGGGTGACCTCGGCGCCGGCCCTGGCGGCGATCAGCGAGGCGACCCCGGTATAGCCGAAGAGGTTCAGAACCTTGAGCGGCCGCCCTGCAGCTTGCACCTGGTCCTTGACCCAGCTCCAGTGCGCGAGCTGTTCGGGGAAGACGCCGACATGGCGGAACGAGGTGAAGCGGCCGTGGAAATCGGTTCCGAGAAGCTGCATCGGCCAGGTTTCGCCGAGCACGGCGCCCGGAAAGCGCCAGCGGCCCATGCCGTCCTCGTCGGTGTCGCCTGTGAAAATCGCGTCGGCTTTTTCCCAGACGCCGTCCGCCAGGCTGCGCGGCCAGAGCGCCTGCGCCTCGGGACGCACGATGCGATAGGGACCGTATTGTTCGAGCTTCTCGCCGGCGCCGCTGTCGATCAGATGGTAGCCGGAAGCGCCCACGGTCTCGAGAATGAGCGGCACGCGCTCGGCCGGCTTTTCGCCGGTTCGCCGGGCGATCGCCCGTACAGGTGTTTCCTGCACGGGTGCCTGCTTGGCGGGCCTGTCGCGTGTCTCGGCGGCCTGCGCTTCCGCCGGGCGAGCCGGCCGTTCCTTGAAGCCGCCGCCCTTCGGCGGTGCCGGACGCTTCTGCTCGTGGCGACCGCCGCCACGCGCCTCGGCGCCGCGGCCCTTGGCCGTCGTCACGGAGGCATTCTTCGACCGCCGGTCCTTTTCCTTCACGCTGAGATCCCTGGACTTGTTAGTGCATGTGCCGCCTGCCCTTCGCAGTGTCGAGCGCGAGCCGGCGGACGCCATGAGGTTTGTCGCCGCAGCCTTCAGCCGCGGCATCTATTGAAGGTGCAAATAGCATCGCTGATGCACTTGGCAAAGTCGTTTCCGTTTTGCGAAGATCGGCGCGGGAGAACCCGCCGCGAATTTCCTTGGGCCGGAACCGGCTTGGGGACAAAATTCTGCAGCAGGCCTAGTGTGTTACAGCGACCTTGGCGCGTCGATGCCGATGCGCGGAACTGCAATGGGAGGAAAGCGCATGGACATGACCGGCGAAGAGCGGATTTCGGCTGGGCGCGACGCGGTGTGGCGCGGCCTCAACGATCCGGAAATCCTGAAACGGTGCATCCCCGGCTGTCAGTCGCTGGAGATGACGTCGCCGACCGAGCTTGCAGCGGTTGTGAAGATCAAGATCGGCCCGGTCTCTGCCTCCTTCACCGGCAACGTCATGCTCTCCAATCTCAATCCACCAGAGGGCTACACGATCTCGGGCGAAGGAAAGGGCGGGATCGCCGGCTTTGCCAAGGGGGGCGCCGACGTCACCTTGACGGAGGATGGCGCAGACACGGTGCTGCGTTACGACGTCAAGGCAGAGATCGGCGGCAAGCTCGCCCAGCTCGGCTCGCGCCTCATCGATTCGACCGCAAAGAAGCTGGCCCAGCAGTTCTTCACCGACTTCGGCGCCGCCGTCAGCGGTACCGCGGAAGCGGCGAGCTGAACGGCTCGCCACTCCGCAGCGTCAAGTCAAGCGTTCAGTTCTGAGGGGCAGCCAACGTTGCCTGAGTGGCGAGCTTTTCAGCCTGGCTGCGATGCTTCTCGGCTTCGCGATGCCACTTCACCGCTTCGTTCGCCTCGGTGCGCGCACGGCGACGGTACTTGCCCTGGCTGAACCAGGTCGCTGCCGCACCGAGGATCATGCCGACGATGACGGCAAGGAACAGGAAGACGAAGAAGGGCGCGCTGACCGAAAGCACGCTGTCTTCCGGACGGAAAGGGTTCAGTGCCAGCGTCACGCTCTGGCGATTGGCGACGCTGAGAACGATCAGGATCACGCCAACCGGAATGAGAACAACGATATTGATCAGTTTCTTGAACATTCAAGCGCTCCAGCTTGCGAGCGGCCGCGTGGTTTCCGTTGGCCACGCGGGACGACGGGCGTCCATTGCGCCAGGCCGCTGAGACCGAGAAAGACGATCAGTCTTCGTCGTCACCATTCATGCCGGGATTAAGGCGCTCGCGCAATTCCTTGCCGGTTTTGAAGAACGGCACCCACTTTTCCTCGACGAAGACGGAATCGCCGGTGCGCGGGTTGCGCCCGGAACGCGACGGCCGGTTCTTGACGGAGAAGGCACCGAAGCCGCGCAGTTCGACCCGGTTGCCTGACGCGAGCGCGTCCGTGATCTCATCGAGAACCGCATTGACGATGTTTTCGACATCGCGGTGATAGAGATGCGGATTGCGAGCTGCAACAATCTGCACCAGTTCTGACTTGATCACTGTCGCCCCCTCAAATTCTTGTTTGTTTTGCTTTTTCGGTCTGCATTGTGATTGCTGCAAGAATATCGACGACGCTTGCAAAAACGCCGCCAACTCCTCACGGCTCAGGCTGGGTATATGTCGCCTTCCTCATTGGCCATCAACCTGCCAAACGGAAACAAGACCGTCAAGAAACAACTTGTCGCCCGCAATTTTTTCGAGGCCGCTCATTGCCGGAAAAGCGTCATATCCCAACATCTTGATCCAGTTGCCGACCAGCGCGCCGAGGCCAAAAGGCAGGGTCTTGCGCGGTGCTTCCCAATCGACGATCGGCAGGTCCTTCGATACCTTTTTCTCCGTCAGAAAGGCGCGAATTTCGTCCTCGCCGCCAAGCGTGTCGACGAGCTTCGCCTTCAGCGCCTGGCGGCCGGTGAAAATGCGGCCGTCGGCGAGCAGCAGCGCCTCGGGGCGCTGAAGCTTGCGGCGCTCGGCAACCAGGTCGACAAACCAGGCATAGCTGTCATCGATCATCGACTGGATCATCGCCTTCGCCTCGTCGCTCGCCGGATGGAAGGGCGACGGCTCCGCCTTCAGCGGCCGCGACTTGATCGATTCCAGCGACACGCCGAGCTTGTCCATCAGGTCCTTGATCTGCGGATACTGGAAGATGACACCGATGGAGCCGGTGATCGAGCTTTCGCCCGCGACGATCGTGTCGCCTGCGAGCGCAATCATGTAACCCGCAGAAGCGGCGAGCGTGCGCACATCGGAGACAACGGGCTTCTTGGCGGCAACCTTGCGGATCGCCTTGTAGATCACTTCGCCGCCATAGGTGGTGCCGCCCGGGGACGAAATGGTGACGACCAGTGCTTTGACGCTGTCGTTGTCGGCGATCTTCTGGAGGCGATCGAGAAGCTCCCGGTCGTCCTGGATCAGACCACTAATGGTGACGCGAGCCACGTGCTGACGAGTGCGGCCGACATCGTCCGCAGCGCCCGACCAGACAAAGATCGCGAGCGCTGCCACAAGAAGCAGCCCCGCCACCACAAAGCGCCAGAAACTGAGTTTCCGGCGCAGGCTGCGGCGATCGGCGATGGCGAGTTCGTCCATGTGGGTTTCTCCCGAATTGTTGGCGCAGCTTCTGTCAGTTTCCGCGGGAACGTGCTATCTGCGCGCGCAGAGGCATATTCCATAAACGCGCTTGGCCACGGTTGAAAGCCGCGGCTGGCGTTTTCGTGCTTCACCCGAGTTTTTTTGCAGCGCCATTGTGCAGCAGCAAAAAATATCCATATTTGCGACGACTTACACCATTGTATGTATATGATCCCTTGATGGGTTCAGCGATAAAAGCAGTAGAACCGACAGGCCCTTTCATGTTGAACCACGCGCCAGCCCCGGGCATTTTTGCCGATACGGGTGAGAGCTCCGCCGACGCCTATGCGCTCGCCGCGAGACACTCCGTGCGCGTCCGCCGGCTGAAAGTCATCCTGCCCGTGGTCGCCGGCGTCATCGCGGTGATCTTTGCCGCCGTTTCCTTCGTCCGGGCCTTCATGCCCGTCGATCTGCAACTCGAAACGGCGACGATCGAGGACGGCAAGATCGTGATGCAGAATCCGGCCATCTCCGGCCGCAACAAGCAGGGGATCAGCTATTCGATGAAGGCCCAGCGAGCGCTCCAGGACATCGCCAATCCTGACATCATCACGCTGCAGACGATCCATGCGGAAATGCCGATGAAGGATTCGATGGTCGCGACGGTGGACGCCACCAACGGCATCTACGACCGCGGCGCCAATACGCTCGATATGAACGCCCCGTTCACCATTTCCGTCAATAATGGCATCAACGCCGACTTCCAGTCGGCCTATCTGGACATCAATGCCGGCGAGATGGAAACGAAACAGCCCGTTGCGATCAGCATGAAGGGCGGTTCGATCATTGCGCAGACGCTGCGAATGACGGATAAGGGACGTATTGTAATATTTGAGGGCATGGTGAGGGTGAACGTCGAGCCCACCGCCATCCGCAAGAACGCGAAATAGGACCCGGTGCACTCCATGTCGGTCACAACCGCCTCTTTTTTCAAGATTTCCGCCAGCCTGGCGATTGCCGGTGTCGGCGCTTTGATCATTGCCTCCGGCGCTTCGGCGCAGGCCACATCCAGCAAGATGAAGGGCCTTGAACTCTCCAACGACAAGCCGATCCAGATCGAGAGCGACAAGCTCGAAATCAAGGATCCGGAGAGCAAGGCGATCTTCACCGGCAACGTCAAGGTCGTGCAGGGCACGACGACGCTGCAGGCCGGCAACATGGTGGTGTACTACAAGTCCGGCGGCGGCTCGGTTTCGAGCGGCGACGCCGACATCGACCGCATCGAGGTCAGCCAGAAGGTTTTCCTGAGCTCGGGCACGCAGCAGGCAACGGCAGACACCGGTTCCTTCGACATGACGAAACAGGTCTTCGTGCTGAAGGGCGAAAAGGTGGTGTTGTCGGAAGGCAAAAACGTCTTCGTCGGCTGCCAGCTCAACGTCCAAATGGAAACCGGGGAGGCTCAGCTCGAAGCCTGCGGCGGCCGCGTGCAGATCCAGCTCGACCCGAAGTCCCGCAAGCAGAACTGACGTAGATCGCTCGTGCACTTTCCCTTCCTTCACAAGCGCAAACGGGTCCGCAAGCCGTCGGCGACAGCTGCGGTTGTTTCCGGACACGCGGTCGACAAGGCGCGTTACGACGGCACGCTGATCGCGCGCGGCCTGACGAAGGCCTATCGCGAGCGCCGCGTCGTCAACGGCGTTTCACTGGTGGTGCGGCGCGGCGAAGCCGTGGGCCTGCTCGGACCGAACGGCGCCGGCAAAACCACCTGCTTCTATATGATCACCGGCCTCGTACCGGTCGACGAAGGCTCGATCGAGATCAATGGCAACGACGTCACGACCATGCCGATGTACCGGCGTGCCCGTCTTGGCGTCGGTTACCTGCCGCAGGAAGCATCGATCTTTCGCGGGCTGACGGTCGAGGAAAACATCCGCGCCGTGCTCGAGGTCCATGACAAGAACCTGGAGCGGCGCGAGAGCAAGCTCAACGACCTGCTCGGCGAGTTCAACATCACGCACCTGCGCAAGTCCCCCGCGATTGCGCTTTCGGGCGGCGAGCGGCGGCGTCTCGAAATCGCCCGTGCGCTTGCGACAGATCCGACCTTCATGTTGCTCGACGAGCCCTTTGCCGGTGTCGATCCGATCTCGGTCGCCGATATCCAGGCGCTTGTCCGTCACCTGACCTCGCGCGGCATCGGCGTGCTGATCACCGACCACAACGTCCGCGAGACGCTCGGCCTCATCGACCGCGCCTATATCATCCATGCCGGCGAAGTGCTGACTCATGGTCGCGCCAACGATATCGTCACCAATCCTGACGTGCGCCGGCTCTATCTCGGCGACAATTTCAGCCTTTGAGACCGCTTCGCGGGCGATTCCGCCCGCGACCACGCTTGACCAAACCTTCTCGATAAGCAATTTTTGGGCCAATTGATAAGGGCCACCCCGGCGACCGGAGAAACACCGCGGCCCAGGAGATTTCTCGGGAGTTTCGCGTCAGCATGGCACTGTCCGCCAGCCTTCATCTGCGCCAGTCCCAGTCCCTGGTGATGACGCCACAGCTGATGCAGTCGATCCAGCTGCTGCAGATGACGCATCTCGAACTCAATCAGTTCATCGCCCAGGAAGTCGAAAAGAACCCGCTGCTCGAATTTCAGGCGAATGACGATCTGCCAGGCACGCCGGAGCGCGGCGAGAGCACAGCCGGGGACGAGCCTGCCGGCGACGACTTCGGCGCGCAGGACGATCTCTACGACAGCGCGACATCGCCGACCAGCGAGCGGCTTGGCGAGCAACTCGACGCCGACTTCGCCAATGTCTTTCAGGACGACACGACACCGCAGCGCGCCGATGCCCCGGAACTGCTCGGCCAGTGGAAATCGATGCCCGGCAGCAGTGAAGGCGAAGACTATGACCTCGACGACTTCGTTGCCGGCCGCAAGAGCCTGCGCGAGACGCTCACGGAGCAATTGCCATTTGCGCTGCCCGCCCCCTCGGATCGGCTGATCGCGCAGCACCTTATCGATCAGCTCGACGACGCCGGCTATCTCCAGGCGGACCTTGGCGAAGTCGCCGAACGGCTGGGCGCCGCGCATACGGATGTCGTGCGGGTATTGCTGACGCTGCAGCAGTTCGATCCGCCCGGTGTCTTCGCGCGTTCGCTTGGCGAATGTCTTGCAATCCAGTTGCGCGCCCGCGACCGCCTCGATCCGGCGATGGAGGCACTGCTCGCCAATCTCGAACTGCTGGCGCGGCGCGATTTCGCGACGCTCAAGAAGATCTGCGGCGTCGATGAAGAGGACCTGATCGACATGCTGGCGGAAATCCGCAAGCTCGATCCGAAGCCCGGAACCAGTTTCGAGACCAGCGTCAGCGAGGCGATCGTGCCCGACATCGTCGTGCGGGCCGCGCCCGACGGCTCCTGGATGATCGAACTCAATCCGGACGCGCTGCCGCGCGTGCTGGTCAACCAGGACTATTTCGCCAAGGTCTCGCGCGGGACGCAGAAAAACAGTGCCGACCAAGCCTTCCTCAACGAATGCCTGCAGAACGCCAACTGGCTGACACGCAGCCTCGACCAGCGCGCCCGAACGATCATGAAGGTCGCCACGGAGATCGTTCGCCAGCAGGACGCGTTCCTGGCCAACGGCATCGGTCACCTACGGCCGCTGAACCTCAAGACCGTCGCTGACGCGATCAAGATGCATGAATCGACCGTCAGCCGCGTCACCTCGAACAAATACATGCTGACGCCGCGCGGGCTGTTCGAACTCAAATATTTCTTCACCGTCTCGATCGGCTCGGCCGAGGGCGGCGACAGCCATTCGGCGGAAGCCGTGCGCCACCGGATCCGCGCGATGATCCAGGAGGAAAGCGCCGAAGCGGTGCTTTCCGACGACGATATCGTCGATGTCCTCAAGAAGGCTGGTATCGACCTTGCCCGTCGCACTGTCGCCAAATATCGCGAAGCGATGAGCATCCCCTCCTCCGTACAGCGGCGACGGGAAAAGCGGGCGCTGGCCAAAGCCGCCGGTTTCTGAGCACCGGAAGTTAAGCCGCATTAACTTTTTTGCGACCTTCGATTGACTCTCTCCGACACAGGCGATATGAGCCCGCCGCAATTGCCGGGGACAAGCTCGCCCCGGAAGCGGACCGGTACGACCGGTAGCTGCGACAGAGGCGCGCCCGCAAGCCTGAAAGGCTTGGATGACGGGACCGCTTGGAATAGACTGGCTGCGCAAATCACGAACGAGAGAGGAAACTCCATGAGTGTGCGTGTATCCGGTAAACAGATGGAAATCGGCGATTCGTTTCGAGCTCGCATCGGCGAGCAGATCGAGCAGGCCGTTACCAAATATTTCGACGGAGGATATTCAAGCCAGGTCACTGTGGAAAAATCCGGGCCGCGCTTCAGCGCCGACTGCAAGCTTCATCTCGATACGGGCGTGGTTATGCAGGCGAACGGTCAGGCGAACGACCCACAGGCTGCGTTTGACGCGGCGTCGGATCGCATCGAAAAGCGTCTGCGCCGCTACAAGCGGAAGCTGAAGGATCACCATAACGGCAACGGTACGAATGCTGCCGAAGTGGCTTACACAGTGATGGATTCGGTGCCGTTCGAGGACGATGAGGTCCCCGAGGATTATGCACCGACGATCGTCGCCGAAAGCACGAAACAATTGAGGACGATGTCTGTCGCCAGCGCCGTGATGGCACTCGACATGACCGATGAACCCGTCCTGATGTTCCGTAGCCCCGGCAAGGACGATCTGAATATCGTCTACAGACGCAACGATGGAAATATTGGCTGGATTGACGCTGCCAATATCAAAGCATGAGCGGATAGGGGAGTGCCGGCACGCCGGCACTCCCCGCGCCCAGAATCAGCGGGCAGGCCGGAAAATGTGACTTTTCTGTGCATGGAACCCGCCATGACAAAGATGGTTAGAGCCATTGCGACGCATTTATGATGATGTTGTCCGGCTCTAACCGGCGAACGAGGACAAAAGAATGGCATTGGCAGGTCTACTGCATCAAAATGCGATCATCCCGGCCATGAGGGCCAACTCGAAAAAGCAGCTCCTCCAGGAATTGGCGGCAAAAGCATCAAAGATCACCGGGCTTCCCGAGCGTGAAATCTTCGACGTGATCCTGCAGCGGGAGCGTCTTGGCTCCACCGGTGTCGGCAATGGCATCGCCATCCCGCACGGCAAGCTCAACAATCTTCCCTCGATCATCGGCATCTTCGCGCGACTGGAAACATCTGTCGATTTCGAAGCGCTCGACGACCAGCCCGTCGACCTCGTCTTCCTGCTGCTCGCCCCGGAAGGTGCCGGCGCCGATCACCTCAAGGCCCTGTCGCGCATTGCCCGCGTCCTGCGTGATCAGGACATGGTCGCCAAGATCCGCTCGAGCGATTCCGCCAGCGCGATCTACACGCTGCTCGACGACGACGCGACCTCGCACGCCGCCTGAAAATAGCAACGGCGCGCGTCCGCCGGACGCGCAGTGCCTGCGTCAGTAAAGCTGACGACCGTTCAAATGATCTATGAAAATCCGGAACAAAGCGCCCTGGCTCGAAATGCCGAGCCGGCGATAGATGTTCTTGCGATGGATCCGGACCGTTCCCTCGGCAATGTTCATCACCTTGCCGATCGAAAGGTTGCTGTGTCCCCGAAGGATCAGCCGCACGATGTTGCGCTGCTGCTTCGTCAGCCGGTCTGAACAAAGGCTGTCGAACGCCGCTTCCATTACATTGTCGCCCTCTTCGGAGGGCGGCGGCGCAAAGCTCCGGCCGTGCTGGCGCCAGTTCGAGCGGACCGCCTCGCGCACGATCGGCTCATAGACGCGCAGTCGCTCGAGTTCGGCCTCGCTGAAAGGCTGGCCGCCGCGGCCGCGCATCAGCGAGTAGGTCGCCTGCAGGCCACCGTCGAGCGGAATGACGAAGCCGACCTCCTCCACCAGCACACCCGATTCCATCGATACGCAGGGGTGAACCTCGGCGGACGACGAGAAGTCGGACTGGAAGAATCGGTCCGGCGCGAGTTCTCGCATGCGCCAGAGGCCGGCCGGCTGGCCGGCAGAGCAGGCGACGTAGAAGGGATCGAGCAGATAGGCGCCGCCGAGATAGGCGGAAAGCGCGCTCGCCGATACCTTTGCCGTGTAGCCGTCGTGCAGCACGATCGGCCTGGCATCGTACGGATAGGCAAAGGCGACGGAGAGGTCGAAACTGGTGAACGACCGCAGCATCCGGTCGAGCGCCTGGCCGAAATCCTGCGTGCCGATCAGACCGATCATCGCCGAAATATCAGCGGACTCCCTTGCCAGCATTCCGGTTTCATCCCCCCGCTCCTCGTATCCCCCATGGGATATCGACAGCCCCTGCTTCGTCAACAATAATTCCCCCCGGGAGAGCAACAGGTCGTCGCGAAACGGGTCGCCCTTGGCGAACACTGCGGCGAACGCCGATGAGGAGGGCGCAATGGCAGGCAGGCTTTCAGGCAAGGTGGCGCTGATCAGCGGTGGCGCGGGAGGCTGCGGCCTGGCGGCGTCGGAGCTTTTCGCGCGCGAAGGCGCCAAGGTCGGTATCGTCGACCTGCCGCGCAGCAAGGGCGAAGAGGTCGCGGCATCGATCCGCGCCAATGGCGGCGAGGCGATTTTTGCCCCTGCCGACGTCTCGGTATCCGCAGAAGTGACATCGGCCGTCAAGGCGGTGGAGGCGGCGTTCGGCGCCATCACGGTGCTCTTCAATCACGCCGGCATTCTTGCCGTCGGCCCCTTCCTCGAGGTCGAGGAAGACGAATGGGACCGACTGATGGCGGTCAATGTGCGCAGCATGTTTCTGATGACCAAGGCTGTTTTGCCCGGCATGCTTTCCGCCGGCGGCGGCAGCATCGTCTGCACCTCGTCGATCTCGGCCGTGGCGGCAACGCCGATGGAGGTGCTCTACGACACGACCAAGGGCGCCTGCCACATGTTCGCCCGCGCCATCGCCGTCGAGTTCCGCGACCGCGGCATCCGCTGCAATGCCGTCTGCCCGGGCTTTATCGCCACCGATCATGGCAAGCGCGAGCTCGTCGGCCTCAGCAAATACGGGGTCGACGTTTCGGAGGCGGCCATCGCCGTGCAGCAGGGCCGCATGTGCGACCCGAAAGAGGTGGCGAACGCGGCGCTGTTTCTTTCGAGCGATGAGGCGAGCTTCATCAACGGCACGCATCTGTTCGTCGACAATTGCTTCACCGCGGTTTGAGGGAGGGGAAAATGCTTCAGGCAGGTGGCCACTGGCGCAACTGGGTCGGAAACCAATCATGCATCGTGCGTCATCGCGGCGCGCCGGAGAGCGAGGCAGCTCTTGCCGAAATGGTGCGCGAGGCGACGTCGCAAGGGCTGAACGTGCGCTGCGCCGGCTCCGGCCATTCCTTCACGCCGGTGGCGCTGACCAGCGGGCTGCAGCTGACGCTCTCCAACATGCAGGGTGTCGTCGGCATCGACTACGCGCGCAAGCGCGTCGCGGTGAAGGCGGGTACCACCATCAATCAGCTCGGCAAGGTGCTGAAATCCAACGGCCTGTCGCTGATCAATCAGGGCGACATCGACAGCCAGGCGTTGGCTGGCGCGCTGACGACCGGGACGCATGGGACCGGCGCCAAGCTCGGCAACATGGCCTCGCAGATCGTCGGCATGCGCCTGGTGCAGCCGGATGGGAGCATTCTCGTTGTCGACGAGACGACACCGGATCTGCTCGAGGCGGCGCGGGTATCGGTCGGCATGCTTGGTGTGATCTCGGAGATCACGCTGCAGGCGATGGACAGCTACAATCTGCATGAAAGGCTCTGGCGCTGCACCTTCGACGAAATGATCGAACAGCACGACGAACTGGCCGCCAAACACCGCCACTTCGGCTTTTTCTGGTGCCCAGTGCCCGAGAGCCGGCATTGCTATTGCCTGCCGGACACCGCATCGGTCTCGACCACAGACAGCACCTCCGACGTCTGCGAGATGAAGGTGATCGACATCACCGAGGAAGCACCGACGGAGCGCCGCTTCGAGAAGATCGCATATTCCTCCGAGATCTATCCGATCGAATACGTGCCGAATTTCCACGAACTCGAATATGCGGTGCCCGTCGCCCACGGCAAGGATGCGGTGAAGGCGGTGCGCAAGCTGATGCTGGAAAAGCACCCGACCTGCATCTATCCGATCGAGTACCGTTTCACCGCCGGAGACACCGGCTGGATCAGCCCCTTCTTCGAGCAGGACTCGATCACGCTCTCGGTCTCGGGCGAGCCGGGAACCGATTATTGGGACTACCTGAGGGATGTCGATACGATCCTGCGGCAGTACGGCTCACGGCCGCATTGGGGCAAGCTGCATTTCCTCGGCGCCGAGGATGTGACGGCGCTCTATCCCCGTGCAGGCGATTTCCGGGCGCTGAGGGCCAAGGTCGATCCGGAGGGCCGCTTCCTCAACGATCACCTGCACCAGCTTTTCGGATAGCGTTTGCGGCTGACGCCGCTCAAAACAAAAACGCCGCGCGAACTTCGCGCGGCGTTTCTTTAAACTCTGATCAGTTGGATCAGGCAGTCGGTGCGTCACCGTTTTCGCCGGCCACGACCTTCGGTCCGCCCTTGGAGACGCCGACCATGGCCGGACGCAGAACACGGTCACCGATCACGTAGCCGGCTTGAACGACCTGCAACACCGTGTTGTTGGGCACGTCCGCATTGGGAATCTCGAACATTGCCTGATGGAAGTTCGGGTCGAACTTCTGGCCTTCCGGCTCAAGCTTCTTGACGCCGTGGCGCTCAAGCGCTGAAAGCATCGAGCGCTCGGTCATTTCCACGCCCTCGATCAGGGCGGTGAGGCCAGCCTCGCCTGCTTCCCTGGCCTCTGCCGGAATGGCATCGAGGGCGCGGCGCAGGTTATCCGAAACGGCGAGCATGTCGCGGGCGAAGCCGGCGACGGAATAGGACTTCGCATCCTTCACGTCGCGTTCGGTGCGGCGGCGCAGGTTGTCCATCTCGGCGGCAAGTCGAAGGTACTTGTCACGCAGCTCGGCGCTCTCGGCTCTCGCGAGCTCCAACGGATCGGGCTCGGCAACCGGCGCAGCTTCAGCGGCGTCGGCAACATCGGGCGCGGCATCGAATACCTCGTCGGTGGCCTCGGGTCCGTGCTTGTTCGTATCGTCGGTCATGACGTTCTCCGCAGTGTCGTCTCTATCGTCCTTCGCATTTCCACGCCGCAAGCGCGAGCCTGCGTGTCAGCAAAAATGCGCTGTGACTGGATTTGAAGCCGATATCGAGGTTTGGGGCCGAAAAATCAAGGGTCCAATCGCGCTCCTACAGCGCCGCGCGACTTATCAGACGCGCAAAGGTCGCTGTAACACTTTGATTTGCTGCATGTCTTTGTCCTTGATCGAGGTCGATTTAAGGAGACATGCAGCGACTAAAAGCCCGCCTTTAGCGGGAAAGCCTCGACATCAGCTGCGCGGTATAATCGACCATCGGCACGATGCGGGAGTAGTTGAGCCGCGTCGGCCCGATGACGCCGACCGCGCCGACGATGCGATCCTCGCCATCGCGATAGGGCGCGACGATCAGCGAGGAGCCGGAGAGCGAGAAGAGCTTGTTTTCCGAGCCGATGAAGATCCGGACGCCCGGACCGCTCTCGGCAAGATCGAGCAGCTCGATCAGGCTGTCCTTCTTTTCGAGGTCGTCGAAGAGCATGCGCAGCCGATCGATATCCTCGGCCCCCTCCAGCCCTTCGAGCAGATTGGCACGGCCGCGCACGATCAACCGCGCCGGCTTCTCGTCGCCTTCATTGCCCGACCAGATGGCGAGACCGCGCTCGACGAGGTCTTGCGACAGCGCGTCGAGTTCGCCGCGCACCGTCCGCTTCACCGTTTCAAGCTGAGCGCGCACCTCGCCGATCGTCTGGCCGGCAAGATGGGCGTTGAGGAAATTCGCGGCTTCGGTGAGCTGCGAGCTGGTGACCCCGGCGGGCAGCTCGACGATGCGGTTTTCCACCTGGTCGTGCTCGCCGACGAGAACGGCCAGCGCCTTGGTCGGCGCCAGGCGAATGAACTCGACATGCTTCAGTACGGGATCGGCCTTGGCGGTGATGACGAGGCCGGCCCCGCGTGACATGCCTGACAGCATCTGGCTGGCTTCGGTCAGCAGCGCATCGACCGGCTGCATATGATCATCGCGCCGAACCTGACGGTCGATCGACGCCCGGTCCTCGACCGAGAGATTGCCGACCTGCATGAAGGCATCGACGAAGAAGCGCAGCCCCGTCTGGGTGGGCAGACGGCCAGCGCTGACATGCGGCGAGTAGATGAGACCGAGATCTTCGAGATCGCTCATCACATTGCGAACGGAAGCGGGAGAGAGCGACATCGGCAGGAGCCGCGACAGATTGCGCGAGCCGAGCGGCTCGCCGCTCGTCAGATAGGTTTCCACGATGCGACGGAAAATTTCGCCCGAGCGCTCATCCAGCGCGGCTGCGATTTCCTTTGCTCCGGGATTGCGCAGTACCATGTCACTCCACACTCGCAGGCACATCCTGCCGTGCCCGGAATATAATGATCCTGCCGCCCGATGGCAAAAGGGAAAAATCGACTGGTCCCCCGGCTATCCACCGGTTCCCTTTGCCTGCGCCATGCTCTAGAAGGCTGACGAGATACGATAGGAGTTGACGATGCGGCCATCCGGCAGAAAAACCGACCAAATGCGCAAGGTTTCTTTCGAGCGCAATTTTTCCAAGCACGCGGAAGGCTCCTGTCTGGTGCGGTTCGGCGACACGCACGTGCTGTGCACCGCCAGCCTTGAGGAAAAGGTTCCGGCCTGGCTGCGCAACGGCGGCAAGGGTTGGGTGACGGCGGAATACGGCATGCTGCCGCGCGCCACCGGCGAGCGCATGAAGCGTGAGGCGGCAAACGGCAAGCAGAGCGGCCGCACCCAGGAAATCCAGCGCCTGATCGGCCGGTCGCTGCGCGCCGTCGTCGACCTTCCGGCGCTCGGCGAGCGCCAGATCTCGATCGACTGCGACGTCATTCAGGCCGATGGCGGCACGCGCACGGCCTCGATCACCGGTGCCTGGATCGCTCTCTACGATTGCCTGAAGTGGATGGAAGCGCGCAACATGGTCAAGGTCGAGAAGGTCCTGAAGGACCATGTCGCCGCCATCTCCTGCGGCATCTTCGCCAACCAGTCCGTGATCGACCTCGATTACCTCGAAGATTCCGCCGCCGAGACCGACGCCAACTTCGTCATGACCGGCTCCGGCGGCATCGTTGAAATCCAGGGCACGGCCGAAGGCAAGCCGTTCTCGGAAGAGGAATTCGCAAGCCTGATGGGCTTGGCAAAGAACGGCATTGCCGAACTGGTCGCGCTGCAGAAGCAGGCGATTGCAGGCTGACCACAGGAGAAAAGATGGCCCCGGCACTGGAAGGCATACTCGAGACTGCGCTCTACGCGACCGATCTCGATGCCGCCGAGGCCTTCTACGGCGGCGTTCTCGGCCTTGAGAAGATCACCCGCGCTGGAAACCGGCACGTGTTCTTCCGCTGCGGCCAAGGCGTGCTTTTGATCTTCAATCCGGCCGAGACGGTGAAACCGCCGGCGCCGGACGCCACCCTGCCGGTGCCACCGCATGGCACGACCGGCCGGGGACACATGTGCTTTCGCGTGCGCGCCGAGGCGCTCGACGCCTGGAAAGCGAAACTGGTAGCGGCCGGTATCAAGATCGAAAGCGATCTTCGCTGGCCGAACGGGGCGCGATCCTTCTACTTCCGCGATCCGGCCGGCAACAGCCTTGAATGTGCGGAGCCGGGCCTCTGGTCCATCGAATGAATATGAAACGAGATACCATGCGCAAACTCGACAACAAGACGCTGATCGTCGCCAGCCACAATGCCGGCAAGATCCGCGAAATCCGCGATCTCATCGGCCCGCTCGGCTTCGAGGCGAAGTCGGCGGCGGACCTCAATTTCATCGAGCCCGACGAAACCGGCACCACCTTCGAGGAGAACGCCACCATCAAGGCGCTCGCCTCCGCCAAGGCCTCGGGTCTGCCGGCGCTTTCGGACGATTCCGGTCTTTCAATCGACGCACTCGACGGTGCGCCCGGCGTCTATACCGCCAACTGGGCCGAGCGCGAGGACGGCAGCCGTGATTTCGCTATGGCGATGGAGAAGGTCGAAAACGCACTGCAGGAAAAGGGCGCAACGACGCCCTCCGAGCGCGCCGCCCGCTTCGTCTCGGTGCTCTGCCTTGCCTGGCCGGACGGCCATGTCGAGCTCTTCCGTGGCGAGGTCGAAGGCTTCGTGGTCTGGCCGCCGCGCGGCAGCCAGGGTTTTGGCTACGATCCGGTCTTCCAGCCGAAGGGCTACGAGACCACTTTCGGCGAAATGAGCGCCGACGAGAAACACGGTTGGAAGCCGGGCGATGCGCAGGCCCTGTCGCACCGCGCCCGCGCCTTCAAGATTTTTGCCGAGACCTGCCTCGGAGCCTGATCTGAGCGGGATGAGGAAAAGTGTGTGCGGTTTCCCGCCCGCATCCCGCTCCCTACTGAAAGTGACCATGAGAGACGCAACGATGCAGACGGCCACGCTATCGGCGATTGGTGACGGCATGGACCCCGGTTTCGGGGTCTATGTACACTGGCCGTTCTGCGCGGCCAAATGCCCCTATTGCGACTTCAACAGCCATGTGCGCCACCAGCCCGTGGACCAGCCGCGTTTCGTTGCCGCGTTTCTGAAGGAGATGGAAGAGGTGCGTGAGCTCTCAGGTCCGCGCACCGTCACCAGCATCTTCATGGGCGGCGGCACGCCGTCGCTGATGGAGCCCTCGACGGTGGACGCGATCCTCCAGGGTATCGCTCGCCATTGGCACGTGCCCGACGGCATCGAGATCACCATGGAAGCCAACCCTTCGAGTGTCGAGGCGACGCGCTTCCACGGCTATCGTGCTGCTGGCGTCAACCGCGTCTCGCTCGGCGTCCAGGCGCTGAACGACCGCGACCTCAAATTCCTGGGGCGGCTGCACAATGTCGAAGACGCGCTGAAGGCGATCCGGCTGGCGCGCGAGATCTTCCCGCGCATGTCCTTCGACCTGATCTACGCCCGCCCGAACCAGACGGTCGAAGAGTGGGAGCGCGAGTTGAAGGAGGCCGTCTCCTACGCGGT
Organism: Ensifer sp. 22521; assembly: GCF_052044795.1. Lineage (NCBI taxonomy): Bacteria > Pseudomonadati > Pseudomonadota > Alphaproteobacteria > Hyphomicrobiales > Rhizobiaceae > Ensifer > Ensifer sp. 22521. The sequence continues at coordinate 286,313 of NZ_JBQENM010000010.1, forward strand.
CGATCACCTGTCGCTCTACCAGCTGACAATCGAAGAGGGCACGCCCTTCTACGGCCTGCACAAGGCCGGAAAGCTCATCGTTCCGGACGGCGAACAATCGGCCGTGCTCTACGAGGCAACGCAGGAGATCACGGCATCGATCGGCATGCCGGCCTACGAGGTCTCCAACCACGCCCGTCCGGGTGCTGAAAGCCGGCACAACCTGACCTACTGGCGCTATGGCGACTATGCGGGTATTGGCCCCGGCGCACACGGGCGCCTCGGCATCGGCAGCGGGAAGATCGCCACGGCCACCGAACGCAAGCCCGAGGAATGGCTGCGCCTCGTCGAGACCTACGGCCACGGCATGGTCGAGCGCGAGGCGCTCGATCTCGAAGCGCAGTCGGATGAACTGCTGCTGATGGGCCTGCGCCTCAAGGAAGGCGTCGACCTTGCCCGCTGGCAGACCCTTTCCGGCCGCGATCCGGACCCGGAGCGCGAACAGTTCCTGATCGACAACGGCTTCATCGAGCGGCTCGGAAATTCGCGCCTGCGCTGCACGCCGGCCGGCATGATGATCCTCGACGCCGTGGTGGCCGACCTCGCTTGCCCCTGAGGCAGCAGGCGGTCTTCGCCGGCTACAGACTCAATCGAACGTTTCACCGGAGAGCGGCGTCGCCCGCATCGAGGCGCGCTCCTCGAACACGTCAAACCAGCGTGTCAGCGTTGGGCGGTTACGGAACGATGGCAGGTTGCGAAATGCCATCCAGGAGAGCGCCGTCGCCAGCGCGATCTGGCCGATATCAACGGCCGCCTCGGGCTCCAGCGTGCGCTCCAGCCAATCATATGTTTCCTCGATCTTCTCTTCATACCCCTTGGCGAGTTCCGGATAACGCAGATGTTCCGGGCGCCTCTCCCACTCCCAGCGCAAACCGATCCCGGTCTGGGCAAGGACCTGCGCCACCGACTGCATGCGCAGCGCCCGCCAGCGCGGTTCGCCGCTTTCCGGGATCAGCTTGCGTCCGTCATGCAGCGTGTCGAGATAGGCGCAGATGACGTCGCTGTCGAAGATCGGCTCCTGCCCCTCGCGCAATAGCACCGGAACCTTGCCGAGCGGATTTTCGGCATAGACTTCGTCGTTGCGCCGAGTCGGGCTAGTCTCGTGGTGGACGACCTTGAGCCGTTCGGCAAGGCCGATCTCGTGAGCGAAGACGAGCGCCTTGCGGGCGAAGGGGGAATGGGTCTGATAGTAGAGGATCATGTTTGCCTCGCGGGATCTGGCGTGAATTCCTGTTCCCGTGAAGAGATATTGCATCGCAGCCGATAAAGGCGCTCTGTTTTGCCGGCCGCGTTGCAAGTTTGTTTCGCGAACCGCTACTTCATCGGATCGCCTTTCAGCCGGTTAAGTTCAATGCCCTTTGCGACCAAGCGGGCCACCTGGGCGTCGTCGACGTCGTCCGTGGCGCGCAGGCGGATATAGGCCATGTCACCCTTGCCGCCGCCCTTTTCCAGGCGTGGATCGAGATCGAGCATCTCCGCCCCACGCCAGAAGCCGAAGGTCACGTGATCCTTTGCTCCCTTCAGGAGGCAGACTGCGCCGCCGGCCTCGTAGATGGGGTGGCCCCACTTCACGATATCGGTGAGCCCGCCTGCGGCAATGAGCGCTGCGTGCAGACGTTTTGCCACGTCTCCCGGAACCCCGGAAAGGCCGGCAATGTAATCTTCGACAGTCCTGGTCATGATCGACTTTCACTTGTTCGGTTGGAAGGCAGTTTTCAGTTCTTGAATGGGATCAGGCTGCGCAGGCGCGAATCTCGGAGCCACAGGCCGCCCCAGGCGATGACGCCGAGATAGAAGCCAAAGAGCAGGTGGGAAAAGAGTGGGCTGCCGGCGCGCAGATGCGTCGCCATCGCGCCGCCGAGATAGCCGGTCAGCAGGATGGCACCGAGGATCGAGGTCCGCGGGATCACGTAAAGCACGGTGCAGAGCAGTGTGAGCACCCCGAGCAGACGCGCCAGGTTCTGATCTGCGGAGTAACCAAGCGCCACCATGGTTTCGGTAACGACCTGAAGCGGCACGAGCTTGATGACGGCATCGAAGACCAGGAAGGCGACGAGCACGCCACTGAGGACGCGGCCGAGGATGACGGACTTGGCAGTCGGGGCGGAAATGGCAAGGCTGGTATTCACTGGGATTTCTCCTTGGATCTCGTTTTCAGTCCAAGGACGAAGCAAGGCGGCCCGCCCCGACAGCCGCCTCGTGGCTTTTTCATCTTTTTTTGACGACGGTGTCTTCGACGCCCGGCTCCTCGTCGAGCTTGTCGAGTTGCATGCGGATATAGGCGCATTCGGCGGCGTTGGTCGCAAGCGCGATGGCATGATCAAAAGCGACGCGTGCCTCGCGGACCTTGCCGAGCTGCTTCAGGAGGTGGCCGCTGAGGCCGTGGAAATAGAAGTAGCCAGACAGTTTGCCGGCCAGCGGCTCGATCATGGCGAGTGCCGCCTCCGGACCGTCACGCTTCGAGACGGCAACGGCCCGGTTGAGGGTAATCACCGGCGAGGGCTGCAGCCGTTCCAGCGCTTGGTACAGCAGATCGATCTGCGCCCAGTCGGTGTCTTCAGGGCGTTCCGCCCGCGCATGCAGGGCAGCGATCGCGGCCTGGATCTGATAGGCGCCGGGCTGGCGATGGCGCATCGCCCTGTCGATCAGCGCCAGCGCCTCGTTGATCAGCGGCCGGTTCCACAATCCGCGATCCTGGTCTTCGAGCAGGATGACGGCGCCATCGGCATCGAAACGGGCGCGCGCGCGGGAATGCTGTATCATCATCAGCGCCGTCAGCCCCATGATCTCCGGTTCCGCGGGAAAAAGCTCCAGCAGCAGACGCCCGAGCCGGATCGCCTCCTCGCAGAGATCGGCCGAGACGCTGTCCGGGCCGTTCATCGCCGAATAGCCTTCGTTGAAGACGAGATAGATCATCGTTGCGACGGCGGCGAGCCGGTCGGCGCGATCGGCCGCATCGGGCGTCTCGAAAGCAAGGCCGGCCGCCGCGACGCGGGACTTGGCGCGGGTGATGCGCTGCTCCATCGCCGCTTCGCTGACGAGAAAGGCGCGGGCAATCTGCTTGACCGAAAGGCCCGAGACGATGCGCAGAGCCAGCGCGATCTGCTGGGTTGCCGGCAGAGCCGGGTTGCTGCAGACGAACAGCAGCCGAAGAATGTCGTCGCGATATTGCGAGCCATCCAGCCGGTCGGCGAGATTGCTCTCCTGATCCTCCAGATCGGAGAGCATTTCCTCCGGCGGCAGTGCAGTCTCGCGGGACTGGCGCCGGACCTTGTCGATGCCGCTGTTGCGGCCGACGAAGATCAGCCACGCCGCAGGATCGCGCGGCGGGCCACTCTTCGGCCAGGTCTTCAAAGCCCGGATGCAAGCCTCCTGGAACGCTTCCTCGGCCGTATCGAGATTGCGGAAGTAGCGCAGCAATGCGCCCACTGCCTGCGGCCGGGCTGAAACGAGTGCGAGGTCTATCCAGGCTGTGTCTGTCATGAAGCAAGCTCACTGGGTTTGTAGATGGCAAGGGGTCGGATTTCGTAGGAGCCGGCCGCCGGATTGGCAGAACTCAGATCACGAGCAAATTCGAGTGCTTCGTCCATAGACGCGCAGTCGACGACATAGAAGCCGAGCAACTGTTCCTTGGTTTCGGCGAAAGGGCCGTCGGTGACGATCGTCTCGCTGTGAGTGTGCCGAAGCGTCGTCGCCGTTGTCGTTGGCATCAGGCGGGCCACCGGCCCAAGTTTTCCGGCTTCAGCATATTTGCTCTGTACGGCCGCCAAGTCACGCATGACCTTATCATCCTGCTCCTTGCTCCACTCACTGGTGACATTTTCGTTGTTGTAGCAAAACACGGCGTAAAGCATCGGAACTCCTGCTCCTGAAACAAAGACGGTGGCGGCAAGGAATAGCCGACAACCCAGCTGAAAAAAACAGAGCCGGTGGTGCTTTCACCCACCGGCCCGCAATGCGTGTAAGAAGGGAACGCTCAGACGTTCTCGCGGCACTCTAACTTGGGGTCGGCGGCCGGCCGAGAAAAGAGGCGAAGAAGTCGCCCGTCGATTGCTGCCAGACCGGCTGCGATCAAGGTCATGCCGAGGAAATGCTTGGGTTCCAGCGTTTCGCCCAGGAACATCGCGCCAAGCAGGATGGCGCTGACCGGGATCAGGAAGGTGACGAGCATCAGGTTGGTGACTCCAGCCGTTTCCAGGATGCGGAAGAACAGGACATAAGCGAGCGCCGTGGAGACCAGAGCAATGCCGACGATCGCGGCCCAGACGTCGAGGCCGGGCATCGTAAGCGTCCAGGGATGATCGACGAGCAGCGACAGCGGCACCAGCATGATGCTGGCAGCAGAGACCTGGCCGGTGGCCGTCACGATCGGTGCCACGCCCATGCGCTTGAAGCGGCGGGCAAAGACACCGGCGAGCGAATAGGAGAGCGCCGCACCGAGAACGGCAAGCTGAGCAACAAGGTTCGAGCCGAGCCCGCCGAGTGCCGCCGGACCGATCATCATGGCAACGCCCAGGAAACCGACGACCACGCCGGCGAAGCGGTTGACGGTCAGCTTCTCGTCATCGGTCAGCAGATGCGCGACGATCACGCCGAAAAGCGGCGTGGTGGCGTTGAGGATCGAGGCGAGGCCGCTGGCGATATGCGTCTGCCCCCAGACGATGAGCGAAAAGGGGATGAGATTGTTGAGCAGCCCCATGCCGAAGAACGCCAGCCACACACGCGGGTCCCGCGGCATCGACAGTCCCGCAAGGCGCAGGAAAACGAGCAGTGCGACCGCCGCGAGGCTGACCCTCAGCGCCACGATCGTAAATGGCGGCAGCGCCTTGACGGCGATACCGATGAAGAAGAAGGAGCCGCCCCAGAGGAGAGAGAGCATGATCAACATGCCCCATTCCTGCGCTCCCATGACCTTGGCCTGAACCGGCTGCACCATCGCGAAAACCCTCATTTGTTTATCTGACTAAATCGAAACGGTGTTGACCGTCGTGAATTTATGCCATTATTCTCAGCATATTACGCTTCGGACAAACGATCATTTCTCGCTGTATGATTGAGTTTGGTTAAACCATGGCCACATCCCTTCCCTCCCTTGCATCGCTTCGCGCCTTCGAGGCGACGGCGCGTCATTCAAGCGTCACCAAGGCCGCGCACGAACTCAACGTCACGCCGGGCGCCGTCAGCCTGCAGGTGCGGGAGTTGGAGCAGACGCTGGGTGTAACGCTCTTCGAACGAAGGCCCAGGCAACTGGTTCTGACGGAAGACGGCAGCCTCTATTTCGCAACGCTCCGACGTGCCTTCCGCATGATGCGGGAGGCAACCGAGGAGCTGACGGCGCGCAAACGTGCGCCGGTGCTGACGGTGAGCTGCACGCCGACCTTCGCCGCGCAATGGCTGGTGCCGCGCATCGGCGCCTTCGAACAGAAGGTGCCTGGCATCGACGTCCGCATCAGCACCACGAACCGGCTGACGGATTTTAACAGTGACGGCGTCGACGTCGCCATCCGGCATGGGCTCGGCCGGTATGACGGCCTGGTCAGCGAACGGCTGATCGACGACGACCCGGTTCCGGTCATCCATCCGGCGCTTCGGGCCAAACTGCCGCTCGACACGCCCAGCGACCTCGCCCGCCATGCGCTGTTGCACGACGTGCACCGCCAGGACTGGCGGCTGTGGCTGGATGCGGCAGGGGCCGAAGGGGTGGATCCCGGGCGCGGGCCGGTCTTCGTCAACAGCAACGGCGCCATCGAGGCGGCCAAGGCCGGCGACGGGGTCGCCCTGGTGCGCCTGTCGCTCGTGGCGCGGGAGCTTGCGGAAGGCCTGCTGGTTGCCCCCTTCCCGGAGGGAGTGATGACCGGCCTTGCCTATCACCTCGTCTATCCGCCGGCCGCTCTCGACCGACCGCCTGTCGTCGCCTTTCGCAGCTGGATCATCGCGGAGGCCCGCACATCGCAGGTCGTCGAGGACCAGCCGATCAGGCCGTCTCAGCGACCGACGTTGAAGGCGGTGCGTTAGCCCAAACGAAAAAAGGCCCGGAAAACCGGGCCTTTTCTTTGAAACGGTCAGCTGCGACTATTCGTTGATCAGACGCTTCAGAAGCTCGATCTCGTGGCTGAGTTTGGTATCGCCCGAAATCAGCTCTTCGATCTTGCGCACGGCATGCAGCACCGTCGTGTGGTCACGTCCGCCGAAGCGACGGCCGATCTCCGGGAAGGAGCGCGGCGTCAGCGTCTTCGACAGATACATGGCGATCTGGCGCGGCTTGACGATGACGCGGGTGCGACGGTTGGAGACGAGCTCCTGGCGCGAGACGTTATAATGCTTGGCGACGACGCGCTGGATGTCCTCGATCCTCACGCGGCGTGGTTCGCCGGCATTGACGAGGTGGCCGAGCAGTTCATCGACGCGCTCGATCGAAAGCTGCGGCTCGAAGGAACGACGGAACAGAAGCTGGTTGAACGCGCCTTCCAGCTCGCGGCCGCTCGCCGTCACATTGCGGGCGACATGGCTCAGGATATCGCCGGGAATGTCGAGCGATCCATCGTCCTGGCGGGCGACGTCCAGCCGACGCTTCAGCATTTCGAGGCGCATGTCGTAGTCGGGGCCGTCCATCTCGATGGCGACACCGCCCTGGAGACGCGAGCGAACGCGGCTGTCGAGCGATTCCAGTTCCCACGGAGCGCGGTCGGCGGCGACGACGACCTGCTTGGCGGAGTCGAGCAGCATGTTCAAGAGATGGCAGAACTCGTGCTGGATCGACTTACCCTGCAGGAACTGCATGTCGTCGATGATCAGCAGATCGATGTTGCGCAGCGACTCCTTGAGCGACAGCGCATCGTTGTCGCGAATGGCGGTGGCGAAACGCCACATGAAATATTCGGCCGTCAGATAAACGACACGCGGTGCACGCGCGCTCTGCAGCGCCTGGATGGCGATGGCCTGCAGGAGGTGCGTCTTGCCGAGACCGACGCTCGAATGGATGAAGAGCGGGTTGAACCGCACGGCACCGGCGCCGGCTTCCGCGATCGTCCGGGCAGCGGCAAGCGCCACGCGGTTCGAGGAACCCTCGACGAAGCTTTCGAAATTATAGCGCTGGTCGAGCGGCGAGCCGAAAAGCGGCGCCTGGACAGGCCTCTGTACGCTCGCAATCGCCGCTGCGGCAACGGTTGCGACCGGCTGGGCTGCTGCCGGACGGCGCGCCGGTGCGGTTGGAGCCGCTTCGGTCGCCTGCGGCAACACGTCTTCCTGTGTCGTCGGCCGGGCGCCACGGGTCGCGGTGCGCACCAGGATTTCGACCTTCAGAATCTCGCCGTCTTCCTGCTGGAAGAGCGACGTGATGAGATCGAGATAACGATTGTTGATCCAGGACTTCAGGAACGTGGTCGGCACCGAGAGGCGCACGACGCTCTTGGATACGGAATGGAGCTTCAGACGCCCAAACCAGCTCGCAAAGACATCCGGACCGACCTGAGCCTTGAGACGCGCACTTACTCGCTCGAACAGTGCGTCGTGCCTCATGTCGACTTTTTCCCCCGCCGCCTGAGATAGATTGCTTCCGGCTTGGAATGCGTCTCCTTCTTTCTGAAGTGCGCCCGCCGTCACCAAATTCATCTGCATTTTGCCGCCTTCCAGTTCATGTTCAGATGCCGTCATCACTGCCGGCGTCATCTCGTATGTCCGTCGCCCGCGGCGCCCGGAAAGGCCATGCCGCACTCGCCGAACGTCACAGTCGCAGTCGACGCCGGGCTCCTCATCTCCCGCCTCGCTGCGCGCTACGCGCATCCACCAGCCCACCTGTGGCCGGAGATGTCCCCTCGCGCCTCTTGTCAACAATCCTCCGGTGCGCTTCCGCACCGCCTCGGATCCTCCTCCTCGTCAACAGCTCTTCGCACCCTCGTACGAAGCGATGAGCCGCGCGTTGGACCTTTGTCTGCCGGCAGGCGCCGCTTGCACCCGCCGTCACGAGCCAAGCCCCGCCACACAACCATAGGACGAAAGCTCCTCACCCGGAGTGGAACGAACCATCCGGTTTTTTCACCTTCGACTTGTCTGATTGAACGACGCGGAGCCGCCCTGATACAAAGGACAGAAACATCGAAACCATTTCTTCGAAATGGCGTCTTCTGCTTCCTTTACAGATGTGGTCCGTGTCCCCTGTGGAGGGCATTTAGGCAGGATCGATGGGCAAGATCAATCGCGATTTTTAAGCAACCTTAGGCACTGACCGTTGACTCTCAGCCTGCCTTTTGCTTGCCGCATTCCGAGTCCGTGAAGAATCGCTTTTGAATCAAGGGTTTTGATTTTTCGCCCTTTGCTTAGCTGGCGAAAAAGAAAAAAAATAAAAAATCGCTTGACTCATTACGGGGTCAGGAGAGCCCCGGCCAGAGACATCCTTTTGATAAGGACCTCCCGTATGTCATTGAATTTATTTCATAAATTTTGTCATCGCATTGACACAACGTAATACCGTCGGATTAACCATCGCGATGACAGAAGTATGAATCCGAAAAGCCCGGCGCAAGGGCCGGGCTTTTCGTCAACAGATTTTTCTTAGCCGGATTAGGCCGAAAGCGACTTCACGCGCTGCGCGAGGCGCGAAACCTTGCGCGATGCAGTGTTGGCGTGCAGGACGCCCTTGGTGGCTGCGCGCATCAGCTCGGGCTGAGCTGCCTTGAGCGCTGCGGCTGCAACTGCCTGATCGCCGGTAGCGATCGCTTCTTCGACCTTGCGGATGAAGTTGCGAACGCGCGAACGACGGGCCTTGTTCACTGCGGTGCGGCGTGCGATCTTGCGGGTCGCCTTTTTCGCCGAAGTTGTATTGGCCATTGGTGCCTCTCTTCGAAAACTGACATGAACTCCGCCCTCGCCGTGCCGGGTCACTGCGACCTGTCATCAAAGCAATTCGGGAATATTTCCGGAAAGCCCAAAATGGCGTTCCAAACTGAGGGCGGCGTATAGCGGGAAACAGCCGCCCCGTCAACGCGCATTTTCTAGAATCTGCGCCGTGCTCTGGCTTAGATCACGATGGTCTTGGGTCTGATCGACCCAAAACCATAAACGTGATCGTTTCTAACAGGCTTGAGCGGGATGCGGGCGGAAAACCGTAAACACTATTCCTCATCCCGCTCTAGCGATGCTTGAACTCCGGCTTACGCTTGGCGACGAAGGCGGCCATGCCTTCTTTCTGGTCCTCGGTCGCAAACAGCGAGTGGAACAGACGCCGCTCGAAACGAAGGCCTTCGGCGAGCGTCAGCTCGAGAGAACGGTTCACCGCCTCCTTCGCCATCATGACCGCCGGCAGCGAGAAGGATGCGATCTTCTCGGCGGCAGCCAGCGCTTCCTCCATCAATTTCTCCGGCGCCACCACACGCGAAACGAGTCCTGCGCGTTCCGCCTCCGCCGCGTCCATCATGCGGCCGGTCAGAACCAGGTCCATCGCCTTCGCCTTGCCGACGGCGCGCGTCAGGCGCTGCGAGCCACCCATGCCGGGAATGACGCCGAGGGTGATTTCGGGTTGGCCGAACTTCGCGGTCTCGGAGGCGATGATGAAGTCGCACATCATCGCCAGCTCGCAGCCGCCACCGAGCGCATAACCGGAAACAGCGGCGATCACTGGCTTGCGGGCCGCAGCCACCTGGTCCCAGCCGCCAATGAAATCGCCGAGATAGCTGTCGACGAAATCGAGCGTCTGCATCTCCTTGATGTCGGCGCCGGCGGCAAAGGCCTTCTCGGAGCCGGTGACGACGACGGCGCCGATCTCCCTGTCGGCATCGAAGGCCCTCAGCGCTGCGGCAAGCTCGCGCATGACGGTCGAATTCAGCGCATTCAGCGCCTGCGGACGGTTGAGCGTCACGAGGCCGACGCGGCCGCGCGTTTCGACCAGCAGCGTTTCGTAAGTCATTCCTGTTTTCCTCCGGTTCATCTCCGACGCCAGGCCGCGGACAGCCCGGCGTTCATTTCTGGCAATGCGGGCAATAGAAGGTCGACCGGCCCGCCTGCACGATACGGGCGACCGTACCGTCGCAGCCTGGCGTGCGGCAAGCCTCTCCTTCGCGGTCGTAGACGGAGAAGGAGTGCTGGAAGTAACCGAGCGAGCCGTCGGCCTGGATGTGGTCCTTCAGCGACGAGCCGCCGGCCGCAATGGCATCGGCGATGACCTCGCGGATCGCGTCCGTCAGGCGCACCAGGCCATCTTTGGGCTTGCCACGCTTGTCGACGAGTTCGCCGGCGGGCTTCACCGGCGACAGACTCGAGCGCCAGAGCGCCTCGCAGACATAGATATTGCCGAGACCGGCGATGTTCTTCTGATCGAGCAAGGCCGCCTTCAGCGGCTGCGCCTTGCCGGAAAAGCGTACAGCGAGATAGGCGGCATCGAGCGCGTTTCCGGTCGGCTCCTCGCCAAGCGCGCGAAAATAGGCGTGGCTTGACACCGTGTCGCGGCGGGCAAGATCCATGAAACCGAAACGACGCGGGTCGTTGTAGATCACCCGCACCGGGCCTTCGGCGCCGTCGAGATGAAAGATGACGTGATCGTGCTTCTCGTCCTTGCCGCGCGGATGGTGAAACTCGCCCGGCGTCGCTGCAGCCGGCCCTGCCTCGATGCGGAAGGAACCGGACATACCGAGATGGGCGATGATCACGTCGCCGGCTTCCAGATCGATCATCAGGTACTTCGCCCGTCGTGACAGCGAGACAATGCGCTGGCCGGCAACGGTCGAAGAAAAATTCTCCGGAAACGGGAAGCGCAGGTCCGGACGGCGCAATTCCGCATTGACGATCCGCGCGCCCTCCATGGTCGGCGCCAGGCCGCGCTTGACGGTTTCGACCTCGGGCAACTCCGGCATAAATGCACTCCTACGATCTCAGCCACCGGATGCGGTGGTTGGCATTTCCTTGGCGGCCTTCTTATCCTATAGGGAGTGCGCTATGCCGCAGGCGCGGTCCCGTCCACGAGATAGCGCGGATGGGGCCTTTTCGCTATGGTGCCGGAAAAATTGGTTCAGGTGGAGTTCTTCGTATGACGGATCAGCGCGTATCGGCCGATGGCGGCATGGAAACATCCTTCGGTTTCCGCAATGTCGACGCCGGCGAAAAGCAGCCGCTCGTCAACGACGTCTTCCATAAGGTGGCGAAGCGCTACGACATCATGAACGACGTGATGTCGGCCGGCCTACACCGCGCCTGGAAGGACGCGATGATCGCCGCCCTCAACCCGCCGCGCCGCGAAGACTACAAGGTTCTGGACGTTGCCGGCGGCACCGGCGATATCGCCTTCCGCATCATCGAGGCCTCCGACCGCAAGGCGCATGCGACCGTGCTCGACATCAACGGCTCGATGCTCGCCGTCGGCGCCGAACGGGCGGAGAAGAGGAAGCTTTCCGCCAATCTCGAATTCGTCGAGGCCAATGCCGAGGAACTGCCCTTCGAGGCCAATTCCTTCGACGCCTATACGATCGCCTTCGGCATTCGCAACGTGCCGCGCATCGACGTGGCGCTGAAAGAGGCGCACCGGGTGCTGAAGCGCGGCGGTCGCCTGCTGGTACTGGAATTCTCCGAAGTGGAGATGCCGCTGCTCGATCGCTTCTATGATGCCTGGTCGTTCAACGCGATCCCGAAATTCGGCAAGCTGATCACCGGCGACGAGGCGCCCTACCAGTATCTGGTGGAATCGATCCGCAAGTTCCCGAACCAGCGCGACTTCGCGACCATGATCAAGGAGGCCGGCTTCTCCCGCGTCGCCTTCACCAATTACACCGGCGGCATCGCAGCGCTGCATTCCGGCTGGAAAATCTGAACCCTATGAGCACGCCTGGAACATATGTCCGCCTTGCGCGGATCGGGTGGGTTCTCGTGCGCGAAGGCGTCGTCTCAGCCGTCCCAACCGAGCATCTGCCGCCGTTTGCCCGTTTCGCCCAGAAGGCGGCGGGACTTCTGGCACGCCGCAGGGTGCCGGGCGAGGAGCGCAGCGACCGCTTGTCACGCGCGGTCGCCCGCCTCGGGCCCTCCTATGTCAAGATCGGTCAGTTCCTGGCGACGCGCCCGGATGTCGTCGGCGCAGAGTTCGCGGCCGACCTGTCGCTCTTGCAGGACAGCATGGCGACCTTCCCGCAGAGCGAGGCGAAGGCCGCAATCGAAGGTTCGCTCGGCCGCAAGGTCGAGGACCTCTACGCCGAGCTCTCCGAACCGATGGCGGCCGCCTCGATCGCGCAGGTGCATCCGGCCATCGTGCTTCGCGACGGCAAGCCCGAAAAGGTCGCGGTCAAGGTCATCCGCCCCGGCGTGCGCCAGCGTTTCGCCTCCGATATCGAGGCGATGTATCTCGTCAGCCATATGCAGGAGCGGTTCCTGCCCTATACGCGCCGGCTGAAGCCGGTCGAGGTCACCAAGACGCTGGAGCAGACGACGAAGATCGAAATGGACCTTCGGCTGGAGGCCGCCGCCCTTTCCGAGCTTGGCGAAAACACCAAGGACGATTCCGGCTTCCGCGTGCCGAAAGTCGATTGGGAACGGACCGGACGCGATGTCGTCACCATGGAATGGATCGACGGCGTCAAGATGTCGGATATCGAGGGGTTGAAGGCCGCCGGGCACGACCTCAACCAGCTTGCCGAGACGCTGATCCAGTCCTTCCTGCGCCACACGCTGCGCGATGGCTTCTTCCATGCCGACATGCACCAGGGCAATCTCTTCGTCGACGACGCCGGCCATATCGTCGCCGTCGACATGGGGATTGTCGGCCGTCTCGGCAAGAAGGAGCGCCGGTTCCTGGCGGAGATCCTCTTCGGCTTCATTACCCGCGACTACCAGCGCGTCGCCGACGTGCACTTCGAGGCGGGCTACGTGCCTTCGCATCACGACGCCGCGAGCTTCGCCCAGGCAATCCGTGCGATCGGCGAGCCGATCCACGGCCAGCCGGCCGAAACCATCTCGATGGCGAAGCTCTTGACGCTGCTCTTCGAGGTCACCGAGCTCTTCGACATGCAGACGCGCCCCGAGCTCGTGATGCTGCAGAAGACCATGGTGGTCGTCGAAGGTGTGGCCCGCACGCTCAATCCGCGCTTCAACATGTGGAAGGCTTCGGAACCGGTCGTCGGCAAATGGATTCGCGACAATCTCGGACCGAAGCGCATCGTCACGGATCTGCGCGACGGCCTGCACGCGGCGCTCCGGCTCGCCGAGGCCGCCCCCGAGATCGCCGCCCGCACGGAAAAATTCTCCAGCGAGATCATGGCGATGAGCGAGAACGGCCTGCGCTTCGACGCCGAGACGGCGCACGCGATCGGCAAGGCGGAGGCCCGGCATACCCGTTCAGGCCGCGTCGCCCTCTGGCTGATCGCCGCCACGCTCGTCTATATCGCCTGGCAGGTCACCTGATCGCGGCGCGCAGCGTTCGGCGCGTTCTGCGGACTTGCCTTTCCACTTGCGCTTGTTATTCTTCCGCGATGGACAATCACTCGACGATCGCAATGGTGCTTTGCACGCATACCCCAGGGGTGTGCGGGAGACCTGTTGCGCTGATTTAAGCGAAATGTCCCCCACCAACCCTGCCGAGGCGAGCAGGGTTGGGTCCTGTTTCCTCGGAGCAAAGAGAGGAAACAATGACCGAAACACACGCTCCTCCTGAAACCAAGATCCGCGCGGCGCGCATCGTCGACTGGGAGGCGGTCGCCGCCCTGATGAGCCAGCCCGGCATCCGATCTGGAACACTCCGATTGCCCTTTTCCACCCCGGAACAGACACGCAAGTGGATGGAGACGAGATCGGATGACGACACGGTCATCGTTGCCGAACGCGACGGGCATATAGTCGGCATGGCCGGTCTGCACCGCAGCAAGGGACGTCGTCAGCATTCGGCCGCCCTTGGCATCAGCGTCGACGACAATCACCGTGGCGAGGGCATCGGTAAGGCATTGCTTACGGCTTTGATCGATGCCGCCGACAACTGGCTGGGCATTAGCCGCATCGAGCTCACGGTCTTCACCGACAATGAGCCTGCGATCGCGCTCTACCGCAAGGCGGGTTTCGAGATGGAGGGCACACACAGGGCCTATGCGCTCAGGAACGGCGTGCTTGCAGACGTTTTCGCCATGGCGCGCATTCGCGCTCCAGCCGCACTGCGCGCCTAGCGGAAGGTCTCGAGCTTTGGCATTGGGCAACCGCTAAAGCCGGCGGATCGCGATCCCCCGCAACCGCCGGCTACACCGTGTTCCATCCGGAACTGCGAATATATCGGCCCCATGCGATCTTCTCCTCATGGATGACGAAGGCTCATCCCAACCAATCCAGAGGAGAGAACATCATGCGCAAGATCATCATCGCAGCCGTTGTTGCCGTTACCGCCGCCGTCTCCTTTGCCGCACCGTCGCAGGCCGGCGGTTTCTCGATCGGTTTCAGCAATGGCCACTACGGTCATGGCTGGGGTGGGCATGTCGGCTATGTCGGCGACTACTACGGCGGCCCCTATTATTACGAAGACGAACCGTACTGCTTCATCAAGAAGGTCAAGCGCTACGACCACTACGGCAACGTCTACTTCAAGAAAATTCGCATCTGCCGCTGATGCACTCAAGAAGGGCGAGGGGGCAAAGGCCCGGCCGGTCTTCCGGCCGGGCTTTTCTGTTCGGCCTACCTTCGTCATTCGCCGACGGTCAATTCGATTCCGCTTGGAACAAAACTGTAGTAGCTCCAATTCCTGGTCATTCTGAATTCCACATCGAGGAGAACCGGTCATGGATCTTGGTATTGCTGGAAAGCGCGCGCTGGTGCTCGGCGGCAGCAAGGGATTGGGCCGCGGCATCGCCGAGGCGCTGGCAAGCGAAGGCGTCATCGTTGCGCTGACCAGTCGCGATGCCGCATCGGCGGCCAAGGTCGCAAGCGACATCGGCCCGTCGGCGCGGGGCTACGCGCTCGACCTCTCGAAACCCGATATGCTCGACGGCCTGCTGGATCGGCTCGACGCCGATTTCGGCGCGATCGACATTCTGGTGCTGAATGGCGGCGGACCGCCGCCCTCGCCGGCCTCGGCGATCGAGCCCGATTTCTGGCGGGCGCAATTCGAAACCATGGTGCTGGCCGGCATGCGCATCACCGGACGGCTGCTGCCCGGCATGCGCGAGCGCCGGTTCGGACGCATCATCGCCGTCGCCTCCACCAGCATCCGCGAGCCGATCGTCGGGCTCACCGCTTCGAATGCGCTCAGAAGCGCTGTCGCAGGCTGGCTGAAGACACTTGCCGGCGAGGTCGCAGCCGAGGGCGTGACCGTCAACCTGCTTCTACCGGGGCGGCTTGCCACCGACCGCACGCTCAGCTTCGACCGGATGGATGCCGAAAGCGAAGGCGTCGACATCGCGACGGTCGCGGCACGCAGCCAGCAGGAGATCCCGCTCGGGCGCTACGGCACGCCGGCGGAATTCGGCGCGGCCGCAGCCTTCCTCGCCAGCCGCCAGGCAAGCTACATCACCGGCGTCGCGTTGCCCGTCGACGGTGGCCTCAGCCGCTCGATGCTCTAGGGCCGTTCAGGACAGTGTCCGTCCACGGATGGTGTGACCGTTCAGCAGATCACACCCCGCTTCTGGGCTGCCATAACCTCCTGGCTGACGCTCGACTGCGTGGAATGCGCGGCGATCAACCGAGGCCGTGAAGCCTCCGCAATCGACCACGGTCGCGAAAGCAGATCCGGGTCGAACGGCAACGCATTCATATTTCCACTTTTCATCATTCATACATTTAATTTCCAAATGGACGACCCGCCACCTACGGTCGGCGTCGAGGGCGCCATGCCGGGCGCGGGACAGGTTCGGCAAGACGCGCATCTTGCGCCCTTGAAAAGGTCACGGGCCGGCTCAAGTAAGCACGAGATCGCAAAGAGCGAGAGCGGCACGAAAGCGCGGCCAATTCGGGCTTCCACGTCTCGCCCTCAACCGGAACCACTGCGATCGGTCGGCCTGTTCGACCGGTCGGCATGATCGGAAAGACCAAAATGCGACCAAGACTATTCGGCTCGCTGGTCGGCGCATCGATCGCCGCCTTCAGCCTTTCACCCGCAGCCGTGGGGGCCTCCATGCTCGAAACCCAACTGATTTCTGCTGCCGAGGCCGGTGATACGGACAAGGTCAAATCGCTGCTGCAACAGGGCGCAAGCATCGAGACCCGTGATGCCAGCGGCGCCACGGCCCTTCTCGTCGCCACCCACGAAAACCGCGTCGATGCGGCACGCGCGCTGATCGAGGCCGGCGCCGACGTCAACGCCAAGGACAAGATCCAGGACAGTCCTTACCTCTACGCCGGCGCACGTGGCCATCTCGAAATCATGAAGCTGACGCTGGCCCATGGCGCCGACCTCAAGAGCACGAACCGCTATGGCGGCACGGCGCTCATTCCGGCCGCCGAGCGCGGCCATGTCGAGACCGTCAAGGCGCTGATCGAAGCCGGCGTCGATATCAACCACGTCAATCGCCTCGGCTGGACAGCGCTGCTTGAGGCGATCATCCTTGGCACCGGCGGCGAAAAGCACACCGAGATCGTGCGGCTGCTGATCAAGGCCGGCGCCGACGTCAACCTCGCCGATGGCGAAGGCGTCAGCCCGCTGAGCCACGCGCGCCAGCGCGGCTACGGCAGCATTGAAACGCTGCTGGTCGACGCCGGCGCGCGTTAGAAAGAACTCCCATGAACCAGGAACAGACCTATCTGGCCGAGGCGGTAACGCTTGCCCGCCGCAACATCGAGGATGGCGGACGGCCCTTCGGCGCTGTCGTCGTCAAGGACGGCGAGATCGTCGGCCGCGGCGTCAACGAGATGCTGTCGACCGGGGACCCGACTTCGCATGCGGAACTCAACGCATTGCGTGCCGCCGCCCAAAATCTTCGCTCCCCACGGCTCGAAGGTGCTGCCGTCTATGCCAGTGGACAGCCCTGCCCGATGTGCCTTGCGGCCATGCGCATGGCAGGGATCACCGAGATCGCCTATGCGAACTCGAACGCCGATGCCGAATCTTTCGGCCTGTCGACAGCGGCGATCTACGCGGAACTGGCAAAACCGCTTGCCGAGCAGGCCATGCGCTTCCGCCATGTACCGGTCGACGATTCCGACACAACACCGCTCTAAGTGACCTGGCAGGAGCGGCAGGGGAACGAATAGCCGGCAGGTGAAACAGCCCTGAGGCGGCCACGGCCGGTGGCCGCCTTGCATTTTCGTTCAGACCACGGCCGAGTGGGAAACCGACGCCCTCAGCCGACAGGGACAGATTGCCGCTGGATAGCTGTCCCACTTGCCGAGTACACGCGACGGATGTAATCGCAAAGGGAGTCTTCTTCCCTACGCCCGTCGCTCGACATTCCCACGGAAACCGAGCGCTCCCAGCCTGCAGGTGCCCGTGATGAATGCCTATTCCGAAAAAGCGGGTCGCCGTGTTGCGCTGCTTCTCATCGCGGGTTCCGGCGTGGTGACGATCGCCAAGGGCATGAGCCTGACCTTCCTCGCGATCCGCCTGCAGCGTGATTTTGGCCTCAGCCCCGCAGGCATCGGCGCTCTCATCGGCGCCGGCCCGCTGCTCGGCGCAATCGTCAGCCCCTTTGCCGGCACGCTGTCCGATCGCATCGGCCGAAAAGGGGTGCTGACCGCAGCGCTTTTCATGGCCGGGCTGGCGCTGGCGGGGCTCGGACTGGCGCAATCGATCGCCGCCTTCGCGCTGGCGCACATCGTGTCTGCCGTCGCAGCCGCCGTCTACGAACCGGTTGCGCGTGCCTTCATGAGCGATGCAGCGCCTGAGCATCTGCGCCTTAAAGTCTTCTCCTGGCGTTATCTCGCCATCAATGCCGGCTGGGCCATCGGGCCGCTGATCGGCGTCTGGGTCGGTGCTGCCTATTCGACGCTGTTCGTCAGCGCCGGCGTCATGCACGCAGCCTTCGGCCTGGTGCTCTTCTTGAACGTGCCCGAAGCCGGCAACAGGCAGATGATCCAAACCAAAGGGGCAACACAGGCTGCCGGTGGCTGGCGCGGGCTTGTTGCCGCCCTGCGCGACCGAAGGCTCGTATTCTTCGTCATCGGCGGCACGCTGCTCTTGGCCGTTCATGGTCAATGGTCGGTGACCTTGTCGCAGTATCTCAACACCGGCTTTGCGGATGGCGTCACCCTCTTCGCGCTCCTGGTTTCGACCAATGCCGCAACGGTGCTGATCGCCAGCACGCCTGCCCGCTTCGTCATCGAACGGATCGGTGCACTGCCGGCGCTGTCGCTCGGCTGCCTGCTTTTCCTGCTCGGCGAAATCGGTTTCGCAGCCTCCTCCGGAATGGAAATGCTCGTCGCCTCGATGATCCTCTTCACCATCGGCGAGGTGCTCATCGTGCCCTCGGAATATGTGCTGGTCGACGGCATTTCGAATGCCGGCAATCGCGGCACCTATTTCGGCGCCCATTCGCTCTCGACGGTCGGGAACTTCCTCGGGCCGCTGATCGGCGGCCTGGCACTCGGCACTGTCGGCGGCGCCGGCATGTTCCTGCTGTTCGCGCTGCTTTCGGCGGCCAGCGCGCTTCTCTTTGCGATCGGCCACTCCATGCCGCCGCCGCGCCCTGAGACCGCACGCGCCGATAGGCTCGGCAGTGGCGCCCTCAACGGAGATCTCCTACGGCTGGGTCAATTCGCCTAGCGCCGTTATCCTCCCGTCGCAGGCGCCGACGAGGCGTTGATCTGCTGTTGCACCCGTTCGAGTGGCCCCGGCGCCAACGCCGCTGGCGGCTGATACGGATTGGAGAAGGCATAGATCAGAAACAGGATGATGCCGGTATAGGCGCCGAAGAGACAGAGCAGCAGCAGATTGCGCCGCATTGGCGGGAAGGAATAATAGGCGAGCGCGATGAAGATGACGCCGGAGAGTGCCGCGAACCAGAAGATACTGTCGATCGAGTCCGCGACATTGCTTTCCCGCTTGGTCCGGCTTTGCGAGATGTCGTGCAGCCGCTCCAGCATCTGGCTGCGCAGGCTCTCCTGGCGCTTGTCGGCCGGGACCAGGTTCAGCACGTGCTGATAGGCGCGATCCCAGTGCACCCAAGCCTGTGGTGAAAGACGTCCCTTGTCCGCCAGTGACTGCCATTCACCATCGATCACCTCGGCCGCATAGGCGGAGATCGCCTGCTGGATCGGCGCCTTGACGGCTTCACCGTAACGTTCGGCGTCGTAGAAGATGTCAGCGGTCGCCCCGGCTTCGGTAGCCATCTCGTATTTGAGCTGCTGGTACTCGACCATCTCCTGCGCAAAGACCAGCGCGAGGATCAAGCCATGGAGCGCCGAAATGCGAAAGATGACCAAACTGGCAAGTTCCTTTTCGTGCCCCTCCGCCTCGCCGCCCATGATCAGCCGCATTGCAAAGTAGGACGCGAGCGTCAGGGCGACCGTGCCGAAGACGAATAAGGCACCGAGCAACATCTCGACGATCATTTTCCCCTCCGCCGGCCGCCGATAAACATCGGCAATTCTGAGCGTCGAGGCCTGGAAACACAACGCCTCGCTTTATTAGCAAATGCACGCAACAGCTGTCTTGCCTGCAGGCAAACCGCTATGTTTGCAGCCGCCGCCACCATTTCGACATTGCCAACCCGTAAGCACCGCGCCGAAACAGGAGTAAAAACAACATCATGACCGCCCCAAGCGAACAGACAGTCCTCAAGCAATCGATCGCGGCCACCGTCGTCGTCGGGGTGACGGGCGTGATCTTCGGTCTGCTTTCGGGCTCGGTTTCCATCGTCTTCGACGGCGTCTTCTCGGCCGTCGATGCCTCCATGACCGTGCTTGCACTCGGCGTGACCCAACTGATCCCGAAGCAGAGCAAGCGGTTCCAGATGGGCTTCTGGCACATCGAGCCCATGGTGCTGCTCTTCAATGCCGGGCTGCTGACGCTGCTTTCCTTCTACGCGATGGTCAACGCCGTCGGGTCGCTCTTGTCGGGTGGCAACCATCTCGCCTTCGACTGGGCGATTGCCTATGCCGCCGTCGTCGTGGTGATCTGCCTCGTCATGTTTTTCTACATTCGCCGGGCAAACCGGCCGATCGGCTCGGAGTTCCTGGCGCTCGACGTGCGTGCCTGGGCGATGTCCGGTGCGATCACCTCGGCCCTGCTCGTCGCCTTCGTGATCGCCGCGGCGTTGAAGGGTACGGCTTACGAACATTGGACGCCCTATGTCGACCCGGCGATCCTGATCGTGCTGACGCTCTGCCTTATCCCGCTGCCGATCCGCACGGTCTTCCAGGCATTGAAGGAGATCTTCCTGGTTGCGCCTGCCGAACTCGACGAGCGCGTGCGTCAGGCGGCGGCAAAGCCGACTATCGCACCTATGTCGCCAAGGTCGGGCGCTCCAAGACGATCGAGGTCTATCTTATCGGAACGCCGGAAACCAAGGTCGGCACCCTCGCCGACCTCGACCGGATCCGCGCCGAGGTCGGCGAGGAGATCGGCGATCCCGGCCACGACCGCTGGCTGACGATCGCCTTTACCGGCGAAGCGCGCTGGGCGGAGTAATTTCTCCCGTCAGGAAAGCTCGATCCGCCTGTTGATGCCGATCGCCTCCAGGAAGGCGCGGTCGTGGCTGACGACGAGCAGCGCGCCGTCATAGGCTCTGAGGCCTGCCTCGACCGCCTCGATGGAATCGATGTCCAGATGGTTGGTCGGCTCGTCGAGGATCAGAAACTGCGGCGGGCGGCGGCCGCCGAGCACGCAGGCAAGCCCGGCACGCAGCATCTGGCCGCCACTGAGGCTCGAAACGACCTGCAAGGCCGCGTCCGCCCGGAACATGAAACGGGCGAGCGCCGCACGGCAGTCGTTCTCGCTGGCGTCAGGATTAAGTTGCCGGAAATTTTCACGGATCGAAAGACGAGGATCGATCAGGCTCACCTGCTGGTCGAGCATGGCGTATTCGACCAGGACGCGCACGCTGCCGGACCAGGGCTGGAGATCACCGATCAGCAACGACAGCAGCGTCGTCTTGCCCGAGCCGTTGCGGCCGGTCAGTGCCACGCGCTCCGGGCCGACGATCGAGAGCGACAACCGGTCGATCACCGGCATTCCCGGCTGATAGCCAACGCTGGCATCATCGACCTGCAGCACACTGCGGCCGGCGGGCAGACCGGTTGAAGGCAGGCGGACGGTCAGAGGCTGCAGGATCTCGATACGTTCGCGCGCTTCGGCCAGATCGCCGATCGCAGAATCGCGTCGGCGCTCGGCAAGACGGGCATTGTCGCCGCCGGTCTTCTCGCTGCGTTCCTTCCTGGCGTCCAGCAGCAGCAGCGGTTCGTCGCCCTTGGCACGCTTGCGGCGGCCGGCGGCATCCTTGCGCGCCTTGCGTTCGGCGACCTCCTGGGTCTTGCGCTCGACCTCGGCGAGACGCCGCTCGGCATCGGCGAGATCGTGGCGGGCCGAGGCGAGCTCGATTGCCTTGCGCTCGCGGTAGTGGCTCCAGTTACCGCCATAGGTCGTGGCGCCGAGCGACGTCAGCTCGACGATCGCGTCCATCGTCTCCAGGAGTTCGCGGTCATGGCTGACGACGATGGCGCCGCCGCGCCAGCCCGCCATCAACGCGGCAACGGCAGCCCGCCCCTCGCGGTCGAGATTGTTGGTGGGTTCGTCGAGAAGGATGAAATCCGGTTCCTGGAAGACGAGGGCGGCAAGCTTCACGCGGGTCATCTGCCCGCCGGAAAGCGCGGCAAGGGGCGTTTTCGCCGATGCATTGAGACCGACGCGCGCGAGTGTTGTTTCAAGGCGGGATTCGAGCGTCCAGTCGGCGGCGGCAAGCTCGTCCATGCTGGCCAGCCCTTCTTCCGCACGCTTGAGGACGCCAAGCGCATCGCGGATGCCAAACAGGTCGGCGACGGTTTCATCGTCCGCGACCTGAACGGTCTGGCTGAGCATGCCGAGGCTGCCCACGACGGTGACCTTGCCGGCCTGCGGCACGAGTGAACCTTCGATCAGCTGCAGGAGCGTCGACTTGCCGGCGCCGTTGCGGCCGACGAGACCGGTGCGCAAAGCACCAAAGCCCAGGTCGAGATTGGAAAAGAGGCTTCGGCCCTCAGGCGTGGACCACGAAAGTTGGGAGAGTGAAATCGAAGCAGGCATGGATACGGTTTTCCCTGATGGCAAGACGGTTCGGCTTGGCGGTCAGGGTGAAATCCATCGATGCGTGTATCCTGTTCAAATTTCTATCGCGGCAATAGATAGCATCGAATGCGCCCGTTTCAAGGCGGGACATTTGATTGCGGCGCGGCGGTAAGCGGAGGATCAGGCGAGACTGCGCCGCGCCTGGTCATCGCCGAAAGTCAGTCCGGAGGCGCGCACGCTTCGGTTTCGGCCGTGGTTCTTGGCGTCGAGAAGAGCGGCGTCAGCCCGCGTCAGCAGGGTAGCGACGGGCCCGTCGTCCGGAGCCGAGGCAATGCCGACCGAGACTGAAACCGTGCCCAGAATCCGGCCGCGATGCGACAGAGGGGTGGTGCCGATCCTGGTCCTCAGCCGCTCGGCAAGCTCGAAACCTGCCGCCTCGCCTGCTTCCGGCAGCAATACCGTAAATTCCTCGCCGCCGAAACGATAGGCGCTGCCGGCGTCGGCCACCGTATCGACGATGATCTGCGCGACATATTGCATGACGACGTCGCCGGCATCGTGGCCGAACTCATCGTTGAAGCGCTTGAAATGGTCGATATCGATCATCAGGCAGGTGAGTGGCTTGCCGCCCTGCCCGCGCGGTTCACGGTTCAGCGCCTCGTCGAGGCAGCGCCGGTTGAGCAGGCCCGTCAGCGCGTCGCGCACCGCCAGATTGGTGAGCTTCTCGCGCAGCTGAAGATTGGCGACGGCGAGCCCGATGTTTTCGGCGATCAATTCGAGATAGAGGCTCGACGCTTCGACTGCGAATGTTTCGTCAGAGCGCTCCTCGAAATAGAGGAGACCAATGGTATCGCCCTGGGCTGTCAGCGGCACGCAGAGACCGACCGCGCCATCGTCGTCGAGATGCTGGCAGGCGATGTCGCTGTGACCGCGATTGCTGACATGCGGCCGGCCGCGGCGAAGTCCCCAGCAGGCGCTGGACGGGAAGGATGGCGCAGAATGCTGCGGATCGAACCAACTGCCGACGCGGGTCAATAGCGTCCGGCTGTCGTTCAGCACGTAGAGATGGCCGGCAAGATTGGGAAAGACCTGCGGCGCAAAGCGGGCCACGACCTCCGCCAGTTCGTCCTGGCTCTGGCAGGCCTGCAGCCGGTGCATCATCTGCAGGATAAGGTCCTTGGTCTGCTGATCCAGGCGCCGCTCCGCATCGAGCCGATCACGCTCGATACCGTTTTCCCGAAAGATGTGGATCGCCTTGTTCATCTCGCCGATCTCGTCGCTGCGCCGGTCGAGCGGGACCTCCACAGCGTAGTCCTGCTCGGCGAGACGCGTGACGATGCCGCTCATGCGGGTGAGCGGCATGGCGACGCGGCGCTTGAGAATGAAATAGAGCACGCTCAGGAACAGGGCGGCGGTGATGCC
This sequence comes from Ensifer sp. 22521, assembly GCF_052044795.1. Lineage (NCBI taxonomy): Bacteria > Pseudomonadati > Pseudomonadota > Alphaproteobacteria > Hyphomicrobiales > Rhizobiaceae > Ensifer > Ensifer sp. 22521. The sequence goes on from NZ_JBQENM010000010.1 coordinate 309,855, forward strand.
AAGCATCGTCTTGGCCGCGATGGCGAACCAGTCGCTGCGCGCCTGTGCCTCGTTGAGCGCCCCGCCTGTGCGAGCATTGGTCAAGTCTCGAAACCGTGCGACCGTGTTGAGAAGCGCTGTCTGCAGGCGCTCGTGCTCCGGGCCGAATAGCTTCTCCTGGGCGGTCGCGCGATCGCCCTTCTGATAGGCCTCGATGGCGGCAAGCTCGATCTTGTCGAGTGCCTCTGCCTCGCGCATCGTCTCCTGAAGGGCTGCGATCTCGCCCTGGGACGCGCCGAAACTCGTGGCCGTCTTGATCGCCTCTTCGCGCTTGCGCTCCTCTTCCTCCGCGCGATGGAAGGCTTCGAGGTGACGCTCGTCGCCGCGCATGACGTAAAGGCGCGCCTCGTCGGTCCGTACTTCCGCTCCGAGTGCAAGTTCTTCGCCAAGCGTATCGAGGGCAAGATGCTGTTCGACCGCCCGCCTCTCCTCGAGAGCGCTATTCGTCGACAGGATGAAGGCCGCGCCCGAAAGTGCCGTCAGAAAAACGGTGACGCCGTAGGCCCAGTTGGTGATCGCATTTATTCGCATGAGAAGAGCTTACCCTGCGCGGATTGAGAGCGGATTAATCGCATTCCCGGGCTTCGGCAACAAGCCGGAGCATGCTGACGCGGGCGGCACGGCTTTTGTTCCATTGCGCGCCACGGGCGGGAACAACCGGTGGTGATGCCCGGGGGGCTAGCGTAGCGAAACGCCGTATCGCACGGACGTCAGCACAGGCAACGTCCTCCGGTGGGGCACGTTGCGCCCAGCGGATCGCTCAAGTAGGTTCGATCTCGAAGGCACTGGCGAGGCCAGCCGCTGGAATATTGTGGTATCGCGTAGAACCCGGCAGCCCATGCCGGGCAAGAGGACGGCCGAAAGGCCGGGTGCAAATGACACTGTCGGGCAAGCGTATTCTCCTGATCATCTCCGGCGGCATCGCGGCCTATAAGAGCCTCGATCTCATCCGACGTTTGCGGGAACGCGGGGCGAGCGTGCGGCCGGTGATGACGGCCGGCGCGCAGCAGTTCGTGACCCCGCTTGCCGTCGGCGCGCTGTCCGCCTCGCACGTCTATATCGATCTCTTTTCGCGCGAGGACGAGCAGGATGTCGGCCATATCCGACTGGCGCGCGAGTGCGACCTGATCGTCGTTGCGCCGGCGACCGCCGACCTGATGGCCAAGATGGCGAACGGCCATGCGGACGACCTCGCCTCCACCATCCTGCTCGCGACCGACCGGCCGGTGCTGATCGCTCCCGCGATGAACCCGAAGATGTGGGCGCATCCGGCAACGCGCCGCAACCGGGCGACGCTCGCCAAAGACGGCATCCGCTTCATTGGCCCCGAAGCCGGCGAGATGGCGGAAAGCGGCGAGGCCGGGGAAGGCCGCATGAGCGAGCCGCTTTCAATCGTTGCCGCCGTCGAGGATCTTCTCGGCGGCACGAAGAAGCCGCTCGCGGGACGCAGAGCCATCGTCACATCAGGGCCGACGCATGAGCCGATCGACCCGGTGCGTTACATCGCCAACCGTTCCTCCGGCAAGCAAGGCCACGCGATCGCCGCCGCGCTGGCAAAGCTCGGCGCTAATGTCACACTCGTCTCCGGCCCGGTGACGATCCCGGATCCCGCCGGCGTCAAGGTCGTGCACGTGGAGCGGGCCGAGGAAATGCGCGACGCGGTGCTAACCGCCCTGCCCGCCGATGTCGCCGTGATGGTTGCCGCCGTTGCCGACTGGCGGGTAGCCAGCGCTGCCGGCAACAAGATCAAGAAGAAGCCGGGCGAGGCCCCGCCGCCGCTGCAGCTTGCCGAAAACCCCGATATCCTGAAGACGGTCGGCCATCATACCAAGCGGCCGAAGCTCGTGATCGGCTTTGCCGCCGAGACCGAAAACGTCGCCGACAACGGCCGCGCCAAGCTCGAGCGCAAGGGCGCCGACTTCATCCTCGCCAACGACGTTTCGCCGGCAACCGGCATCATGGGCGGCGACCGCAACAAGGTGAAGCTGATCTCCCCTGCCGGCAACGACGACTGGCCGGAGATGGACAAGGACGCGGTTGCGGAAAAGCTGGCCGTGATGATTGCCGAGCAACTGGCGCGGATCGACAAGGGCTAGCTCCGAATTACCGATGCCCCTCACCCTAGCCCTCTCCCCGCAAGCGGGGCGAGGGGGGACGTGCCCTGAGTGAACGAAGCGTTCGCAGCAAGCAGATAGATTCGGGAGAGTGCGGCATGTCCCTTCTCCCCGCCTGCGGGGAAAAGGTGGCGGCAGCCGGATGAGGGGCCACCTGCCATCGACCATCAAGATACTGCGCCTCAAGCCATCTGACGTGTCTTCACCGGCGTCCCCTGCGTCGAGAACAGCCGGACATCGACACCATTCTCACCGACAATGACCGCCGTGCCGTCCGGGATTTCCACCCAGGCGCTATCGTCGTCGTTGAGCGGCTCGGAAACGAGGCAATAGCCGCCGCTCGGGCCCATGGGTGCCGCGTAGAGCGTCGGCGCCTTCCAGTCGGAGGCATAGCGCACGGCGTAGAGATCCTGGCCGTCGGAGAAGGCGGCGGTGAAGCGGACCAGCACCTGGCGTTCGAGATGTTCGGCAAGCTGCTCGACGAAGGCGAGTGCCTCGGCGATCGCGCCGAGCGGATCGCGGTCGAGCCCGAACTGCATGGCAAGCAGGAACAGAAGCTCGGAATCGGTCGTGCCGGTGCGCGCCGAATAGAGATCGTTGTCGAGCATGCTCTCCATCGGCCGGCGCAGATGCTCGAAGTCGCCGATCTGGCCGTTGTGCATGAACGACCAGCGGCCGAAGACGAAAGGATGACAGTTGTCGCGCCTTGTGCCACCGCCGGTCGCGGCGCGCACATGGGCAAGAAAGAGCGGCGAGCGGATCTGGCGGGCAATGCTCTTGAGATTGCAGTCCGACCAGGCGGGCAGGATATCGCGGTAGCGCCCCGGCTCCGGGTGATCGCCATACCAGGCGATGCCGAAGCCGTCGCCATTGGTGGCCGTCTTCGCCCGCGTCGCGCAATGGGACTGTTCGATCAGCGAGTGCGCGGGAGAGGTTACCAGTTCCTCGAGATAGAGCGGGTCCCCGCGATAGGCTGCCCAGCGGCACATGCTGATTTCACTCCAGCTCCGCCCCGTAGACTCCGGAGCGATTCGTTAACCATGACGAAGTGCGATGTTCCAACGGAACATGGTAAAAATGCGTTAACACATTCCCCCTTCGTCAAGATGAGCCTGGCCGGAACGCACAGATTTGGCCGTTTCGATGGACACCGTTCCCCTATTACCGTCGCATTTCGAATAAATATTCCATATTGACAAAACTTGCACAATTCATTTCATTTTGGACCGATTGCAGCGGCGCCGACCGGGAGGACTTCAACATGGCCAGCAAGCGCAAACTCGGGATCGGCCTGATCGGCACGGGCTTCATGGGCAAGGCCCATGCGCTCGGCTTCACCATTGCCGCGCGGGTCTTCGACCTGCCCTTCGAGCTCGATCTCGTTTCGGTCGCCGACGTGACCACCGAGAGCGCTGAACGGGCTCGCGGCCAACTCGGCTTCCGCAAGGCGACTGCCGACTGGCGCGAACTTTTGACCGATCCGGATATCGACATCATCGACATCACCACGCCGAACCTCCTGCACAAGGAAATGGCGCTGGCGGCAATCGCCCATGGCAAGCATGTCTATTGCGAAAAGCCGCTGGCGCCGACCGTCGCCGAATGCAGCGAGATGGTCGAGGCCGCCGAGAAGGCCGGCGTCGTCACCCAGGTTGGCTTCAACTATCTCAAGAACCCGCTGATCTTCCTTGCCAAAGACATCATCGAAAGCGGCGAGATCGGCGAGATCCGCTCGATGCGCGGCATCCATGCGGAAGATTTCATGGCCGATGCCAACGTGCCGTGGGGCTGGCGCCTGAACCCGGCCAGCGGCGGCGGCGCGCTTGCCGATATCGGCAGCCACATCATCGCCTCCATGCGCCACCTCGTCGGCCCGATCAAAGCGGTGTTGGCCGAAACCATCATCCAGATTCCGGAACGCCCCGTTGCCGCCGGCTCCAGCGAAACACGCGCCGTCGAGGTCGACGACATCACGCGCGCCTTCGTGCGGTTCGAGAACGGCGCCACCGGCAGCTTCGAGGCCAGCTGGATCGCAACGGGGCGCAAGATGCAGCACGATTTCGAAATCTACGGCTCCAAGGGCAGCATCGTCTTCACCCAGGAGCGGCTGAACGAAATCCGCCTCTACAAGACCGGCGACGACATCCGCACCCGCGGCTTCCGCACCATCTGGGCGGGACCGGAGCATCCGCCCTATGGCGCCTTCTGCGTGGCTCCCGGCCACCAGATCGGCTTCAACGACCTGAAGGCGATCGAGGTCAAGGAATTCCTCGACGCCATCGCCGGGGGCAAATCACCCTCGACCGATTTCCGCGAAGGCTTTGAGGTACAGAAGGTGCTGTCGGCGACCTATCAGTCGGCCAAGACCAATGAATGGGTGCATATCTAGACCGTTCCAACGACTGCGGTCACTTGGGGACGCTCTATCCTGGTGCGCATTCCGGACGCGAAACCGCTGCGCACTTTTGCTGGAAGTGCTCCCGGAAAAATGGAACGTCTGTTCTATGCCGTTCCCGACTAATCGATTAGAGTGAGGATGCAAACGACACCGAAGACCGAGGAGACGAATAAGACATGGCCATGCCGGAAACGACGACGGAGGTCCCGCAGGATTTCGAGGCGCTGAAGGCCGCCATTCTGGAACGCAAGGCGCAGCTACCGAAACGGCTGCGCCAGGTCGCCGCCTACTCGCTCGACAACCCTGACGAAATCGCCTTCGGCACGGCGGCAAGCATCGCGACCTCCGCCGAAGTGCAGCCGTCGACTCTGGTGCGCTTCGCCCAGCATTTCGGCTTCGAGGGCTTCTCCAGCCTGCAGCAGATCTTTCGCGCGCGGCTGCGCGAGCGCACGCCCGGTTACGAGGATCGGCTGAAGGCGCTCAGCGCCAACGATCACAGCAAGCTCGAAAGCGGCTCGATCTTCAACGGCTTCGTCGCCGCCGCCCACCGCTCGCTCGACAACATCGCCTCCTCGGTCGATCCCGAAGCCTTCGAGCGCGCCGTCGATATCCTCGCCAAGGCCGACACGATCTACCTGATCGCCAAGCGCCGCTCCTACCCGATCTCCAGCTACATGGCCTATGCCTTCGGCAAGCTGAAGGTGAAGTACCAGCTCGTCGGCACGGCCGCCGGCATCGACGAGGATGTGCTGGCCATGGCGACGAAGAACGATGCGGCCTTTGCCGTCAGCTTCTCCCCCTATGCCTCCGAAAGCGCCGCCCAGGCGCGGCTTCTCGCCGAACGCAAGGTGCCGGTCGTGTCGCTGACGGATTCGGCCTTCTCGCCGCTCGCGGAATCCTCGAAGGTCTGGTTCGAACTGGTCGAGGCCGACCATGCCGGGTTCCGTTCGCTTTCCGCCAGCATGGCCTTTGCCATGGCGCTTACGGTCGCCATTGCGGAGAAGCGTCAGCGCCTTGCCGAAGGTGGCTAGGCCAAACGGAACAGATAGAATGAAAATTCCATATTGACGAAACGTCGGAATTTATGTTTCATAGCGCCATCACCCACAGTACGAAAATGGTCGGGCCCGCCAAGGTGTCCGCGGGGAGGAAGCAGTGAGCCAGAACGTTTCGGCACAGGGAGCAAAGTCGCTCGACCTGATCACCATCGGCCGAGCCTCGGTCGATCTCTACGGCCAGCAGATCGGCACGCGGCTTGAAGACGTTTCGAGCTTTGCCAAGTCGGTCGGCGGGTGCCCGTGCAACATCTCGGTCGGCACGGCCCGCCTGGGCCTCAAGTCGGCGTTGCTGACCCGCGTCGGCGACGAACAGATGGGCCGCTTCATCCGTGAGCAGCTCATCCGTGAAGGCGTCGAGACGCGCGGCATCGTCACCGATCCGGAGCGGCTGACGGCGCTCGCCATCCTCGCGGTCGAAAACGACAAGTCCTTCCCGCTGCTCTTCTACCGCGACAACTGCGCCGACAACGCGCTCTGCGAAGACGACGTTTCGGAAGACTTCATCCGCTCGGCCCGCGCCATCCTCGTCTCCGGCACGCATTTCTCCAAGCCGAACACCGACGCCGCCCAACGCAAGGCCATGCGCCTTGCCAAGGAAAGCGGCGCCAGGATCGTCTTCGACATCGACTACCGTCCGAACCTCTGGGGTCTTGCCGGCCATGATGCCGGCGAGAGCCGCTACATCGCCTCCGACCGGGTTTCGGCGCACCTGAAGACCGTTCTTGCCGATTGCGACCTGATCGTCGGCACGGAAGAGGAAGTGCTGATCGCGTCCGGCGAAAGCGACCTCTTGCAAGCGCTGAAGACAATCCGCTCGCTTTCCAAGGCGACGATCGTTCTGAAGCGCGGACCGATGGGTTGCATCGTCTATGACGGCCCTATCTCCGACAATCTCGAAGACGGCATCGTCGGCAAGGGCTTCCCGATCGAGGTCTACAACGTGCTCGGCGCCGGCGACGCCTTCATGTCCGGCTTCCTGCGCGGCTGGCTGAAGAACGAACCGCACGCGACCTCGGCCACCTGGGCCAATGCCTGCGGCGCGTTTGCCGTCTCGCGCCTGCTCTGTGCGCCTGAAATCCCGACCTGGACCGAACTACAGTTCTTCCTCGAAAACGGCAGCAAGGAGCGGGCGCTGCGCAAGGACGAGGCGATCAACCACGTTCACTGGGCAACCACCCGTCGTCGCGACATTCCGCTTCTGATGGCGCTTGCGATCGACCATCGCAGCCAGCTCGAAGACATGGCAGCCGGAGACCAGGCGCTTCTCGCGCGCATTCCTGCCTTCAAGGTGCTGGCGGTCAAGGCAGCGGCGCAAGTCGCGGCCGGACGCTCGGGCTTCGGCATGCTGATCGACGACAAATACGGCCGCGATGCGCTTTATGCCGCCGGTGCACACCGCGATTTCTGGATCGGCAAGCCGATCGAGCTCCCGGGCTCGCGGCCGCTGCAGTTCGAATTCAGCCAGGACCTCGGCAGCCGCCTGATCGATTGGCCGGTCGATCATTGCATCAAGGTGCTCTCCTTCTACCACCCGGATGATCCGGCAGACCTCAAGGCGCAGCAGGTGGCGAAGCTCCGCTCGGCCTTCGAAGCGGCCCGCAAGGTCGGTCGCGAGATCCTGATCGAGATCATCGCCGGCAAGCATGGCAAGCTCGACGACCAGACGATTCCACGGGCGCTCAACGAGCTCTACGATGCCGGCCTCAAACCGGACTGGTGGAAGCTCGAGCCGCAGGCAAGCCGCGGCGCCTGGGCGGCGATCGACGCCGTGATCGAGGCGCGCGATCCGCTCTGCCGCGGCGTGGTGCTGCTCGGCCTCGAAGCGCCCTACGAGCAGCTCAAGGATGGATTTGCAGCCGCCCGCACCTCGAAGACGGTCAAGGGCTTCGCCGTCGGCCGCACGATCTTCGCCGATGCCGGCAAGGCCTGGCTCGGCGGCACGATGAGCGACGAGCAGGCGATCGCCGATATGGCCGGAAAATTTGGGGCGTTGGTGGATCTCTGGCTGCAACTGGGTGAAACAAAGGCGGCATAGGATCGACGGGCACCCGTCGACAATGCGGCAAGCAGGGCGGAACCGGACGATTCCGCCACGAGGAGGAAACAGATTATGAGCCAGAAGACCGTGCGCCTGACCATGGCACAGGCCGTGGCGCGGTTCCTGACGCGCCAGATGACCGTCATCGACGGCAAGAAGGTGCCGATTTTCGGCGGCGTCTTCGCCATTTTCGGCCACGGCAACGTCGCCGGCGTCGGCGAAGCGCTGCATGCGATCAAGGACACGCTGCCGACCTATCGCGCCCAGAACGAGCAGGGCATGGCCAATGCCGCGATTGCCTTTGCCAAGGCGAGCTTCCGCCGCCGCTTCATGGCCTGCACGACCTCGATCGGCCCCGGCGCGCTCAACATGGTGACGTCGGCTGCCCTTGCCCACGTCAACCGCCTGCCCGTGCTCTTCCTGCCGGGCGATGTCTTTGCCAACCGCCGCCCCGATCCGGTGCTGCAGCAGGTCGAGAGCTTCGGCGACGGCACGATCTCGGCCAATGACTGCTTCCGTCCGGTATCGCGCTACTTCGACCGCATCACCCGCCCTGAACAGATCATCCCGGCGCTGCGCCGCGCCATGCAGGTGCTGACCGATCCGGCCGATTGCGGTCCGGTGACGCTGTCGCTCTGCCAGGACGTGCAGGCGGAGGCCTACGACTATCCGGAAAACTTCTTCGACGAGAAGGTCTGGGTGCCGCGCCGGATCGAGCCCGATCTCGACGAGCTGGCGACAGCGATTGCGGCGCTCAAGGAAGCGAAGAAGCCGATCATCGTCGCTGGCGGCGGCGTGCTCTATTCGGAAGCGACCAAGGAACTCGGCGACTTCGCTGAAAAGCACGGCATCCCCGTCGTCGAGACCCAGGCCGGCAAGTCGGCGCTGCCGCACTCACACGCGCTCAACATGGGCTCGGTCGGCGTGACCGGAACCTCCGCATCCAACGCGCTCGCAGAAGAGGCCGACGTGGTGCTTGCTGTCGGCTCGCGCCTGCAGGACTTCACCACCGGTTCCTGGGCGCTCTTCAAGAATGATGCCTTGAAGATCATCGGCCTCAACGTCCAACCGTTCGATGCCGGCAAGCACAACGGCCTGCCGCTGATCGCCGACGCACGCGCCGGCCTCAACCGCATCTCCGGTGGCCTCGGCGGCTACAAGGCCGATCCGAGCTGGACCGCGAAGGCGAAGGCCGGCAAGTCCGAATGGCTCGCCGCTGCCGACAAGGCGACCGCCACGACCAATTCGGCACTTCCCTCCGACGCCCAGGTGATCGGCGCCGTGCAGCGCGCCCGCGGCGGCAAGAACACGACGCTCGTCTGCGCCGCCGGCGGTCTGCCCGGCGAGTTGCACAAGCTCTGGCAGGCGGAAGAGCCTGGCGGCTACCACATGGAATACGGCTTCTCGACCATGGGCTACGAGGTCGCCGGCGGCCTTGGCGTCAAGCTTGCGAAGCCTGAGAGCGATGTCATCGTCATGGTCGGCGACGGCAGCTATATGATGCTGAACTCGGAGATCGCCTCCTCGATCATGCTCGGCGCCAAGTTCACCATCGTGCTGCTCGACAATGCCGGCTACGGCTGCATCAACCGGCTGCAGATGGGCACCGGCGGCGCCAACTTCAACAATCTCTTGAAGGACACCCATCACGTCGAGCTGCCGCAGATCGACTTCGCGGCCCACGCTGCCGCGATGGGCGCCGTCACCCGCAAGGTCGGCTCGATCTCCGAGCTCGAAGCGGCCCTCAAGGAGACGGCGGGCGAGGCGCGCACGACCGTCATCGTCATCGACACCGACCCGCTGATCACCACCGAGGCCGGCGGCCACTGGTGGGATGTGGCAGTGCCCGAAGTCTCGGGCCGCAAGCAAGTCAACGAGGCGCGCGAGGGCTACGTAAAGGCGCTCACCTCCCAGCGCTTCGGCTAAGATTGCCCTTTCGGCGCCCGCGTCTTTGCCTGTCGGGCAACGTCCGGAAGGATGAGACATCGAGAGCGGCCCCTAACCCTCTCCCCGCGAGCGGGGAGAGGGAACACGGAGGGCGCGGCATTTCCCTTCTCCCCGCCTGCGGGGAGAAGGTGGCGGCAGCCGGATGAGGGGGCAATCGCCCCGTCCCCGCTGCGCACCCATGAGGCACCACGAACGATCCGCCTGCGCGGACAATGCTATAGGAAACGACTAACATGATCCGCTACGGAACCAACCCGATCGCCTGGAGCAACGACGACGATCATACGATCGGCGCGCATCTGACGCTCGAGGATTGCCTCTCCGATTGCCAGAAGATCGGCTTCGACGGCATCGAGAAGGGGCACAAGATGCCAAGCGATCCGGAGGCACTGAAGCAGAAGCTCGCCTCCTACGATCTCGTCTTCGTTTCCGGCTGGCATTCGACCAACTTGCTCACCCACGACGTCGAGGCCGAGAAGAAGGCGATCCAGCCACATCTCGACCTCCTGAAGCACAATGGTTGCAAGGTGGCGATCGTCTGCGAAACCTCGAACGCCATTCATGGCGACGACACGAAGTCGGTTGCCAACGATAAGCCGGTGCTGCCGGCCGACCAGTGGAAGAAGTTCGGTGCCGACCTCGAAGCGATCGCTGAGTATTGCGCCGACCAGGGCATCGACCTCGTCTACCACCACCACATGGGCACGATCGTCCAGACCGGCGAGGAAATCGACCTCCTGATGCAGAACACCGGCCCGGCCACAAAGCTGCTGCTCGATACCGGCCACGCCTGGTTCGGCGGCTCCGATCCGGCTGAGGTCGCGAAGAAATACATGCATCGTGTGCGTCACATCCATTGCAAGAACGTGCGGCCGGCCGTCCGCAAAGTCGTCGAAGGTGAAGGCCTCTCCTTTCTCGAAGGCGTGCGCCGCGGCGTCTTCACCGTGCCCGGCGACAGCGAGGGCGGCGTCGACTTCCTGCCCGTGCTGAAAATCGCCGCCGAGCACGACTATTCCGGCTGGCTGGTGATCGAGGCCGAACAGGATTCGGCCGTGCGCAACCCGTTCGAATACCAGTCGCTCGGGCTGAAGTCGCTGAAGGCCTTTGCCAAGGAAGCCGGGCTCGACAAGTAAGCCCATGCTTTCGGTTGCCGGACTTCACGGGGCGTGCCCCTCATCCGGCTGCCGCCACCTTCTCCCGCTGGCGGGGAGAAGGGATATGCCGCTGGCTCCCCAATTCCTCGCGACGTAAGGTGGAGAGCATGCGGCAAACTCCAGATTCCCTCTTCCCGCCTGCGGGGAGAGGGTTAGGGTGAGGGGCAAGCCACACGTTCGGAGCGCCCCGGGAAAGGAATCAGGGAGACCGTCACATGTCCAAGCTGCTCGTCAAACCGAAGGCCAAGTCCGGCCTGATGCAAAACGTGACGCCGGAGAGCGCCGGCTGGACCTATGTCGGCTTCGCGCTCGAACGACTGAAGGCAGGCGAGACGACAGAAGGCGAGACCGGCGACAAGGAATTCTGCCTGGTGCTGGTCTCCGGTAAGGCGAAGGTATCCGTCGGCGGCGAAAGCTTCGGCGAACTCGGCGAGCGCATGACGCCGTTCGAGGGCCAGCCATACGCCGTCTATGTGCCGAAGGGCAGCCGCTGGCAGGCAACGGCGACCTCGGACCTCGACCTCGCCATCTGCTCCGCACCGGGCGGCGACGGCTTCAAGGCGAAGGTCATCGCGCCGGGCACGCATCCGCAGACGACCCGCGGCAAGGGCACCAACACCCGCTACGTTACCAACATCATGCCGGAAGACGACGGTTCGGCGCAGTCGCTGCTTGTCGTCGAGGTGATCACGCCCGGTGGCCACACCTCGTCCTACCCGCCGCACAAGCACGACCAGGACGACCTGCCGGCCGAAAGCTATCTGGAAGAGACCTACTATCACCGGCTGAACCCGCCGCAGGGTTTCGCCATGCAGCGCGTCTATACCGACGACCGCTCGCTGGACGAGACCATGGCGGTCGAGGACGGCGACGTGACGCTGGTGCCGAAGGGATATCACCCCGTTGCCGCAGTACACGGCTACGACGTCTACTATCTCAACGTCATGGCCGGGCCGAAGCGTATCTGGAAGTTCCACAACGCCCGCGAACACGAGTGGCTGTTCACCGGCGTGTAAGTTTCTACTTACGCAATCGTGGCCCCATGCCTCCAGCCGCTGCAGCCAGTGGCGATTGTCGTCGATAGTCAGGCGTGAGCTATCCAAGCTCAAACCCGGAAAGCGGCATACACTTTTTGCTGCTCCGCTCTAGCTTCTGTGCTTTCAGGGAGGCCTCCATGCGCATCGACGGGCAATGCCACTGCGGCTACGTGACCTATGAGGCCGAGATCGATCCGGGCGACGTCGCGATCTGCCATTGCACCGATTGCCAGCAACTGACGGGATCCGCCTATCGCGTGACCGCAGGTACTGCCCGCGAGAACTTCCGGCTGACCGGCGGCGAACCGAAGCTCTATACGAAGGTCGCTGAAAACGGTCGCCAGCGGCTGCAGTTCTTCTGCCCGAACTGCGGCTCGCCGATCTATACGACCGGCACGGACGAGGATGCGTTGGAAGTCGGCATCCGGGTCGGCACGATCAACCAGCGCCGGGAGCTCAAGCCACGGTCGCAGATCTGGTGCTCCTCGGCGCTGCCCTGGATCGGCGATGTCAGGAAATTGCCCGGACGCGACCGCGATGAGGCGCCCTACTCTTAGATCACGATGGTTTAGAGCGGGATGCGGGCGGAAAACCGCACACACTTTTCCTCATCCCGCTCTGGCCGCTCAAGCGGCGGCCAGCAGGCCTTGCTCCAACGGCGCCCAGTCTTCGCCGATGACGACGGAAGCAGGTGTCGCCGTCATCTGCGACGGGTGTGCATCGGGGTTCGCTGCGAGATAAGTTTTCACAAGGTGATAGCCGATCGTATAGCCGGCCCAGCGCGGCAGCGCACGATCGCAGCCAAAGAACCAGCCGGCATGATCATAGCCCTCCGCCCAGAGTTCCCGCTCGGCGCGCTCCAGCAAATCTGCCCAATCGCCCGCTGCAATCGCGTGGTTCCAAGGATGGCCGTCGCCGCCATTGATCTCGACATCGAAGGCATCCGCAAGGCCCTCGGTGACCAGAGCTTCGCCGAGCTTGGAGCCGTAGCCGCAGGTCGCGTGGCGGAAGGAATGATGCAGCTCATGCGTCAACATTCTCCGCAACTCGCCGGCGGCAAGGCTGGCATGGAAGTTCTCGTTGTCGGGGTCGAGCGTCAGGTAGACCAATCCTCTGCGATAGCAGCTACCGGCCACACCCAGTTCGGGAATGGTCTCTCCCGGCCTGTTTTCGACGACGATATCGATGGGAGCGGCACTGTCGGCGGCAGGAACACGCGCGCCGACCCGCTCGGCCGTCTCGTCCACCTGGCGCAAAATCTGTTCGCGCCAAGCGGCAAGCGATCCATAGGCCTCAAGGAAGTGAACACGCAGGTCCAGCATCTGGCGAATCTCCCGTCATCGACATCACTCTACCGCGCGGCAAGGTAAGCATGCGGCCGGTGATTGCAACGCCGAGCGAGAGAAGGTTTCAACCTGCAAGCGAACCTGCGGCAAAAGGCGCAGGTCGGATGGCCGCCCTCGGCACCCGCCTGACGCCAAAAGCGGCACCTATGCCGATCAGGACCGGATCGTCGTAGCCGATCACGGCGATGCCTGTGGCAAGGTCGCGCAAGGCGCCTTGCCAGCGCCGCTCGTTGTCGCGACTGACATTGGCCGAGATGACGACCGGGGTCTCGCCGGATAATCCCTCCGCCTGGAGGCGCGCGGCGATAGCAGGTGCAGTGCGACCGCCCATGTAGAAGATCGTCGTGGTCTTCGGATCGGCCAAAGCGCGCCAGTCCATGTCCGACGGCAAACCGCCATGACGGGAGTGGCCGGTGACGAAGCGCACCGCCTGGGCATGGTCGCGATGGGTGAGCGACAGGCCGAGACGCGCCGCCATGGCGCTTGCGGCGGTGATGCCGGGCACGACATCGACCGGGATCCCTTCCTGCTCCAGACGGGCGATCTCTTCGCCGGCACGGCCGAAGATCATGGGATCGCCGGCCTTCAGGCGAACGACACGTTTGCCGGCGCGCGCCAGCGCCACCATCATGTCGTTGATGTCCTCCTGCCGGCAGCTCTCGCGCCCGCCGCGCTTGCCGACCAGCATGCGCTTGGCCTCGCGCCGGGCGAGCTCCAGAACCTCGTTCGAAACGAGATCGTCGAACAGGATGACGTCGGCGGCTTGTAGGGCCCGTACCGCCTTCAGCGTCAGATACTCGCTGTCGCCGGGGCCAGCGCCGACAAGCGTCACGCGACCGGTGGCGGCATGGTTCGCCGACAAGCGCTCCATCTCCGCCACCAGCCGCGTCTCGACACCCTCCTCCGGTGTCGCTTGAAAAGCGAGATCGACGAACCGCTCCCAGAAGGCGCTGCGCGGCGCGCCGGGCTTGAGCCGGGCATTGACCTTGTCTCGCAAAGCCTGCGCCAGCGCTGCCCAATCCTTCAGCACCGGCGGCAGCAGCGTCTCGATGCGCCGGCGGATCGCCTGGGCGAGGATGGGTGCCGCACCATCGGTCGAGATCGACACCACGACCGGCGAGCGGTTGACGATGGAACCGAACTGAAACTGGCAGAAAGCGGGCTTGTCGATGACATTGACCGGTACGCCGGCCTGTTGCGCCGCCGCAAAAAAGGCTTGCGCTTCGTCGTCGCTCTCGCAATCGGCGACCGCAAGCGCGGCACCGGCAAGCACATTCGCCTGCCAGCTCTCGCGGTGATGGACGAGACGACCAGTGGGATGAGCGGCGCCCTGGCTGATCAAAGCCGCGCAGACCTCGCCGAGCTCTTCCTCCGGCGCATAGATATGAACCTCGGCGCCGCAGGCGGCCAGCAGTTCCGCCTTCCAGGCCGCGGCATCGCTGCCGCCCGCCACCACGACACGCTTGGCTTCGAGCGACCAGAAGACCGGCAGCTTGGCAAGCGCGGCCATGCGCACCGGCTCGCGGCGCGATTGAATTTCATTCCGCAGCGGCAGCAAGGCATCCATCGACGATCCCCCTGATCTCGGCGCGGCAGGAGCCGCAATTGGTTCCGGCGCTCAGCGCCCGCCCGACAGCTTCAACCGAACGGCAGCCGCCGCGGACAGCCGCGACGATCTGATTGACGCCGACATTGAAACAGGAGCAGACGGTCGCGCCGGGGTCCGGCCGGTCGGCGCCCGGCCGGCCGGCAACGAGCGCAAAGCGCGTGCGCAGGTCCGTATGCGAGGCGCTCAGCTGTTCGACCGCCCAGTTGCGGGCTACGGCGACGGGTTCAGGTGCGAGAAACAGCGCCAGCAGCAAGCGATCGCCGTCGAAGAAGGCGAGCCGTCTTTGGCCGGAGGGCCCATCCGCATAGCCGATCGGCTCGATGTCCCCAGTAAGGCCAAAGGTCTTCCGGCACCAGGCGACCCAATCCTCCGGCGTCGTCTCTGCAGCAAGTTCCAGACGCCAACCGCCCCTCGCCTTGGCGACGGCCCAGTAGCCGAGATCGAGACCCGAGGGTTTCGACGCGCTGACCGCAAAGCCGTAGGTCGAAGCGGAAAAACGGCGGATCGCAACGGCGGCATTTTTCGAGGCCGGCTGGCCCGAGACCGGATCGGTAACCGGCGGGACCAGCGCATCGATGCGCGCCTTGGCGGCAAACTGGTCGTTCCAGTGCATGGGCACGAAGAGATTCCCACGCGCCTGGCGCTCAGTGATGAGTGCGCGGACGATCGCCGAGCCGTAAGGGCTCTCAAGGGAAACGAGATCGGCGGGGGCGATGCCAAGATCCATCGCGTCACGCGGGTGGATCTCGACGAAAGGTTCGGCGAGGTGGGCGGAGAGGCGCGCGCTCTTACCGGTGCGGGTCATCGTGTGCCAGTGGTCGCGCACGCGGCCGGTGTTCAAGGTCAAAGGGAAGCCGCCGCTGACGCGGGCCGGCACGGCGCTCGCAACCGCGACGAAGCGGGCACGCCCATCCGCGTGGAAGAAGCCACCATCGGCAAAGAAGCGGGTCTCGCCCTCTGGCTTCCCCAGCGATTGCGGCCATTGGAACGGCGCGAGCGCGTCGTAGGCCGCAGCATCGATCTCCGCATGGGCGCCGATGTCGAAATCGCGCCGCCCGTCATTCTCGAACGCCGAAAGACCGGCATGCTCGGCGAAGATTTCTGAGGGTGAGGTATAGGCGAAGGCACCCTGGAACCCCATACGGCGCGCCACTTCGTTCAGCTGCCACCAGTCGGCGCGGGCCTCCCCCGGGGCCGCGAGAAAGCCGCGCTGGCGGGAGATACGGCGCTCGGAATTGGTGACCGTCCCGTCCTTCTCGCCCCAGCCGAGCGAGGGCAGGAGCACATGGGCGTGACGGGTGGTGTCGGTCTCCTGGAGCACATCGGAGACGACGACGAAGGGACAGGACTTGAGTGCGGCCGCGACGGCGTCGGCATCCGGCATGGAGACCGCGGGATTGGTCGCCATGATCCAGATCGCCTTGATCCGGCCGTCTGCAACCGCACGAAACATGTCGACCGCCTTCAGCCCCGGCCTGGTCGCGATCGATGGCGCGCCCCAGAAGCGGCGCACCTGATCGCGGTGCCCGGCCTTTTCGATGTCCATATGGGCGGCAAGCATGTTGGCGAGGCCGCCGACCTCGCGGCCGCCCATGGCATTGGGCTGACCGGTCAGCGAAAACGGCCCCATGCCCGGCCGGCCAATGCGGCCGGTGACGAGATGACAGTTGATGATGGCGTTGACCTTGTCGGTGCCCGAGGAGGACTGGTTGACGCCCTGGCTGTAGCAGGTGACGACGTTTTCCGTCGTTTCGAACAGGCGGAAGAAGGCGGTGATTTCCGACGGTTCGAGCCCGGTCGATTGTGCCAAGGCGGACTCGTCAAGCGCGCTCGCCGCTGCGAAGGCTTCGGCGAAGCCGCTGGTATGGGCAGCGATAAAGGACCGGTCGTTAGTGGGGCTGGCGGCCAGATGGGCGAAAAGGCCGTTGAACAGCGCCACGTCACCATCCGGCCGGATGGCAAGATGCATGTCGGCGATATCGACGGTCATCGTCCGGCGCGGATCGATCACCACCACCCGCATCTCGGGCCGCGCCGCCTTTGCCGCGGCAAGGCGCTGATAGAGCACCGGGTGGCACCAGGCGAGATTGGAGCCTGTCAGCACCACGAGATCGGCAAGCTCCAGATCCTCGTAGCAGCCCGGCACCGTGTCCGACCCGAAGGCGCGGCGATGGCCGGCGACCGAGGAGGACATGCAGAGCCGCGAGTTGGTGTCGATGTTGCCCGAGCCGATGAAACCCTTCATCAGCTTGTTGGCGACGTAATAGTCTTCGGTCAGCAACTGCCCGGAGACATAGAAGGCAACCGAATCCGGCCCATGTTCTGCGATCGCCTGAGCGAAACGTGTGGCGACGATATCGAGCGCCTCGTCCCAGCCGGCCTGCTTGCCGTCGACCTCGGGGTAAAGAAGCCTGCCGTCTAGATCGAGGGTCTCGGCCAACGCCGAGCCCTTGGAGCACAGCCTGCTGAAATTGGCAGGATGCTCGACGTCGCCGCGAACGGAGACGGCGCCGTCCTCGGCCACTGTCGCGATCACGCCGCAGCCGACGCCGCAATAGGGACAGGTGGTTCTCGTCTCAGAGGGCATTGCCTGTCCTCCTCCCGCGTTGAGGCGCAGTTGAACCGGCGCCCTGAAGCCCTTCCTCCGTCATTCCTGTGCTTGTGACAGGAATCCAATCACGCGAAATCTTTCGCGTGATGGGTCCCCTTCGCGCCGTAGACGCGGCGCTGCTGGATCCCTGTGACATGCACAGGGATGAGGAAGAGCGTGAGGTAGCGCGCAAGAGAACAGAACGGGGGACGCAATCATCCATGCGATTACTCCGCCGCGATCAGCAGGCTTTCGAGGGCGATAAACAGCGCGCCGCCGTCATTGCGCACGGCAATCGTGCGCACCGCGCCATCGTCGGCGCCGAGCGCCTTGCCCGTTTCGAGCGAGATTACCCAATTGTGCAAGGGGCAGGTAACGGCCGTGCCGTGCACGATGCCTTGCGACAGCGGTCCGCCCTTGTGCGGGCAATGATCCTCGATGGCGAACACCTCGTTTTCGGCCGTGCGGAACACGGCGATCTTGCCCTGGGGCGTCTTCACGCAGCGCGCGCCCCTCAGCGGAATGTCGGAGATGTCGCCGATTGAGATCCAGTTCATATCCATGCCCTCACTCCGCGGCTTCTGAAAAACCGACCGTCGCCATCGGCCGGAACTCGTGCTTGTCCTTGCCGGAGACGCGCTCCGACCAGGGATCGACCTGGGCGAATTTCTGGCTGAAGACGAAGCGGTCGAAATAGGCCTTGCGCTTGTCGGCATCACCCATGATCTGGCGACGGATTTCGTCGAGGCCGATGCGTTTCGCCCATTTGTAGATGCGCTCGAGGTAACGGGCCTGTTCGCGATACATCTGCGTCAGCGCCACGATATGCTCCAGCGCCTCGTCCTCGGTCTTCACCAGACCGAGCACTTCCGTGCCCTTGATGTCGAGCCCGGCGGCACCGGCAAAATGGATCTCGAAGCCGCTGTCGACGCAGACGACGCCGATATCCTTGCAGGTGGCTTCGGCACAATTTCGCGGACAGCCGGAGACCGCCATCTTCAGCTTGGCCGGCGTCCACGAGCCCCACATGAACTTTTCGATGCGGATGCCGAGCCCCGTCGAATCCTGGGTACCGAAGCGGCACCAGTCGGAGCCGACGCAGGTCTTCACCGTGCGCAGCCCCTTGGCATAGGCCTGGCCGGAGACGAAGCCGGCCTTGCCGAGATCCGCCCAGACCGCCGGCAGGTCTTCCTTCTCGATGCCGAGCAGGTCGATGCGCTGGCCTCCCGTCACCTTGACCAGGGGGATATCGAACTTGTCGACCACGTCGGCGATCGCCCGCAATTCCCCGGAATTGGTGACGCCGCCCCACATGCGCGGCACCACCGAATAGGTGCCGTCCTTCTGGATATTGGCGTGGACGCGCTCGTTGATGAA